>CAYWDO010000122.1:0-7399 GCA_964456995.1 uncultured Brevundimonas sp.
AAACGGGGTGGGAACGACACATCCTCTCACGGATTGTTACGGCCCCGGCATGGCCTTCGCACCTGCAGCGCGCTAGTCAGGCTGCCGGACGCGGGACTCAATGAAAGTCTCGTGCAACGACCACGGCTCAGGGACTGCAAGATGACCAAGTGGGTGTACGGCTTCGGCGGGGGCTCCGCTGACGGCGATGCGTCGATGAAGAACCTTCTCGGCGGCAAGGGCGCGAACCTAGCCGAGATGTCCTCTCTCGGCCTTCCGGTGCCGCCCGGCTTTACGATCACCACGGAAGCCTGCGTCCACTATTACTCCAACGGCGAAACCTATCCGGCCGAGTTGGCCGCACAGGCCGCCGCCGGGCTGAAAACCGTCGAGGGCATTGTCGGCAAGACCTTCGGCGACGCGTCCAACCCCCTGCTGGTCTCGGTGCGCTCGGGCGCGCGGGCCTCGATGCCGGGGATGATGGACACGGTGCTGAACCTGGGCCTGAACGACCAGACGGTCGAGGGTCTGGCCAGGCTGTCTGGCGACCGCCGTTTTGCCTTCGACAGCTATCGTCGTTTCATCACCATGTATTCCAATGTGGTGCTGGGCATCGGCCACGATCAGTTCGAAGAGGTTCTGGACGACCACAAGGATCGTCTGGGCGTCTCGATCGACACCGATCTGACCGCCGAGAACTGGGAAAAAGTGGTCGCCGACTACAAGGTCCTGGTCGAACGCGAGCTGGGCCAGCCCTTCCCGCAGGATCCGCATGACCAGCTGTGGGGCGCCGTCTCGGCCGTCTTCGCCAGCTGGATGAACGACCGCGCGAAATTCTATCGCCGCATGCACGACATCCCCGAAAGCTGGGGCACGGCCGTCAACATCCAGTCCATGGTGTTCGGCAACATGGGCGAGACCTCGGCGACGGGCGTGGCCTTCACCCGCAACCCCTCGACCGGCGAAGCCAAGCTGTACGGCGAGTTCCTGATCAACGCCCAGGGCGAGGACGTGGTCGCGGGTATCCGCACGCCGCAGTCCCTGACCAAGGCGGGGCGCGAGGAGATGGGCGAGACCGCCCTCTCGATGGAAGAGGCCATGCCGGTCGTCTTCGCCGAGTTCGTCGACGTGGTCGGGCGGCTGGAAAGCCACTACCGCGACATGCAGGATATCGAGTTCACGGTCGAGCAGGGTCGTCTGTGGATGCTGCAGACCCGCAACGGCAAGCGCACGGCCAAGTCGGCGCTGAAGATCGCCGTCGATCTGGCCTCCGAGGGCGTGATCTCGCAGGAAGAGGCCGTGTCGCGGGTCGAGCCCGCCGCGCTCGATCAACTGCTGCACCCGACGCTGGACCCCAACGCCGCCCGGACCGTCGTCGCGGCGGGCCTGCCGGCCTCGCCCGGCGCGGCCACCGGCAAGATCGTCTTCGACGCCGACGAGGCCGAGCGCCTGTCGCAGGTCGGAGACGCCGTCATCCTGGTACGCGAGGAAACCTCGCCCGAGGACATCCACGGCATGCACGCGGCGCGCGGCATCGTCACGGCGCGGGGCGGCATGACCAGCCACGCGGCTGTCGTGGCGCGCGGCATGGGGCGGCCCTGCGTCTCCGGCGCCGGTGAAATCTCGATCAATGAGAAGGCCGGGACCTTCACCGCCCGCGGCCGCACCTTCAAGGCAGGCGAGGTCATCACCATCGACGGCGGCAAGGGCGAGGTCCTTGATGGGGCCGTGGCCATGATCGAGCCGGAACTGACGGGCGACTTCCAGACCCTGATGGCCTGGGCCGACGGCGTGCGCCGTCTGAAGGTCCGCGCCAACGCCGAGACCCCGCTGGACGCCAAGACCGCGCGCGGTTTCGGCGCCGAGGGCATCGGCCTGTCGCGCACCGAGCATATGTTCTTCGACGAGGCTCGCATCGCCGCCGTGCGCGAGATGATCCTGGCCGACGACGAGCAGGGCCGCCGCCTGGCGCTGGCCAAGATCGCGCCCTTCCAGAAGGCCGACTTCGCCGACCTGTTCACCATCATGGCCGGTCTGCCAGTGACGATCCGCCTGCTGGACCCGCCGCTGCACGAGTTCATCCCGCACACCGACGCCGACATCGACGCCCTGGCCGCCGGCTCGGGTCTGGACGCGGCAAAGCTGAAGCGTCGCGCGCGTGAACTGCATGAGACCAACCCCATGCTGGGCCACCGCGGCTGCCGCCTGGGCGTCGCCTATCCCGAGATCTACGAGATGCAGGTCCGCGCCATCCTGGAGGCGGCGCTGGAGGTCAAGCAGACGTCGGGTCTGGCGCCGATCCCGGAGATCATGCACCCGCTGGTCGCCCTGGGTCTGGAGATGAAGTTCCTGCGCGAGCTGACCGACCGCACGGCCAAGGCTGTGTTCGCCGACGCCGGCGACAGCGTCGACTACCTGGTCGGCACCATGATCGAACTGCCGCGCGCCGCCCTGCGCGCCGCCGACCTGGCCGAGTACGCCGAGTTCTTCAGCTTCGGCACCAACGACCTGACCCAGACGACCTTCGGCATCAGCCGCGACGACTCGGGCCACTTCCTGCAGGCCTATCTGGACAAGGGCATCTTCGAGACCGATCCCTTCGTGCGTCTGGATCAGGACGGGGTTGGCGACCTGATCCGCATCGCCGCCGAGCGCGGCCGCGCGGTCAAGCCTGACATGAAGATGGGCATCTGCGGCGAGCACGGCGGGGACCCGTCGTCCATCGCTTTCTGCGAGAGCGTGGGTCTCGACTACGTCTCCTGCTCTCCCTACCGCGTGCCCATCGCCCGTCTGGCGGCGGCCCAGGCGGCGCTGGCCGCCCGCTCGGGCGAGGAGCGCGAAAAGGACCGCTAAGCCCCCTCTCAGGCTTGAGCGTGCAAAGGCGGTCCTTCGGGGCCGCCTTTTTCGTGACGAAATAAGGTCACGATCAACGTAACGCTGTATGTGCCAGTGTGCTCACACTCTTGCCTGTGTATTCGATGGCCTATGGAACGGCTAGGCCGGATACCCATTTAACTCCACGCTGGATGGGGCCGGTGACCGCAGAAGTCACCACATCTGGTTTTACTAGGAGTTATAGAAACAATGCGTAACATTCTTCTCGCCGCCGCCGCCATTTCTGCAATCGCCGCTCCGGCCTTTGCTCAATCTGGTCCTGAGGCCCGTGGATACGGCTCGCTGGGCTACACGCATCTTGAAGGCGACTCCGCCACGACCGGCGCCGTGACCGGCCGCCTGGGCGTGAACCTGAACCGTTACCTGGCCGTCGAGACCGAAGCCTCGGTGGGCGTCAAGGACGACGACTTCACTGTCGCCGGCATCGACGGCTCGACCAAGCACGAGTGGGACGCCGCCGGCTACGTGGTCGGCAAGTACCCGGTCAGCGACAAGCTGGAACTGTTCGCGCGCGGCGGTTACGGCCACACCGAGCTGAAGCAGGAGTTCCCCGGCGCCAACACGGATGTCGGCGGTGACAGCTGGAACTACGGCGTCGGCGCCAACTACTACGTCGACGGCGTCAACGGCGTCCGCGCCGACTGGACCCGTCGCGACTTCCGCGACAACGGCGGCGAGGCTGACGCCTATTCGGTCAGCTACGTCCGTCGCTTCTAAGACCTGACCTCAAAGTCTGGCGCTAGATACGACGAAGGCCCGCTCTGGAAAGAGCGGGCCTTTTCGTTCGCCTGAAAGCTTGTCTAGGCCACGCCCGGCGCCAGGGCCCAGCGCAACGAGTTCTCGCCGAAGGGCTTGATGAAGAGGTCGCGGTAACGTTCGAACACTTCCACGATCTTGGCCTTCAGGTCCTGGGCCACCGACTCGCCGCGCTGTCGCTTCAGCGCCGCGACGCAGTTGACCACGATGTCCATGTGGGCCGAGCCGCCCATATGTTTGAGGACCGTGGCCACGTCATGGGCCAACGGATCGCTGAGCTTTTCCGCCCACGGTGAAGAAGTCTGAGTCATTCGGGCGCCATCCCCCTTGGTCTCGACACCCGTAACGGTTTGCAAAAAAACTCGAACAGTGCAAGCGCCGCCGGAAATAATGATTCCCGTTATGTGGATTCAGGGCCGCTTTTGCACAAAAACCGTGCCCGCCGAGTAGCCTGCGCCGAAGCTGCAGATCAGGCCCGTCTCACCCGGCGCGAAGCCGTCCTGCTTCAGGTGGAAGGCGATGATGGACCCGGCGGACGAGGTGTTGGCGTAGTCGTCCAGGATGATAACGTTCTCTTCGGCCTCTGGCTCGCGGCCCAGCACCTTCTTGCCGATCATCTGGTTCATGTTGATGTTGGCCTGGTGCAGCCACATCCGCTTCAGGCCGTGCGGGTCCAGGTTCAGTTCGGTGGCGTGGTCCAGGATCATCTCCGAAACCATAGGCACCACCTCCTTGAAGACCTTGCGGCCCTGCTGGACGAACATCTTGTCGCTGAGGCCGTCGGAGCCGACCGGCTCGCTCTCGCCCGTCGGCAGGGCGGCGCGGTTCAGGAAGCCGAAATTATTGCGGATATTGTTCGAGAAGCTGGTCTTCAGCCGCGTGCCGACGATGTCCCAGCCGCCCGGTCCGGCCTGATCCTCGGCCTCGACGATGACGGCGGTGGCGACGTCGCCGAAGATGAAGTGACTGTCGCGATCCTTGAAGTTCAGGTGCGCCGAGCAGATCTCGGGATTGACCATCAGCACGGCCTTGGCCGAGCCAGAGGCCACAAAGTCCGCCGCCGTCTTGATGCCGAACGTGGCCGAGGAACAGGCCACATTCATGTCGAAGGCGAAGCCTTCGATCCCCAGCGCCTGCTGCACCTCGATGGCCATGGCGGGATAGGCGCGCTGCATGTTGGACGCGGCGCAGATGACGGCGCCGATCTCGCTGACCGGCTTGCCCCAGGCCGTGATGGCCTGCTGCGCGGCTTTCACGGCCATCTCAGCCATGATCGAAAGTTCGTCGTTACCGCGCGCGGGCAGGTTGGGCAGCATCCTGGAAGGATCGACAATGCCGCTCTTGTCCATGACGAAGCGCGACTTGATGCCCGAGGCCTTCTCGATGAAGCCCTCCGACGAGGGCGTCTTCAGCTCCAGCTCGCCGGCGGCGATGGCCTCGGCGTTCTCGGCGTTCCAGCTGTCGGCCCAGGCGTTGTAGGCGGCGACCAGCTCGGCGTTCGAGATCGACTGCTCCGGCGTGAACAGGCCGGTGGCGGAGATGACGGCTTTTTGCAACTTTTTGGTTCCCTAACGCTCGGCGCGCGGCGCCTCGCTGCATGAGGGAGGCAGGCTCCCTGACGGCGTCCGTTTTGTGGGCGCGCGTTGCGGCGAAGTTCGGGCGCCTCGCGGCCGGACAGGTCCGTAGCGATAACGAACTTCCTCAATAGGCCGGTGGAAGGCTCCGGTCGAGACTGGCCTTGATGCCGCGCCACCATCTGTTGATACGACCGCGCGGCGGGGCGGGCAGGGGATGATCGCGCGCCGCGATCAGGGCCTCGACCAGATCCTCGGCCTCGCACGGCCACCCCCCGGGCGTGACATAGACGGGATAGCCGATCAGGGCGGCGTGGATGACGCTTTGCAGGCTGGCGCGACGGGTGCGGCGATCAAACGTCAGCTTGTCGTCGGTCAGGCCCCAGCCCGCATAGAAGGGCCGGCCATAGACGCTGACCGCCTTGCCCCGCATCAGGGCTTCGAACCCGGTCAGCGACGTCAGGGTCGCCAGCCGGTCGCAGGCGTTCAGGCAGTCGATAATGTCCAGATCGTCGGCGGAGGCGTCGACCTCCTCCATCGCTGCATGATCCAGCAGGCCGGGCCGGTTGCCCGCCGTCACGTCCGGGTGATTGCGATAGATCAGGAAGGCGTCGGGATGGTCCGCCCGCGCCGCCTTCACCAGCCCGGAGTTGGTGCGCAGGTCAGGACCACAGCCCATCATGATCGAGCGGTCGTTCTCGACCTGACCCACGACCAGCAGGATCGGCCTGTCCTTGGGCCAGCTTGCGGGGACCCCCGCCCCCTTCAGATTGTATTTCGACAGGCCCGCCTCGACCACGCGATTACGCAGGGCCTCGGCCCGCGCCGCCTGATCCGGCGCCGGCTCGCCCGCCTCGATCAGGCTTTCCAGACGGCTGGGCCGGGTGGGATCGTAATAGACGCCCTGATCGTCCAGGGCGACGGACAGGGCGCCGAAGAAGTCCGAGCCCAGGCCGCGCGAACGGATGAAGCCGTCCTCCATCCGCACGACCGGCCCCTCGAAGGCGTCGGCGGCGGCGCGGATCTTCGGCGTCTCCTTGCCGGCCCACCAGATCAGCCTGCCGCCCGTCGCCCGCGCATGGGCGACGGCGGCGGAAGAACGCCAGAAGTAGCGGACCCGGCCCTTGGGCGAGTTCAACAGGCGGCGCACCGGCGGGCGCTTGGCCGGGGCGAAGCCGACGGCGGCCCAGTCGCCCGCCAGCCGGTCGGCGCGGTCGCGGAGCGCAATCAGCCGTTCCAGCGCCTGCTCGGCCTCGCAGCGCTGGCCGGTGACAGGATCGACATAGCGGGTGTAGGCGATCAGCGCCGCCGCCGCGACCTGCTCCAGATCCCGCGCCGCGCCGCGCCGTTCGGTCGAAACCGCGTCCGTCGTCAGGCCCCATCCCGAATAGAAGGGGGCGCCGAAGCAGCGCACCGGCAGGCCGCGCATCAGGGCCTCGAACCCCAGGGCCGAGGTCACGACATAGACCGCGTCCACCGCCGCCAGCAGGTCGGCGGGCCGCACGTCGGTGTCGATCAGGGTGACGCCGTCCAGTTCTTGGGCCGGGATGCAGCCCGACTTGCGCCCCGCCGCCACCGCCGGGTGGCGTTTGACGATCAGTTGGGCGCCCGGCTCGTCGCGCCGCGCCGTCGCCAGCATGTCCGAGAAGCTGTTTTCCGTCGCCAGCCCATAGCCAATGGAGGCGTCGCCAAAGGTCTGATCCACGATCAGCACCCGACGGCCGGGCTTGAGCAGACCCGCGTCCAGCGGCCCGCCCATATTGGTCTTCGACACGCCCGAGGCGATGATCCGGTCGATCAGGCCGCGCGCCCGGCCCTTCAAGGCCGCGTCGCACCAGTCGGGCGCCGTCGCGATCAGTTGCTCCAGCCGACTGGGCCGGGTCGCGTCGTAATAGACGCCTAGATCATCGACGATCAGGCTGAGACTGGTCGCCCCGCTCTCACCGATCCCGACTGAGCGCAAGAAACCGTCCTCCAGCGCCACATAGGGTTTGCCGTGCTTTTCCGCCCAGCGCCGCCCCGCCGCCGCCGTCGGCTTCATGCCCCAACCCAGCACGGCCTCGGTCTGCGAGCCGGGCAGGGCGGTCAGCTCATAGTCGGGCAGAAAGGCCGACAGGAAGGGCACCTTCAGCACGCCGGGCGCGCAGACCCAGGCGCGGGTTTTTTGAAGCGTCGGCAACGGTGCGGTCATGGGC
>CAYWDO010000123.1:0-2348 GCA_964456995.1 uncultured Brevundimonas sp.
CAGGCGCACCGCGCCATCCTGCACGGCACCGGGTCCGAGAAGATCAAGTTCGTCTATGACGACAACGCCCGCAAATACGAGGTCTCCAAGGCCTTCGAGGGCGTCCTGCCCAACCTGGAACGCCGCTGGCGCGAGACCGACAGCGCCTGGGTCCGCGAGGAGCTGGGCCGCTATCAGTCCGAGACGCCCTGTGAGGTCTGCGGCGGCAAGCGCCTGAAGCCCGAGGCCTTGGCGGTCAAGGTAGGCGGAGCCGACATCGCCGAGATCAGCTGGCTTTCGATTTCAAAGGCTTATCTGTGGTTCTCGACGCTGGATGACAGCCTGACCGACAAGCAGCGCGAGATCGGCCGCCGCATCCTCAAGGAGATCACCGACCGGCTGCGCTTCCTGAACAACGTGGGTCTGGACTACCTTAGCCTCTCGCGCAGTTCCGGCACCCTGTCGGGCGGCGAGAGCCAGCGCATCCGCCTGGCCTCGCAGATCGGCTCGGGCCTTACCGGCGTCCTTTATGTGCTTGACGAGCCGTCCATCGGCCTGCACCAGCGCGACAACACCCGCCTGCTGGAAAGCCTGCGCGGCCTTCGCGACCTCGGCAACTCGGTCCTGGTGGTCGAGCATGACGAGGAGGCGATCATGACCGCCGACTACGTCATCGACATGGGCCCGGCCGCCGGCGTCCACGGCGGCGAAATCTGCGCCCAAGGCACCCCCGTCGAGGTCATGGCCAACCCCAACTCCCTGACCGGCCAGTACCTGACCGGCGCGCGCGAGATCGAACTGCCGCCCGAGGGCCGCCGTCCTGTCGACCGCAAGCGGATGCTGAAGATCAGCGGCGCCACCGGCAACAACCTGAAGAACGTCACCGGCGAAATCCCCGTCGGCCTGTTCACCTGCGTCACCGGGGTGTCCGGCGGCGGCAAGTCCACCTTCACCATCGAGACCCTGTACAAGGCCGCCGCGCGCCGCCTGCACAACGCCTCGGACGCACCGGCCAACTTCGACCGGATCGAGGGACTGGAGCAGTTCGACAAGGTCATCGACATCGACCAGTCGCCCATCGGCCGCACCCCGCGCTCGAACCCCGCCACCTATACCGGCGCCTTTGGCCCCATCCGCGACTGGTATGCGGGTCTGCCCGAGTCCAAGGCGCGCGGCTATGGCCCCGGCCGGTTCAGCTTCAACGTCAAGGGCGGCCGCTGCGAGGCCTGTCAGGGCGACGGCCTCATCAAGATCGAGATGCACTTCCTGCCCGACGTCTACGTCACCTGCGACGTCTGCAAGGGCAAACGCTACAACCGTGAAACCCTGGAAATTGTCTTCAAGGGCAAGAGCATATCCGACGTTCTGGATATGACGGTTGAAGAGGCTTCCAGCTTCTTCAAGGCCGTCCCGCCGATCCGCGACAAGATGCTGACCCTGGCCCGCGTGGGGCTGGGCTACGTCAAGGTCGGCCAGTCCGCCACCACCCTGTCAGGCGGCGAGGCGCAGCGCGTGAAGCTGTCCAAGGAACTGTCCAAACGGGCCACGGGCAAGACCCTCTACATCCTCGACGAGCCGACGACCGGCCTTCATTTCGAGGATACGCGCAAGCTGCTGGAGGTGCTTCAGGAACTGGTCGAGAGCGGCAACACCATCGTCGTCATCGAGCACAACCTGGATGTCATCAAGGTCGCCGACTACCTGCTGGACTTCGGCCCCGAGGGCGGCGACGGCGGCGGCGAGATCGTGGCTGTCGGCACGCCGGAACAGGTGGCTGACAACCCCGCCAGCTGGACCGGCAAATACCTCAAGGAGGTGCTGGATCGCCACGAGGAGCGCCGCAAGGCGCGCGTGGCCGCCCTGCCCGAGATTCAGAAAGCCGAGGTCAAGAAGACCCGCGCCCGCAAGAGCGCCTGACCGGATCGGTCAGGCGTCTCGCCCTCAAGTCCGCGGCGCGCCCTTGAGGTGCAGATAGGCGGCCGAGAACGGCGCATACATGATGGCGATCTGCGCCGCAGATAGGACTGCATTGACCACCAGCGACACGGCCAGCGCCGGTCCGGCCACGCGCAGCATCTGCGCGACGCCCGCATTTTCCAGCCCCGCCAGACGGTCCATGCCGCCCACCAGAAGACTGAGCGGGGCGGCGACAGCCGAACCCAGCAGAGCAACTAGCAAAGCCATGATCCAGGCGATGATCGCCATGCCCAGCATCGGCCAGAAGACCCCACGCGTCATGGCGAAGGACTCCTTCACCGCGATCCGTCCCTCGGCGAAGGTGATGGGCACGGCGAGGCTGAGCCGCACCGTCAGCCAGATAATCAGAGCAAGGCCGGCTAGGGACAACAGCACCACCACCAGCCACAGGG
>CAYWDO010000123.1:2448-5736 GCA_964456995.1 uncultured Brevundimonas sp.
TGACGACGGCGAAGACGACCATGGCGGCCAGACCCGTGATCACCGCCACGATCAGATTGACCGCCAGGACCCGAAGCTCGGCCTTGCCGACCCGCAGATAGCCGAACTGTTTGTCGTCAGGCCGGATCACCGAGCGCGCGATGGCCGTATTCAGCACCGCCCCGAACAGAATGGCCAAGGGCATGCCCCAGGCGAACATGGCCCCATAAGCCTGCATCAGCGGCTGGATTTCCTCGATGGAGGGGTTCGAATTCCCTTCAAGCGCCGTCACCAGCGACATCACCGTCACCAGATGCGGCGCGGCCACGAGGAAGAACAGGGTGAAGAAAACGCCATAGGCCAACGCCCAGGCCAGCAGGGCTTTCGGCGCGCGTCGGGTCAGGCGGAAGCCTTCAAAGGCGCAGTCGGTGGCGGGAAGCGTCATACAGGTCGTCCTCGATTCCCGATCAGCCTAGCGCAACCGGACGCGGTTCGTCCTGCGGCCCTTGCGCCAACAACGAACGACAGGCCTCGGCATAGGGCGCCATCACCACTGTAGTGAGAAAACCCTGCAGCCAGGACAGCGGCACAAAGGCCGCCAGAGCCCAGGGAATCAGCACGCCCCAGTCCACCTCGGGCGGCGCGCCCTGATCCAGCATGGCCGCCAGACTGAAGACATTGACCCCCGCTGCCAGGAACAGAACGACGGCGATCATGGCCAGCAGGGCCAGTTCGATCGCCAACACCACAAACACAATCGCCAGGCTCAATCCCAGCAATCTCAGCACCTGCCCCTTCGTCAGCTTCCAGCCTGGCACGAATGCGAAGTCGTCCAGCGCCACGCTGGCGGGCATGATCAGGCAGGCCCGCAGCAAGACGCCCCACACCGCCAGGCCGGCCGCCACTGCGGTCATCAGGCCCAGGGCCACTGCAGCCATCTCAGACACGAACCACAAGCCCGCACCGACGGCGAAGGCGAGCAGGCCGATCACGATGGCGGCAGCATAGAAGGCCACGATCATCGCCAGCGCCACAACAGCGACCCGTATCTCGTCCATGCCGACCTTCAACCCGGCCCACGGGGCCGGGCGCTCTGGAAACAGCACCGCACGGAAAATCGCGGCCGTCACCACCACCCAGATCAGCGCCTGCAACAGGTTCGCCAGGCCCGACCAGACCTGGAACTGCATCATCTGATCGACAAAGGCCGCCGAAGGCTCGGCCGACGCCATATCCTCCAGCGCCGTGGCTCCGAACAGACGCAGAATCAGCGCTCCGAACACCAATGACGGCGCGACCGACACGACGCCCCAGGCCCAAACCTGTAAAGGCCTGCGCCGTGTCAGCCGGAACCCCGAGGCCAGAGCCTTACCGATGGAAAACGCCGTGGTCATAAATGAGCCCCTCTCGCCCTCAGTCATACGCCAGACCACGCCTGCTTAGCCACCCTGCGCAATGACGGGCTGACGGACCGCTCATGGACGGCTAGAAGGCCGCCATGTCGAACGCAGCGCCCACCACCAAACCTATTCACGTCATCGGCGGCGGCCTCGCCGGTTCCGAAGCCGCCTGGCAGATCGCCGAGGCGGGCGTGCCCGTCATCCTGCATGAAATGCGCGGCGTGCCGGGCGTGAAGACCGACGCCCACCATACCGACGGCTTGGCCGAGTTGGTCTGCTCCAACTCCTTCCGGTCGGATGACTGGGAGTTCAACGCCGTCGGCCTGCTGCATCAGGAAATGCGCGAGCTGGGCTCGATCATCATGGCCGCGGCGGGCGATCATCAGGTCCCGGCAGGCGGCGCCTTGGCGGTCGATCGCGACGGCTTCTCGCAATCCGTCACCGCACGGCTGGAGGCCCACCCGCTCGTCACCATCGTGCGTGAGGAAATCGACGGCCTGCCGCCGGAAGACTGGGACAACGTCATCGTGGCCACCGGCCCGCTGACCTCGCCCGCCCTGGCCGAGGCCATCCTGAAACTGACGGGCGAGGAAAGCCTCAGCTTCTTCGACGCCATCGCCCCGATCATCCACGCCGACAGCATCGACTTCGACATCGCCTGGCGTCAGTCTCGCTATGACAAGGAAGGCCCGGGCGGCGACGCCGCCGCTTACGTCAACTGCCCAATGGACAAGGCCCAGTACGAGGCCTTCATCGACGCCCTGCTGGACGGCCCCAAGGCCGAGTTCAAGGAGTGGGAAAACGTCCCCTACTTCGACGGCTGCCTGCCCATCGAGGTCATGGCCGAGCGTGGTCGCGAGACCCTGCGTCACGGCCCGATGAAGCCCGTCGGCCTGACCAATCCGCGCGATCCCAAGGTCAAGTCCTACGCCATCGTCCAGCTGCGCCAGGACAATGCGCTAGGCACCCTGTTCAACATGGTCGGCTTCCAGACCAAGCTGAAGCACGGGGCGCAGGCCGAGACCTTCCGCATGATCCCTGGCTTGCAGAACGCCCAGTTCGCGCGCCTGGGCGGCCTGCACCGCAACACCTACCTCAACAGCCCGCAACTGCTCGACAAGCAACTGCGCATGAAATCCATGCCGCGCCTGCGCTTCGCCGGTCAGGTGACAGGGGTTGAGGGCTATGTCGAAAGCGCCGCCATGGGCCTGCTGACCGGCCGTCTGGCCGCCGCGCAAGCTCTGGGCCGCGACCTGTCGGCGCCGCCGCCGGAAACCGCCATGGGCGCCCTGGTCGAACATATCACCGGCGGCCACCTGGCCGGCTCCAAGTTCCAGCCGATGAACATCAACTACGGCCTCCTGCCGCCGATGGAGGCCCCCAAGGTTGATGAGGAAGGCAAGCGTATCCATCCCAAGGAACGCGGCCGCGCCAAGAAGCGCTTGCAAAGCATCCGCGCCATGACCGCGCTGAAGGCCTGGCGCGACGCGGGTTAAGCCATAGGGCCGGGTCGCTTCAGCGCAGCTTGGGCAGGCCCGGCCGGAACCCCAGAGTCATGACCGCCAGAATAACCACGCCGCCGCCCATCAGCACCCAGGCTCCCGTCAGGTCGGCCATGTGGTCCCGCAACAGACCGGCCGCCAACGGCGACAGGCTGGCGATGATGTAGCCGCCGCCCTGGACGAAGGCGAGCAGGTCGCCGGAGCGCGCCGGGTCGTCGATCTGATCCATGGCCAGGATCAGGGTCAGGGGGAAGACGGCGCCGATACCCAAGCCCAGGACCAGAACGACCGGTACGGCCATAGACACCGGCGCGACCACCAACCCCGCCAGACCGATCAGGGCCAGAGCCAACGCCGTCAGGATCGGCCCGCGCCGGTCAGGAAAGCGTCCGATCAGCAGCGACACC
>CAYWDO010000123.1:5836-7263 GCA_964456995.1 uncultured Brevundimonas sp.
CGCCGTCAGGATCGGCCCGCGCCGGTCAGGAAAGCGTCCGATCAGCAGCGACACCAGAACGCCCGCCATGACCTCGGCCCCGGTCATGCCGCTGAGCAGATAACCCGCCGTCGCCCTCGCCTGCCCCAGATCGACGTAGAAGGGCGGCAGCCAGGCCAGGACCAGCGTATAGGCCGAGGTTCCCAAGCCCATGATCAGGATCAGGCTCCACGCCCGGCCCTGACGCCAGAAGGGAATTTCGGGATGCACCACCTCCATCACGGCCTGCCGGTCGGGCTCTTCAGCCGCCGGATCGCGCGCGGCCAGCAGCCAGACGACCGCCGCAACGAAAGCCGGCACGCTCCACAGCGCCAGGGTCCAGGCCCAGCCCACCGCCTCGGCCAGTCCCGCCGCCGTCGCCGCCGCGACGGCCGCCCCGCCCATGATGCCCGTGGTGTAGAGGGCCATCACCGTGCCGAACCGTGTCGGGAAGGCGCGCTTGATCACGACCGGCGCCAGGGCCTGGATCAGCGCCACGCCGACGCCCACGACCGCCGCGCTGGCGATCAGGCCCGCCGTATCCCTGAACATGGCCCGCGCCAGACAGGCCCCGCCGATCAGCAGCGCGCCCAGCAGGACGCCCCGTCGCTCGCCCAGCCGCCGACGCAAGGGCCGGATCGAAAGGGCGCCCAGGCCGATCATCAGCACCGGCAGGGTCGTCAGCAGGCTGGCGGCGGTGGACTCCATCCCCGTCGCGCCCTCGATCAGGTCCAGCAAAGGGCCGACGACAGCCATGGCCGGCCGCAGGTTCAGCGCCAGGGCGAAGATGGCGGCCAGCAGCAACAACGACGCGCCGCGCGCCGGCTCGGCTTCGGGCCGTGCGGTCATGACAGGAGACTCCACTGAAAGATCGCGCTACTCTCTCGACCTCAAGTATCTTGATGTCAAGACAAACCATGCCCGATAGAGCCTCTCGCGCCGCCGCCCAATGGGCCGTCCAGCGCCCCGAACTCGACATGCTGCCCATGGAGGTGTTGGGCCGTCTGAACGAGGCCTCACAGCTGGTGGTCCGCGAACGCCAGACGCCCCTGTTCGCCCGCTACGGCCTGCAACACGGCGAGTTCGACGCCTTGGCGACGCTGCGCCGCTCGGGCGCGCCCGAGGGCCTGACGCCGACCGCCCTGTTCGAGGCGGCGATGATGTCGTCCGGCGGCATGACGGCTCGCATCGACCGGTTAGAAAAAGCCGGCCTGGTCGAGCGCCGCCCCCACCCCACCGACCGGCGTGCCACCCTGGTCCGTCTGACCGACAAGGGATTCGACCTGATCGAATCCATCATGCCCAGCCATGAGGAAACGGCGCGAGACATCCTCGCGCCGCTGTCGCTGGATGAGCAGAAGACCCTGAACGCCCTGCTGGCCCGCCTGATCAGCGGCCTCTGCGACTAG
>CAYWDO010000124.1:0-3361 GCA_964456995.1 uncultured Brevundimonas sp.
GCGCCTTTCCCGATGTGATCGACGCCCTCGCCTACGAGGGCGTCATCGACGGCGAGCTTGTGGTGCTGCGCGACGGTCGCGTCGCCTCCTTCGGCGACCTGCAACAAAGGCTGAACCGCAAGACCGCCGACGCTAAACTGACGGTCAGCCATCCCGCCGGCGTGCGCGCCTATGACCTGCTGGCGGCAGACGGCGAGGACCTGCGCGCCCTGCCCTTCGCCGAGCGTCGCGCGCGGCTGGAGGCCTTCGTCAACGCAGTCGCATCGGACCGCATCGACCTGTCGCCTCTGGTGCTCTTCCAGACCTGGGACGACCTCGCCGCCCAGCGCGCCGAACCGCCGCTTGGCGACGCGCAGTCCGCCGAGGGCCTGATGCTGAAGCGGCTCGACAGCCGCTATGAAGCGGGCCGCCCCAAGGGGCCGTGGTTCAAGTGGAAACGCGATCCGCACCTGATCGACGCTGTGCTGATGTACGCCCAGCGCGGCCACGGCAAGCGCTCCAGCTTCTATTCCGACTTCACCTTCGGCGTCTGGACCGAGGACGCCGACGGCATCCACGTCCTGACCCCGGTCGGCAAGGCCTACTTCGGCTTCACCGACGAAGAGCTGAAACAGCTCGACAAGTTCGTGCGCGACCACACGCTGGAACGCTTCGGTCCGGTGCGTTCCGTCACCGCCACGCGAGAGTTCGGCCTGGTGCTGGAGGTGGCCTTCGAAGGCCTGCAACGCTCCAAGCGCCACAAGTCCGGCGTGGCCATGCGTTTCCCCCGCATCAGCCGCATCCGCTGGGACAAGCCGGCCAAGGAGGCGGATGAGTTGGCGACGCTGGAACGGATGCTGGAGCAGATCGAGAGGTGAAACGGAACGGGAACGTTCCTATATTCCCCCCGTCATCCTCTGGACCTCACGACTTGGATCTCAGCGCCAACGCCTCCGACCTCCTCCCGCCCCGTTTCCGCGACTGGTTCGCCGAGCGCGGCTGGTCGGCGCGCGCCCATCAGCGGGCCATGATCGAAAAGGCCAACGCCGGGGCCGATGTCCTGCTGGTCGCGCCGACCGGCGGCGGCAAGACCCTGGCCGGCTTCCTGCCCAGCCTGATCGACCTGGCCGGGCGCGGCCCGCGCAATGGCCCCAAGGCTCTGCACACCCTCTATATCTCGCCGCTGAAGGCCCTGGCCGTGGACGTGGAGCGCAACCTGCTGACCCCGGTGCGCGAGATGGACCTGCCGATCGTGGTCGAGTCGCGCACCGGCGACACCGGACAGGCCCGTCGCCAGCGCCAGAAGAACCTCCCGCCCGACATTCTGCTGACCACGCCCGAGCAGTTGGCCCTGTTCTGCGCCTGGGAAGGCGCCCGCGACTATTTCGAAAACCTGCGCTGCGTCGTCATCGACGAGATCCACGCCATCCACGGTTCCAAGCGCGGCGACCTTCTTTCGCTGGGACTGGCCCGCCTGCGCAGCTTCGCGCCGCATCTGCGCTGCGTGGGCCTGTCGGCGACGGTCGATGACCCGGCCGGCGTTCGGCGCTGGCTGTCGGACAAGGGCGACGACATCGTCCTGGGCCAGCCCGGCGCGCCGCCACAGCTGGAGGTTCTGCTGTCCGAGAATCGCGTGCCCTGGGCCGGCCACACCGCCAAACACGCGATGGCCGAGGTCTATGAAACGATCAAGACGGCCCGCACGACCCTGGTCTTCGTCAACACCCGCTGGCAGGCCGAGTTCGCCTTTCAAGAGTTGTGGCGGCTGAACGACGACAACCTGCCCATCGCCCTGCACCACGGCAGCCTGTCGGCCGAGCAACGGCGCCGGGTCGAGGCGGCGATGGCCCGCAACGAACTGCGGGCGGTGGTCTGCACCTCGACCCTGGACCTCGGCATCGACTGGGGATCGGTCGATCTGGTCATCCAGTTGGCCGCGCCCAAGGGCTCGTCGCGACTGGTGCAGCGGATCGGCCGGGCCAACCACCGGCTGGACGAAGCCTCGCGCGCCGTTCTCGTGCCCGCCAGCCGGTTCGAGATGCTGGAGTGCCAGGCGGCGGTCGAGGCGGTGGCCGAAAACGCCCTCGACGGCGACCCGCCGCGCACCGGCGCGCGCGACGTCCTGGCCCAGCACATCATGGGCTGCGCCTGCTCCGAACCCTTCGATCTACAGGCGCTGTATGCCGAGGTGACCCGCGCTGCGCCCTACGCCGACCTGACGTGGGAGGCCTATGAACAGGTCGTCGATTTCGTCTCGACCGGGGGCTATGCGTTGCGGACCTATGACCGCTTCCGGCGTCTGATCCGAGGCCCCGACGGCCTGTGGCGGGTCCGCACCGAGGAGATGGCGCGGCGTCACCGCATGAATGTCGGCGTCATCGTCACCGCCCAGACGCTGAACATCCGCCTGCCCGGCCGGCGCGGCTCGGGCCGCAAGATCGGTCAGGCCGAGGAGTCCTATTTCGAGCAACTCTCACCCGGCGACAGCTTTCTGTTCGCCGGCCAGGTCTGGCGTTTCGAGGGGGTCGAAGGCTCCGACGCCATCGTCACCCACTCGACGGATACCGAACCCAAGGTCCCCAGCTGGGGCGGGGCGAAATTCCCCCTGTCCACCTATCTGGCCCAACGCGTGCGACGCATGATGAGCGACCAGACCACCTGGTCGCGTCTGCCGCCTGACGTCTGCGAATGGCTGTTCGCGCAAAAGGAACACTCCAGCCTGCCCGGCGAGGACGACCTGCTGATCGAGACCTTCAGCCGCGGCAAACGGCATTTCATGGTCTGCTATCCGTTCGAGGGACGGTTGGCGCACGCCACGCTTGCCATGCTGGTCACGCGGCGGCTGGACCGGGCGGGCGTCGGGCCGATCGGCTATCTGGCCAACGATTACGCCCTGTGCGTCTGGGCCATGCGGCCCATGGACGGCCTCGATTTCGACGCCCTGTTCCAGCAGGACATGCTCGGCGACGACCTGGAAGCCTGGCTGGACGAAAGCTTCATGATGAAACGCGCCTTCAAGGAATGCGCCCTGATCGCCGGCCTGATCGAACGACGCATGCCGGGGCATGAAAAGAACAGCCGTCAGGTCACCTTCTCCGCCGACCTGATCTACGACACCCTGCGTCGGCATGATCCCGAACATCTGCTGCTGTCCTGCGCGCGCGAGGACGCGGCGCGCGGCCTTCTCGACGTGGCCCGCCTGGGCGACCTACTGACGCGCATATCCGGCCGCATTCGCATACAACGGCTGGCGCATCTGTCCCCCTTCGCCGTTCCTCTGTTGATGGAGATCGGCAAGGAGCGGGCGCCGGGCACCTCGGCCGCCGACATGATGCTGGAAGACGCCGCCCTGATCGACGAGGCCATGTCTTGACCGCTCTGG
>CAYWDO010000124.1:3461-7251 GCA_964456995.1 uncultured Brevundimonas sp.
GGCGAGGTCGCCGGACACCTGCACCCCTCCGCGCGGATCCATGGCCCCGCGGGCAGCGTGCGACGCCGCTGCTTCGCCTCAGACGGCCGACGCCTGATCCTGCCCGCCTTCGGCGCCTATGCCGGTGGGCTGAACCTGCGCGACCATGCCTTTGCCGAACTGTTTGAAACCAAACCCAAGGGCTTCACCATCGGTCGATGCGTGACGGCGGTGGCCTATGAGCGATTAAGCCCTGATCGCGCATCCAGAACCCGGTCCGTGCGCAGCTAGCTTTTCCGTGCCCGAGCGAGCATCAGCTCACTGCATCCCCAGTAATCTCACGCGCCTAGCGCACCCCGATATACTTGTGCGTCTGGACGCTGAGCCGCCATTGCGGGTGGGTCAGGCAGTATTCGATGGCGGCGGCGGTGTTGGCGGCCTGGTCGGGGCCGTCCATGGGTTGCAGCCAGAAACGCTCGAAATCGAGGCCCTCGAACCGCTCGGGCATGGCCAGGGACTGGGGGAAGACCAGCTTCAGCTCCTGACCTGAGGTCTGGACCACAGGGGCATCGGCCTTGGGGCTGATGCAGATCCAGTCGATGCCCTCGGGCGCGGCCAGGGTGCCGTTGCTCTCGATGGCGACCTCGAACCCGCGCGCGTGCAGGGCCTCGATCAGGGCTGCGTCCAGTTGCATCAGCGGCTCGCCGCCGGTGCAGACCACCAGCTTGGGATCGCCCTCGCGCCCCCGCCACATCCCGGCGACATGGTCGGCCATCAGGTCGGCGGTCTTGAACTTGCCGCCGCCGTCGCCGTTCACGCCGACGAAATCCGTGTCGCAAAAGCTGCAGACGGCGGTGGCGCGGTCTCGCTCCAGCCCGCTCCACAGGTTGCAGCCGGCAAACCGCAGAAAGACGGCGGGCCGCCCGGCCTGACCGCCCTCGCCCTGCACCGTCAGGAAGACTTCCTTGGCGGAGTAAGTCACGCGCCCGCCGCCCATTCGTTGTAGCCCGCCGCGCGCAGTTCGCAGGCCGGGCAGGTTCCGCAGCCATAGCCCCAGTCGTGGCGATGGGTCCGGTCGCCCAGGTAGCAGGTGTGGCTGGCCTCGACGATCATCTCCACCAGCGCCGCCCCGCCGATCCGCTCGGCCAGGGCCCAGGTCTCGGCCTTGGTCAGAAACATCAGCGGCGTCTCGATGGGCGACGGCTTGGCCAGTCCCAGGGTCAGGGCGTGGGCCATGGCCTGGATCGTGTCGTTGCGGCAGTCGGGATAGCCCGAGAAGTCGGTCTCGCACATGCCGCCGACCAAGACCTCGAGTCCCCGCCGGTCGGCCAGCGCCGCCGCCGCCACCAGAAAGATCAGATTGCGCCCCGGCACGAAGGTGTTGGGCAGGCCGCGCGCGTCGGCCTCGATGGCCCGATCCGTGGTCATGGCCGTCTCGCCGATGGCTCCGAATCCGGTCAGATCGACGACGTGATCCGGCCCCAGCCGCCCGGCCCATTGCGGCAGGACGTTCACCATCTGCGCGCGCACAGTCTGGCGCGCCTGCATCTCGACCGCATGGCGTTGGCCGTAGTCGAAGCCGATGGTCTCGACGCGGTCATACCGCTCCAGGGCCCAGGCCAGGCAGGTGGCGCTGTCCTGTCCACCCGAGAACAGGACAAGGGCCGAAGTTTCAGAAGCTTGCGACGTGACGCTCATGACGAACCTGCGGTCGGCCGGCGGCCGCGCGCATCCAAAAGGAACAGGGAAAGATCGGATCAAAGGGTCCTATACGCCAGTCGGCTTCGTGTCGCAAAACACGACCGCTCGACCCTTTTCATCACATTGAGCAAATTCGGTTCGCTCTTAACCCTTTCGCAAAGCGTTACCGCTGAATGTCAACCTCCATAGTGGAGTGCCGGCCGTATGCCGACGATCGAAGTGCTGACCGAGCGCGTAGAGCCGGTGACCGCCACCACCATGGCGGGCGAGATCTTCGCTCGTTTCGAGCGCGAATTGGACACCCTGGTCATCCCCGTCGTCGACGGCGACCGACCTTTGGGATTGATTGAACGCGCCGATTTCATGACGAAACTGGCGGGTCCGCTCGGCCAGAGCCTGTATGGCGCCCGCGAAGTCACGCACATCATGGACAATGAGCCGGCCGTGGTCGAAGCCGGCGTCCGCATCGACGCGTTTTCAGACATCATTCTGAAGAGCGGACCCGGCGCCCTGATGCGCGGCTTCATTGTTACTCGCAACGGGGCCTACCGAGGCGTTGGCACGACAGTGTCCCTTCTGCGCGCTGTGAACGCCATCCAGCGTCAGCACAACCACGACCTCGCCCAGCAGGTTCACGCGCTTGGAGACGCCAAGATCCAGGCGGCCACTACCGCCCGGGCGAAAAGTCAGTTCATGGAGCTGATGAGCCGCGAATTGCGCATGCCTATGAATGGCGTCCTCGCGGTAGCCGAACTGCTGCGCCGTCAGCCTCTGAACGACGCCGCCATCGCCCATGCCCAGACCATCATCGACTATTCAGAAACCCTGCTCGACACGCTGCAGGACGCCCTGGACCTGGCCCGTGCCGAGGCTGGCGAACTGACCCTGTCCGCCACCCCCACCCCGCTGCGCGCCGTCATGGACGAGGTCCAGACCCTGTGGGCGCCGCGCGCCGCGCAGGACGGCGTCATGCTGATGGTCGGCTATGAGGGAGACACCGAGCTGGCGGCGGTTCTGGATGGTCCTCGCCTGACCCAGGTTTTCAACAATCTGGTCGGCCACGCCCTGAAATTCGCCCGCAATGGGATGGTCGAAGTCAGCCTCAAGGCGCACGTCGTTGGAGATAAGGTAAGGCTGGAGGCCCGCGTCCGCGACGACGGCCCAGGTATCGACCCTGCGCGTCTGGAAGACATATTCGACCACGCTCTCTGCCCCGAAGACGCCGGGCTCAGCCTGTCGATCTGCCGCCACATCGTGGAGCAGATGGACGGCCGCATCTGGGCTGAAAATAACGCCGGTCAGGGCGCGACCTTCGCTTTCGATCTGGCGGCGCCTCGCGCCATCATCCAGCAGCAAGAGCCGTCGAACGTGTCCAGCCTGAACAAGCTGGACCTGCAGGCTCACCCACACATCCTGATCGCTGATGACAACGCCACCAATCGCGTTGTGGCCCAGGCCCTTTGTGAAATGTTCGGCTGCACGTCCGAAACGGTCGAAGATGGTCAAGAGGCGCTCGAAGCGGTCCAGTCGCGCCCGTTCGACCTGATCTTGATGGACATCAAGATGCCGCGCATGGACGGCGTTCAGGCTACCCTGGCTATCCGCGCCCTGCCCGGCGACAGCCGCCACATTCCGATTGTAGCCCTGACCGCCAACGCTGATCCCGAAGACGCCAAACACTATCTCGCGGTCGGAATGGCCGCCGTGGTGGAAAAGCCGATCAAGCCGGAACGCCTGCGCATGGCGATGAACGCCGCCCTCGCCATAGAGCCCTCCGCCCCGACCGCAGAAAACGCAGCCCCCGCACGCACTCGCCTAGCCATATAAGGTTTGGACGCGGCGCCCCGGACGCAATCCTCTATGGACAGAAGCCTGCGCTCCAGGTGACCAGGACGCGGCGCTGCGGCGACCAGAGAACCGCAGACGCCCTATAAAAGGACGTCTCGATGTCGGATACTTTTCTCACCACCCTGCTCCCCCAACTCGCCTCTGGCGCAGCCCATACTCATGCCTTGGGCTTTCAGTACGAAGGCCTGGAGGGCGACAGAGTCCGCCTCAGGCTACCGTATCGTGAGGATCTGGTCGGCGATCCAGAGACCGGCGTCCTGGC
>CAYWDO010000125.1:0-7033 GCA_964456995.1 uncultured Brevundimonas sp.
GGGGCAGGCGGCGCACCCGGCCGCCCATGGCCAGCACCAGCTTGTCGAAGGGCTCAGTCGATCCGTCGGCCAGACGAATCTCACCCCTGTCGCGGTCGATAGCGACGGCTTCGGCGCCCAATTTCAGCGTCACGTCCAGTTCGGTCCAACGCTCAGCGGGGGCCAACCACACCGGATCAGCCTCTGCGCCGGACAGGTATTCCTTGGACAGGCTTGGACGTTCGTAGGGGGGGTGCGCTTCGTCGCCAACGACTAGGAGGGACCCCGAAAAACCCAAGTCACGCAAGGCAATAGCGGTCGCGCCGCCGGCGTGTCCGGCCCCCAGGATGATGATGCGTTCAGCCATTTGTGATCTCCCTTACGCTCTGCACAGTGTGCAACGCGTTTGACATAGATCAAAAACCACGACACGAATGCGGTCAACGGCGACATGAGATCGCTGCTTCGAATTCTTGTCCGGGAGCTTTTCAGTGAACATCCCCGTACGCCCGCCGGAGGGCGACAACCGCCGCGCATGGCCGGCCGACGTCGACGCCGCCGTGCCCTACTGGGTCTATACGGACCCCGCGATCTACGCCGAGGAGCTGCAGAAGATCTGGTACGGGCCGCACTGGCTCTATGTCGGTCTGGAGTGCGAACTGACCGAGGTCGGCGACTGGAAGACGACGACCCTGGGCGAAAAGCCCTGCGTCATGGTCCGCTCTGGCGAGGACGAGATCTCGGTCGTCGAGAACCGCTGCGCCCACAAGGGCGTCAAGTTCTGCCAGACCCGCACCGGTCACTCCAAGGAGCTGATCTGCCCCTATCATCAGTGGTCCTATGCGTTGAACGGCGACCTGCAGGGCGTGCCCTTCCGTCGCGGCGTCAAGCGTCAGGGCGGCATGCCGGCGGACTTCGATCCCAAGGACCACGGCCTGAACAAGCTGCGTGTCGAGGTGGTCAACGGGGTGGTCTGGGCCACCTTCTCGGACGAGACGCCGCCCTTCCGGGAGTATCTCGGCGAGAAGTTCTGGAAGCACTACACCCGCGTCTATGACGGCCGGAAACTGGAGGTGCTGGGCTATAACCGTCAGCACATCCCGGCCAACTGGAAGCAGATGCAGGAGAACATCAAGGACCCCTATCACGCGGGCCTGCTGCACGTGTTCTTCGCCACCTTCGGCCTGTTCCGCGCCGACCAGAAGTCCGCCGTCGATATCGACGACGAGGGCCGCCACGGCATCCTGATCTCGCGCAAGGGCGAGCAGGAAAAGTCCGAGGCCATGGCCGACATCCGCAACTTCCAGAGCGATCTGGTGCTGGAAGATCCCCGCGTCATGGATGTGGTGCAGGAGTTCCCCGGCGAGGAAACCGTCGGGATGATCACCATCTTCCCCAGCGTGATCCTGCAACAGCAGGTCAACAGCCTGACCACGCGCCAGATCGTGCCCAAGGGCGTCGGTGGCTTTGACTTCCACTGGACCCACTGGTGCTACGCCGACGACACGCCGGAGATGCGCCTGCGCCGCACGCGTCAGGCCAACCTGTTCGGCCCGGCGGGCTTCGTCTCGGCCGACGACGGCGAGGTTCTGGAAATGACGCAGCAGGGCGCCGCCGGTTCGCCGGACGAGCACTTCATCCTGCAGATGGGCGGCCGCGAGATCGCGCCGACCGATCACCAGGTCACGGAAACCGCCGTGCGGGGCATGTACCGCTACTGGCGCAAGGTGATGGGCCTGTGAGCATGAACCCGACCGCTGCCATCATTGGGCGCGACGAGATCCGCGACCTGTACGACGCCTATTACGGCGTGCTCGACGACGTCGATCTGCACGCCTGGCCCGACTTCTTCACCGAGGACTGCCTCTATCGGGTGATCCCGCGCGAGAACTACGAGGCCGGCTATACCCTGTGCACCATGCAGGCCGAGAGCCGCGGGATGTTGAAGGACCGGGTGACGGGCCTGACGCGGACCCAGATGTATGCGCCACGCTACTATCGTCGTTTCCCCACCGCGCCGCGCGTGACGGCTCAGGATGCGGCGAGCGTCAGCGTCCGTCACAACCTGCTGGTGGTGCAGACCCTGGTGGACAAGCAGTCGGACATCATCCTGTGCGCCGTCTGCCACGACCGCATCGTTCGTGACGGCGACCGCCTGCGCTTTGTCGAGCGCATCGTCGTCTTCGATTCCGAAATGATCCCCAACAGTCTGGTGTACCCCGCATGACCGAAGCCGCGACCCTGTCGTGGGTGGCGACCTTGCCGCCCTCGGCGCTTGATGAACACGGCGTGGCCAAGGCCAGCGCCAACGGCCTGAGCGTCGCCCTCTATGTCGTGGACGGCGAGTATTTCGCAACTGCCGACCTGTGCACCCACGGCCAGGCCAGCCTGTCCGACGGCTTCCTCGACGGCGAGCTGATCGAATGCCCGCTGCATCAGGGCACCTTCAACGTGAAGACGGGCGCGCCCGTGGACGCGCCGTGCTCGGTCGCCGTGCGCAGCTTCCCGGTCAAGCTTCAGGACGGCCTGCTGCACGTCGGCATGGAGGGCTGAGGCGTGAGCGAAGTCCTCTCCAACGACCAGCAGTCCCAGCTGAACACTCTCTATGAGCAGATGGAGCCGGAAGGCCTCTATCCCCTGTGGGAGAAGCTGGCGGCCCTGGTCCTGCCGCAGCCGAACTCGCCGGCCAAGGTCCACAAATGGTCCTATGACAACGCCCGCGAATATCTGATGCGGGCCGGCGACCTGATCAGCGCCAAGCAGGCCGAGCGCCGCGTGCTGGTCCTCGAAAACCCCGGCCTGCCGGGTCTGTCGTCTATCACGCCCAGCCTCTACGCCGGTCTGCAACTGATCCTGCCGGGCGAGATCGCCCCGGCCCACCGCCACGCCCAGTGCGCCCTGCGCTTCGTCATGGAGGGCGCGGGCGCCTATACCTCCGTGGACGGCGAGAAGGCGGTGATGCGGCCCTTTGATCTGGTGCTCACGCCCGGCGGCCAGTGGCACGACCACGGCAACCCGACCGAGACGCCGATGATCTGGCTGGATGGCCTCGACATCCCCACCGTCCGCCACTTCGACGCCAGCTTCGCCGAGGGCTATGCCGAGGACCAGTTCCCGGAACAGGCCCCGGCCGGCGACAGCCTGAACCGCTATGGCCGCAACATGCGTCCGCTGAAGGGTCACACGGCCGACCGCCGCCCGGCGCACCAGCCGCTGTTCCACTACCCCTATGCCGAGTGGCGTCCGGCGCTGGACGCCATGGCCGAGGGCGGCGCCGAGATTGATCCGCATCTGGGTCACGCGCTGGAGTTTATGAACCCGATCAATGGCGGGCCGATCATGGCCACCATCTCGGCCCATGTGCGCCTGTTGCCGGAAGGCTTTGAATCCAAACCGCGCCGCTCGACCGACGGGACCATCTTCGTGGTGGTCGAAGGCGCGGGCGAGGCGGTGATCGAAGGCGAGACCATCGCCCTGAAGCCGCGCGACATCGTGGTCGTGCCGTCGTGGAAATCGGTCGCCTTCAAGGCGTCCAGCCAACTGGTCCTGTTCGGATACTCCGACAAGGCCTGTCAGGAAAAACTGAACCTCTACAAGGAAGAGAACGCATGAGCCTGCTGTTCCAACCGCAAGCGCCCGTGCTTGCCCCGACCAACACCGGGGACGAATTCCCGGTTCGCCGCATCTTCTGCGTCGGCCGCAACTACGCCGCCCACGCCCGCGAAATGGGCCGCGACCCGGACCGCGAGCCGCCCTTCTTCTTCACGGCCTGGGCCGAGACGGTGGTGCTGGACGGCGCCACCATCGCCTATCCGTCGAAGACCGAGAACTTCCACTACGAGGCCGAGCTGGTCGTCGCCATTGGCAAGGGCGGTCGCAACATCGCCGCCCGGGACGCGCTGGACCACGTCTGGGGCTACGCCACCGGCCTGGACATGACGCGCCGCGACCTGCAGCTGGAAGCCCGCGCCCAGGGCCGTCCGTGGGACACGGGCAAGAACGTCGAGCAGTCGTCGCCGCTGGGCCTGATCCACAAGGCGGGCGAGGGCTTTGATCCCGAACACGGCAAGATCGAGCTGACCGTCAACGGCGAGGTCAAGCAGTCGGCGGACCTGGCCGACCTGATCTGGCCTGTGGCGGACATCGTCGCCTACCTGTCGGGTCTGTGGGAGATCCAGCCCGGCGACCTGATCTACACCGGCACCCCCGCCGGCGTCGGCGCCGTCGTCGAAGGCGACGCCATGGTGGTGACCATCGACGGCCTGACCCCGCTCAACATCAAGGTCGGCCCGCCCGCCGCCTGATCCCTTTATCTCTAACACCATCAACACACGGAGAGGCGCGCGACAGACGCGCCCTCCGCAGGAGGACGACACATATGGCAGCCATGGGTGAGGGGGGCGGAAACGCCGTCATCGACCGGGCCAGGTTCGGCCCGCTACAGTTCGGCGTCACGGCGCTGTGCTTCATCATCGCCATGCTCGACGGCTTCGATACTCAGTCGATCGCCTTCGTCGCGCCCAAGATCGCCGAGGACTGGGGTCTGGCCCCGTCGGCGTTCGGTCCGATCTTCGCCATCGGCCTTCTGGGCCTGACGGTCGGCGCCTTCACCCTGAGCCCGGCGGCGGACAAGTTCGGCCGCAAGACCATCATCCTGATCTCGACCTTCATCTTCGGCCTGTTCGCCCTGCTGACGGCCTTTTCCACCTCGATGAACGAGTTGCTGATTTACCGCTTCATCACCGGCGTCGGCCTGGGCGCCGCCATGCCCAACATCATCGCCCTGACCAGCGAATACGCCCCGGCCCGCCTGCGCGCGACCCTGGTGACGGTCATGTTCTGCGGCTTCCCGCTGGGCTCGACCATCGGCGGCCTGATCTCGACCTGGCTGATCGCCACCTGGGACTGGCACTCGGTCTTCGTCGTCGGCGGCGTCCTGCCGCTGCTGCTGCTGCCGGTGCTTTATTTCATGCTGCCGGAATCGGTGCGCTTCATGGTCGCCAAGGGCGCGCCGGAGCACAGGATCGCTCCCATCGTGAAGAAGATCGACGCTGACGCCTCGGTCGGCGAGTTCATAGCCGGGCTGAAGCACGAGCAGTCGTCGGCGGCCAAGGGCTTCTCGGTCTTCCAGCTGTTCCGTGAGGGCCGCACGCCGGTGACCCTGCTGCTGTGGGTCGCCTTCTTCATGAACCTGCTGGTCATGTACTTCCTGGTGAACTGGCTGCCGACCCTCCTGAAGGGCGCCGGTCTGCCGCTCAGCATGGCCATCCTGTCCACCGCCACCCTGAACATGGGCGGCGTCGTCGGCGCCATCGTCCTGGGTCGGATGATCGACAAGCTCAGCCCCTATGTCGTCCTGGGTTCGGCCTATGCCGCCTCGGCCGCCTTCATCGCCCTGCTGGCCTTCGGCGGCACCAATCTGACGGTTCTTCTGCTCGGCGCGGCCCTGTCCGGCTTCGGCGTCGTCGGCGCCCAGATCGGCTGCAACGCCCTGACGGCGGCTGTCTATCCGACCGCCATCCGCGCCACCGGCGTGGGCTGGGCCCTGGGCGTCGGCCGCATCGGCGCCATCGTCGGTCCTCTGGTCGGCGGCGTGCTGCTGGCCGCCGGCTGGAGCCCGCAGAACCTGATCCTGCTGGCCGTCATCCCCGCCGTGATCGCTTCGATCGCGGTCTTCACCCTCGGCGGCGTGCGTCGTCGCGCCGGAGTCTGACCCCATGATCCTGCACGGCTATTTCCGCTCCACGGCCTCCTGGCGGGTTCGTATCGCCCTGGGCCTCAAGGGACTGGAGGCCGTGCAGGTCATCCACCACCTGCGCAAGGGCGAGCAGCGGGCGCCGGACTATCTGGCGCTCAATCCGCAAGGCCTGCTGCCGGCCTTTGTCACCGACGACGGCGCGGTTCTGACCCAGTCGCTGGCCATCATCGAATACCTCGACGAGGTCTCGCCGACGCCGTCGCTGCTGCCCGCTGATCCGGTGCAAAAGGCCAAGGTTCGCGCCGTGGCCCAGGCCATCGCCTGCGACATCCACCCGGTGCAGAACCTCAAGGTGCTGCAACGCCTGCGCGACCTCGGTCTGGGCGAAGAGGTGGTTCAGGCCTGGGCCGCCATGACCATCGAAGAAGGCCTCGACGCGGTCGACACGCTGCTGGCCGACCAGCCGGGACCGTTCGCTTTCGGTGACGCGCCGACCCTGGCCGACCTGTGCATCGTGCCGCAGTTGGGCAACGCCCGCCGCTTCGGCGTCGAGGTGCGCTGGCCCCGCCTGCTGGCGCTGGAGGCCGCCTGCCTCGAACTGCCCGCCTTCCAGAACGCCGTGCCGGGCCGACAGCCCGACGCCGAATAATCACCCTAATCGAACCGAGCGCGGAGCCAACCGCGCCCTTTCCCGGAGGACATCCATGAGTATCGCCGCTGCGGCCGCCGCCGCATTGCTTTCGCACGCCCCCATGCCCGCCACCGCCGAGGCGCCGATCCAGACGGCTCCGCCAGCCGCCGCGCCCGCGACCCCGGCCGCGCCGCCGCCGTTCAAGCTGATCAACCACGACGAGAGCTACGCCTGGCTGGCGGACCCGGCCAAGCGCACCTCGACCTGGTCGAAGTTCAAGTATGTGCCGGTCGGCGGCGAGGGGAGCCCCGTCTGGGCCAGCTTCGGCGGCGAGCTGCGCTTCCGCGCCGAACACCGCGACAATGAACGCTTCGGTCGTGGGGCTCAGGACAGTGGCGGCGACTTCCAGACCCGCGCCCGTCTGTGGGGCGAGCTGAACCTCGGCTCTTCGCTGCGCGCCTTCGTCGACGTGCAGGACGCCCGCACCTCGGGCCTCGCCAGCGGCGAGCCGGTGATCGAGGAAAACCGCACCGACCTGCATCAGGCCTTCATCGAGGCCAGGACCGGTCTGGGCGGGGGCACGCTGCGCGTTCGCGCCGGTCGGCAGGAGTTCGGGCAAGGGTCGTTCCGCCTGTTCGACATGCGCGAGGGGGCCAACGCCCGCATGGCGCTGGACATGGTCCGGGTCCTGTACGACAGCCCGACCGGCTGGAGCGGCGGCGCCT
>CAYWDO010000126.1:0-2191 GCA_964456995.1 uncultured Brevundimonas sp.
GCTTCGATGCCGACGACGCAGTTGTCGGTGAAGCTGATGGCCGCGTCGGCGACCAGACGGACCGACTGCAGGAAGTTGTAGGCCATGACAGGGTTGTAGACGTTCAGCTCGAAGTGGCCTTGCGAGCCGGCGAACGACAGGGCGGCGTTGTTGCCGAACACCTGGGCGCAGACCTGGGTCAGGGCTTCGCACTGGGTCGGGTTGACCTTGCCCGGCATGATCGAGGAGCCGGGCTCGTTTTCCGGCAGGGCCAACTCGCCCAGACCCGAACGCGGGCCGGAGCCGAGGAAGCGGATGTCGTTCGCGATCTTGAACAGCGAGGCGGCGACCGTGTTGATCGCGCCGTGGCTGAAGACCATGGCGTCGTGGGCGGCCAGGGCTTCGAACTTGTTCGGCGCCGTGGTGAAGGGCAGGCCGGTGATGCCGGCGATCTGCTCGGCGACCTTTTCAGCAAAGCCGACGGGGGCGTTCAGGCCCGTGCCGACGGCGGTGCCGCCCTGGGCCAGTTCCATCAGCTTGGGCAGGGTCTGCTCGATGCGCTCGATGCCGTTGGCGACCTGTTGCGCATAGCCGCCAAACTCCTGGCCCAGGGTCAGGGGCGTGGCGTCCTGGGTGTGGGTGCGGCCGATCTTGATGATGTGGGCCCAGGCCTTGGCCTTGGCGTCCAGAGCGGAATGCAGATGCTTCAGCGCCGGGATCAGGTCGTTGACCACCTGTTCGGCGCAGGCGACGTGCATGGCTGTGGGATAGGTGTCGTTCGACGACTGGCTCATGTTGACGTGGTCGTTGGGGTGGACCGGCTTCTTGGAGCCCATCTCGCCGCCCAGCATCTCGATGGCGCGGTTCGAGATCACCTCGTTGGCGTTCATGTTCGACTGGGTGCCCGAGCCGGTCTGCCAGACGACCAGGGGGAAGTGGTCGTTCAGCTTGCCTTCGATCACTTCATTGGCGGCGGCGATGATGGCGTCGGCCAGCTTGGCGTCGAGCTTGCCCAGATCGCGGTTGGTCTCGGCGGCGGCGCGCTTGACGATGCCCAGGGCGCGGACGACCGGCAGAGGCATCTTTTCCCACCCGATCTTGAAGTTGCCGAGCGAGCGCTGGGCTTGCGCGCCCCAGTAGCGGTCCGAGGCGACCTCGATGGGGCCGAAGGTGTCGGTTTCTGTGCGGAAGCTGGTCATCGCAAGCTCGTTCTCAGACGTGGCGGGAAGATGCCGGGCGGTGTAGCACGCAGACACGGCGGGGCAAGGCGGCCCGACCATTGGCTAACGGAGCATGGCACGCGTGGAAGGCTGGATCGGCACAGGCAAGGTGCGCGGGCGCGAGGTCGGCGACGTGGTCGAGATCACCATCGACGGCCTGACGACCCAGGCCAAATACTACAAGCCGCTGGCCTATGAGTTCTTCCGCAAGGAATGGGCGTCGCGCCCGTCCTGGGGCGACTACGTCGTCGAGATCCGCATGGAACACGTCGGCGACGCGCCGTGGATGGACCTCGACAACCTGGCCAAGGCCCTGCTGGACGCCATCAAGGGCTATCTGTTCCACGACGACAGCCAGGTGGCGCGCCTGCTGGTCGAGCGAAACGAGGGTGAGCGCGAGCGGATCACGATCCGGGTGTTTCCGAGGAAGTAGAGGCTAGGGCCGCAACGACGGGAGGGTTGCCGAAGCTTAACTTGCCGAGCCGCCGGACGTGGTTACCGTCGACATCCTTCCCGTGGAGATTGTCGATGCGCAGCCTTATTGCCGGTCTGTTGTTGCTGTCGGCGTCGCCCGTCTGGGCCGAGCCGCAGACCTGGGTCCTGTCCGTTGATCGCTGGGGCAATGCTGAGCGCAGCACGCTGATTCTGGAGGGGGAGGGTGCCTCGCTTTCGGGCCGGCTGAACGACCTGACGGTTGAGGGACGGCGCGAGGGGGATCATCTCGTCTTCACAGCCGTGGACTCGGACGGCGGCCGCTATCGCTTCGATGCGTCGCTAACGGGGGATGTTCTCTCTGGCTGGGCCGACTATCCGGACACCAATCTTCCCGATGCGCGGGCGAGACACGCATTTACCGCGCGACAGCTGGAGATTCCCACCGGTCCGCCGCAGCGTCGCACCTACGACCCCGAGACCTTCTCCAACGCCTTCACGGCGGAGCGGGCGCCCGTCATGGTGATCCGGCCGGGCGACGTGATTGCAACACGGACGAT
>CAYWDO010000126.1:2291-5187 GCA_964456995.1 uncultured Brevundimonas sp.
TCTCGGCGGGCGACACTGGGCGTTTCGGCGGGAATATGGACTTCAACCAGATCGGCGAGGGGGCAACCTTGTATCTGCCGGTTTACCAGCCCGGCGCCCTACTTTTTCTAGGAGACGGCCACGCGCTGCAGGGCGATGGCGAGACGACCCAATGGGCGCTGGAAACCTCGCTGGACGTGGAGTTCAGCGTCGAGGTCTTGTCGGCCCGCACGCTTTCCAGCCCGCGTCTCGAAACCGCCGACGCCATCACGGTCATTGGTCAGTCCAGCTCACTGGATGAGGCGGTGCGCGCGGCGACCGGCTCCATGGTCCAGTGGCTGGAACAGGATTACGGCCTCAGCGTCTCGGAGGCGTCGCTGATCCTGGGGACGGCCGCGCAATATCGGGTCGCGACCCTGGCGGGCCGCAATGCCGGGATGGCGCTCAGCCTTGACAAGGCGCGGCTGCGAGACCTGCCTAGAAAGGCAAAAGACTAGGACGGGGCCAACTGCGCGACAGCGCGTGTGACCATAAGCTCGGCCCTGATGGTCAAACGGCCCCGCCTGTCGCCAGGTCGGGGCCGTTCTGCTGTTGGGGGGTCTAGCCCGCCTACTTCTTCCGGAACTGGTCCAAAGAGACCACCTTGGGGCCGTCGTCGTCGCCCGAGGGGGGCGGGGCGGCGTTGGGGTCGCGGGCGGGGGGCGACAGGGGAGCGATCTCGGCCTCGACGATCTCAGGCTCTTCGAACTGCAGCAAGAACTGGACGCTGGGGTCGTAGAAGCGGGTCACGGCCGAATAGGGCATGGCCAGGACCTTGGGCATGCCGCCGAACTTCAGCATGATCGAAAAGCGGTCATGCTGGACGTCGAGGTCCCAGTATTGATGTTGCAGGACGATGGTCATCTCGTCCGGGTACTTGGCCAGCACGTCCGGCGGCACCGAGACGCCGGGCGCCCGCGTCTTGAACGTGATGTAGAAATGGTGCGCGCCGGGGATGCCCGCAGGCTCGGCCGCGCGTTCCAGCGCAGAGCGGACCACGCCGCGCAGGGCGTCCTGGGCGAGTTGCTCATAGAACATCTCGTCGACCGGGGGGGATTGATCCGTCATCGGGGGCCTCGAAACTGGGAACGCGCGACTGTTACCCGCGACAGGCGAACGACGGAAGATGGTGATTTGGGGAAAGTGGAGGGCTTCTGTTGGCAGGCGCCCTCCGGGCCCCGCCTGAGGAACTGATCCCCCAGGACTTAAGTGTTCGAAATCAACCGAACCGCATTACGCGGCGAGGCGGACTTCTCCAGCGAAGTTATCGTTCGCAGTTAGAAAATGGCCCGATACGGTGGGCCAAGACGGGCAAAAGCATCTTCTTTACACGTCCGTCGATGCTAGTCGGCCCCGCAGCTCCCGCCGATAACGCGGTGAGAGATTTGGTGGAGCCGCCGGGAATCGCACCCGGGTCCGGTCCGCTTATTACAAGCGCGTTTATCGCCATAGTCCGGGCGAACCCGGACAGGATCAATATAGGGGCTGCAGCGACGGCTTCCAAGGGGAAGTTGTCGAAAACTCAGGCGAAACCCGGGTGGCGCGGCCAATCTGCGGTCTGGTTCCTGAACCAGGTCAGCTGGCGCTTGGCGTAGTGGCGGGTGGACAGGCGAATGGCGGCGACGGCCTGATCCAGGGTCGTGGGGCCGGTCAGGTGGGCTGCCAGTTCGGGGACGCCGACGGCCTTCATGGCGGGCAGGGCTGGGTCGAGGTCGCGGGCCAGCAGGGCGCGGACCTCGTCCACCGCGCCGTTCTGGATCATCTGGCTGACCCGGGCGTCGCAGGCGGCGTAGAGGCGGTCGCGAGGCGGCTCGACCACCAGGGCGTCGTAGGATCCGGGCGTCAGCAGGGGCCGGGTGTCGGCTTTCCAGTCGCTGAGCGCGCGGCCGGTGGCCTGGGCCACGGCGAGGGCGCGGATCAGGCGTTGGCGGTCGCCGGGGGTGATGGCGGCGGCGGCGGTCGGATCGACCTCGCCCAAGCGGCGGCGGAAGGCGGCTTCGCCCTCGCCGTCATAGGCGCTCTGAACCGTGTCGCGGACGGCGTCGGGCACGGCGGGAATGTCGGCCAGGCCGCGCGTCAGGGCGTTGAAATAGAGGCCGGTGCCGCCGACCAGAAGGGCCGGGCGGTCCTGCGCCGCCAACTCTTCCAGCAGCGGCACGACGGCGCGGGTCCAGCGGCCGACGGACCAGGATTCGGCGGCGTCGGCGACGCCATAGAGGCGGTGCTCGGCGCGGGCTTCGTCCTCGACCGACGGGCGGGCGCTGAGGATGCGCAGGTCGGCGTAGAGCTGCTGGCTGTCGGCGTTGATGATGACTGCGCCGGTCTTCGCCGCCATGTCCAGCGCCAGACGCGACTTGCCCGAGGCGGTGGGGCCGGCGATCAGGGTGAGGCGGGGCGCTTTGGTCAAGGAACAGGCTCGCGAACAGGACCAGAGGGCGATAGAACGCCCGCGACCGGCCCGGCAAGGGCCAAGGAGCAGAGCCTTGATCGACCGCACCGCTGTAATCGCCGCCCTCGACGCCGTTTCCGACCCGAAATCGGGACAGGGGCTGGTCGCCGCCGGTCTGGTTCAGGGGCTGACGGTGGCCGAGGACCGGGCCGGCTTCGTCATGGAGGTGCCGGCGGGCGAGACGGCGATCTACGCCCCCGTCCGCGATGCGGCCGAGGCGGCGTTGAAGGCCATGCCGGGCATGGCGCGGGTCTCGGTCGTGCTGACCGCCGAGACGGCGCCCGCCGCCGCGCCGCGCCGCACGGCGGGCCTGTCTAAGGCCGCGACCGATCAAGGCCGGGCCAAGGCGCCGGTTGCGACCGAGCGTCCGGCCCATGTGAAGCGGGTTCTGGCCGTGGCCAGCGGCAAGGGCGGGGTCGGCAAGTCGAC
>CAYWDO010000126.1:5287-6994 GCA_964456995.1 uncultured Brevundimonas sp.
ATGTGAAGCGGGTTCTGGCCGTGGCCAGCGGCAAGGGCGGGGTCGGCAAGTCGACGGTGGCGGTCAATCTGGCGGCGGCGCTGGCCAAATTACAAAGAGGGGGGCGCGGCCTGGCGGTCGGGATTCTGGACGCGGACGTCTATGGGCCGTCGCTGCCGACCATGCTGGGGCTGTCGGGGCAGCCGGATTATGTGGACGGGGCCATTGTTCCCCATGTCGCCCATGGGCTGAAAGCCATGTCGGTCGGCCTGTTGACCAAGGCTGACGACGCCATGATCTGGCGCGGGCCGATGGCGTCGCAGGCCATCACCCAGATGCTGACCCAGACGCGCTGGGGCACGGAAGACGCGCCGTTGGACGTTCTGGTGGTGGACTTGCCGCCGGGCACCGGCGACGTGCAGCTGACCCTGATCCAGAAGACGCCGCTGGACGGGGCGGTCATCGTCTCGACCCCGCAGGAGGTGGCGCTGGCCGACGCGCGGCGGGCGCATACCCTGTTCCAGCGCGTCAATGTGCCGACGCTGGGCCTGATCGAGAACATGAGCGGCGAGGTGTTTGGGCGCGGCGGGGCCGAGGCAGAAGCCGCCCGGCTGGACGTGGCCTTCCTCGGCGATCTGCCCTTGGACGCGGCCCTGCGTCAGGCGGGCGACGCCGGCCGGCCGCTGGTTTCGGCTGAACCTGATGGAGAGGTCGCGCGGCGTTTCGCGGCGGTGGCGGCGCGGGTGGCCGAGAGCCTCGGCATCTAGACCGGTTCGACCACGACGGCGGTGCCATAGGCCAGGACTTCGGTCACGCCGGGCATGATCTCGTTGGCGTCGTAACGCATGGCCAGGATGGCGTTGGCGCCCATGTCGCGGGCATGGGCGATCAGTTCGTCATAGGCTTCCTGACGCGCGGCCTCGGCCAGTTTGACATAGGCGCCGACGCGGCCGCCGAGCATGGACTGAACCCCGCCTATGGCGTCGGAAATGGCGTTGCGCGAGCGGACGGTGACGCCGCGCACCATGCCGATATGGCGGACGATGCGGTGGCCGGGCAGGTCGTTGGTGGTGGCGACGATCATGGTCGGGTCTCCGGTTCAGCGGCGGTCAAGGGTGCGGAAGGTGAAGGCGTGGTCGTCCTTCTCTCCCGCCGTATGGGGTTCGGACGCGACCTCGATGAAGGCGCTCTCGTCAAAGGTCGGGAAGTGGGCGTCGCCCTCGGGCTCGGCCTCGACCTCGGTGATATAGAGGCGCTGGGCGCGGGGCAGGGCCATTTCGAACAGGGCGGTGCCGCCGATGATGCAGACCTCGTCCACGCCGTCCTCTTCCGCCGTCTCGCGCGCGATGGACAGGGCCTCGCCCAGGTTGGAGCAGACCAGAGCGCCCCTGGACATGCCTTCGGTTTCGTAGGAGCCGTCCTTGGTCAGGACGATGTTCAGACGGCCGGGCAGGGGCTTGAGCGGCAGGCTCTCCCAGGTCTTGCGCCCCATGATGCAGGGCTTGCCGACGGTGATGGCCTTGAAGCGTTGCAGGTCCGACCGCAGCCGCCAGGGCAGGTCGCCTTTGTTGCCAATGACGCCGTTACGGGCGCGGGCGACGACGAGGGCGATCTTGGGAACAGACAATGGCGAACTCCGAAAGGCGGGGACGGCTGAACGCCGCCCCCTGAATCGGACTTAGGCCTCTGGCTCCAACAGTTTCAAGCGGAAGAAGGCCGCGCCGATCA
>CAYWDO010000127.1:0-1946 GCA_964456995.1 uncultured Brevundimonas sp.
TGGGAGAGGGTGAAGCGATCAGGTCAGACCACTTCCTTCAGCAAGGCGTCCTTGTAGCCCTCGACCCAAAGGTTGCGCGTCCGGCAGCTGCGCTCGGCGTGATAGATGTGGGCCAACTCCGCATAGCTGCTGTCGAAGTCCTCGTTGACCAGGACGTAGTCGAACTCGTCGCAATGCTCGATCTCGCCCTTGGCGTTGGCCACGCGGCGTTCGATCACGTCGTCGGCGTCCTGCGAACGCGTCACCAGGCGACGACGCAGTTCCTCAAGGCTGGGCGGCAGGACGAAGACGCGCACGGCGTCGCCGGGGCATTTCTGCGCCACATCGCGGGCGCCCTGCCAGTCGATGTCGAACAGCACGTCGCGGCCCTCGGCCAGGGCGCGGTTCACCGGCGCGGCGGGCGAGCCGTAGCGGTTGCCATGCACGTCGGCCCATTCCAGGAAGGCGTCCGCGTCGATCAGGCGCTGGAATTCCTCCTGGCTGACGAAGTTGTAATCGCGGCCGTCGACCTCGCCCGGACGAATGCCGCGCGTGGTCATGGAGACCGACAATTCCAGCCCCTTGTGATCGGCCATCAGGCGGCGGCACAGAGACGTCTTCCCGGCCCCCGACGGACTGGCGACGATCAGCAGGACGCCACGGCGGGGGGTGCGGTTATTCGACATTCTGAACTTGTTCTCGAAGCTGCTCGATGACGGCCTTCAGTTCGAGGCCGATTCCGGTGAGCGGCGTGGTAGCGGATTTCGAGCAGAGCGTGTTCGCTTCCCGCATGAATTCCTGCATCAGGAAGTCGAGTTTTCGGCCGGCGGGGGGTTGCTGCAACAGTGTCCGGGCCGAATCCACGTGCGCGGTCAGGCGATCCAGTTCCTCGCGCACGTCCGCCTTGGTCGCCAGGGCCGCCGCTTCAAGGAAGATTCGCTCCTCCAGACCCGGCGCATCCGGGGCCAGTTCGCTGATCCGGCGGGTGAAACGTTCGCGGATCGCCTCGGTCTGGCTCGAGGCTTCCAGTTCCGCCCGCGCGACCAGGGCCTCGATGGTCCCGACAAAGTCGCGGATCACAGGCGTCAGTTGTTCGCCCTCGCGCTGACGCGACAGCTTCAGGGCGTCCAGCGCCTGTTCGATGGTGGCGGCGATGGCGGCCTCGACGGCGGCGTGGCCCTCGGGGTCCTCGACCTCCTCGGCCACCTCGATGACCCCGCGCAGGGCCAGCAGACCGTCAGCCGAGGGCGGCACGGCCCCCTCCTCCGCCAACTGGTTCGCCAGCTTCAGATAGGTCGTCAGCACGCTTTCGTTAACGCGCGGCGCGGGCTCCGAACCCTCGGCCCGCTTGGCCTGAACGCCCAGCGTCACCTGACCCCGGTTCAGCCGTCCTTGCGCCGCCGCCTTGGTCAGCCGCTCCAGATTGTCGAAGCCGCCGGGACCGCGATAACGCACCTCCAGCGCGCGTCCGTTGACCGACCGCGCCTCGACGGTCCAGGTCCAGCCGTCCAGCGCCCCGTCGGCCCGACCAAAGCCGGTCATCCCGGAAATGGAGGCGCTCATTGCGGCGCCGTCGTCGGAACCGAGATGACCTTGGCGCCCGGCGGAATGATCACCGGCGCCGAGGCCGGTTCGCCCATAGGCGTCGGCGCAGCGCCGTCCACCGAAGCCGCCTGCCCCGGCGGCAGGCCCGCCTTGCGCCGTTCGATCTCGCGCCAGCGCGCCACGTTCAGCAGGTGCTCGGGATAGGTCCGCGCGAAGACGTGGCCGCCCGTCCCGTCCGCGACGAAGAAGACATATTCCGAGCGCGGCGGGTTCAGCACCGCCTTCAGCGCCTCCTCGCCCGGATTGGCGATGGGCGTCGGCGGCAGGCCGTCGATCAGATAGGTGTTCCACGGCGTCTGGGCCCGCAGTTCCGAGGCGCGGATGCCGCGTCCCAGCGGCCGCCCCTTGGTCACGCCGTAAAC
>CAYWDO010000127.1:2046-6984 GCA_964456995.1 uncultured Brevundimonas sp.
CGCGACACCTCATAGGTGTCGGGCCACAGGCTGCCTTCGGCCGGAACCTCGACCTCGCCGGTCAGGACCGGCTGCTTCATCAGGATGTCGACCGCCTGGGCCGAGGACCAGCCCTCGGGCAGGGTTACGTAGTGGCGCACCGCCTTGCCGTCGACCAGCAGGCCGACCACGGTGGCCAGCGAAGCCCCCGACGGCACCTCATACTCGCCCGCGCGGATCTTGCGGTCGGCGCCGGTCAGGCTGACGGCGGCGCGAAACAGGTCGGTCGAGCGGATCACGCCCGCTGATTTCAGATTGGCCGCGATGGCCGGCACGCCCGCGCCGGACGGCAGGGTCACCACGGTCGCCTCGCCTTGCCTGGCCGATGGCCCCGGCCCCCAATAGACGGCCCAGAAGGCGATCAGAGCCGCGACCACGAACAGGCCCAGCGTCCCCGCCGCCGTGATCAGCCCGACGCTGAAGCTGGACTTGCCCGCTCCGCCGCCGCCCCGGCGCTTCGGCACACGATTCTTGGGGATGCGAACCTTGGGCGTGGGACGACGCGACGGAGCCTTGGCCAAATCAGTCGACCTTCTTGAAGATCACGGCCGCATTGGTGCCGCCGAAGCCGAAGCTGTTGGACATGGCGACGTCGATCTTCATCGGCTTGCCCTTGTGCGGCACCAGGTCGATGGCCGTCTCGTGCTCGGGATCGTCCAGGTTGATGGTCGGCGGCGCGATCTGGTCGCGGATGGCCAGGACCGAGAAGATGCTCTCGATGGCGCCTGCGGCGCCCAGCAAATGGCCCGTCATCGACTTGGTCGAGGACACGGCCATGTCCTTGGCGTGATCGCCGACCAGCCGCTCGATGGCGCGCAGTTCGATCCAGTCGGCCATGGTCGAGGTGCCGTGGGCGTTGACGTAGTCGAGATCCGACGGTTCCATCCCGGCCCGCTTCAGCGCCATCTTCATGGCGCGCAGACCGCCTTCGCCGTCTTCGGACGGGGCGGTGATGTGGTGGGCGTCGCCGCTCATGCCGTAGCCGACGACTTCGGCGTAGATCTTGGCGCCGCGCGCCTTGGCGTGTTCGTATTCTTCCAGCACCATGACCCCGGCGCCCTCGCCCATGATGAAGCCGGCGTGGCCCTTGTCATAGGGACGCGAGGCCTTCTCGGGCGTGTCGTTATAGGCGGTGCACAGGGCCTTGCAGGCCAGGAAGCCGGCGATGCCGATCGGCACGACCGAGCTTTCCGCCCCGCCCGCCACCATGACGTCCGCGTCGCCCAGGGCGATCATGCGGGCCGCGTCGCCGATGGCGTGGGCGCCGGTGGCGCAGGCGGTCACGACGGAATGGTTCGGCCCTTTCAGGCCGTGGCGGATCGAGATCTGGCCCGAGGCCAGGTTGATCAGGGCCGAGGGGATGAAGAAGGGGCTGACCCGACGCGGCCCCTGCTCCTTCAGGATGATGGCCGTGTCGGCGATGGGACCCAGGCCGCCGATGCCGGAGCCGACTGTGACGCCGGTCGCCTCCTTGTCTTCTTCGGTCTGGGGATGCCAGTCGGCGTCGGCCAGAGCCTCGTCGGCGGCGGCGATGGCGTACAGGATGAAGTCGTCGACGCGCTTCCTGTCCTTGGCCGACATCACCTGATCGGGATCGAAGACTCCCGGCTGGCCCGGCGCCCCGCGACCACGGCCATCCACCGACGGCACTTCACCGGCGATCGTGCAGCCATAGCCCTCGGTGTCGAAGCAGGTGATCGGACCGATGCCCGAGCGGCCCTCGACGATGCCCTTCCAGACATGTTCCACGCCCGAACCGAGCGGGGTGACAAGGCCGAGGCCCGTGATGACGACGCGGCGCATGGTTCGCGCTCCTTGGACTACCTGAATCGTGACCGGAAACAATAATGGCCGCCGGACGGTCCCGCTAGGGGCCCGCCACGGCGGCCATCACTTAGGAAGTGCGACGGATCGCAGCTGGATTAACCAGCCAGCTTCTCGTCGATGAACTTCACAGCGTCGCCGACGGTCTGGATGTGCTCAGCGGCGTCATCCGGGATTTCGACGTCGAATTCTTCTTCGAAGGCCATGACCAGCTCGACGTTGTCGAGCGAGTCAGCGCCCAGGTCGTCGATGAAGGAAGCCTTTTCCGTGACCTTGTCCGGATCGGCGTCCAGGTGGTCGATAACGATCTTGCGGACGCGTTCGAGGGTGTCGGACATGAGTGTCTCTCTGCCAGTTGTTTGTCGCCGTGAAGGCGGGGTCTCAGTGTTCGCCGTGTCACGGCAGCCTGTGGGAAGCAAGACCCAAGGGACTCACCGCCGCGAAGCATTCCCGCCCTTTAGCACAGCCATCGGGGCGGGAAATAGATTGTTGCGCGTCGTGATCGTGACGCGCAACGCTTTAAATCATCGCCATGCCGCCGTTCACGTGCAGGGTTTGCCCCGTGACATAGGCGGCTTCGTTGGACGACAGATAGACGGCGGCGGCGGCGATTTCCTCGCCCGTGCCCAGTCGGCCTGACGGAATCTTGGTCAGAATGGCCTCACGCTGCTGGTCGTTCAGCACGTCGGTCATGGGCGAGGCGATGAAACCGGGCGCGATGCAATTCACCGTGATCCCGCGCGAACCCACTTCCTGGGCCAGCGACTTGGAGAAGCCGATCATGCCGGCCTTGGACGCCGAATAGTTGGTCTGGCCCGGGTTGCCGGTCACGCCGACCACCGAGGTCACGCCGATGATCCGGCCCGAACGGCGCTTCATCATCCCCTTCACCGCCGCGCGGGTCAGGCGGAAATAGCTTTCCAGGTTGATCTGGATGACGGACTGGAAATCCTCGTCCTTCATCCGCATCAGCAGACCGTCCTTGGTGATGCCGGCGTTGGCGACCAGGATGTCCAGCGGCCCGCCGGCGGCTTCTTCAGCCCGCGCCACCAGCCCATCGACCGATTCCGCATCCGACAGGTTGGCGGCGGCGAAGAAGGCGCGCTCCCCCAGTTCCTTGGCCAGGTCAGCCAGAACGGCTTCCCGCGTGCCCGACAGCACCACCGTCGCGCCTTGGGCGTGCAGCGAACGCGCAATGGCCCCGCCTATGCCGCCGGTCGCGCCGGTCACGAGGGCGATCTTTCCCGAAAGATTGAACATGGTTTTCCAGTCTACCAAATGTCGCGTTCTGAAGACGCGTGTGCACGATAACGTCGCGCCGAATAAAGCTCCGGGCGCATGAAGAGGTCCGAATCTGCATCGTCAACGTCTTCAAATATGCGTTGCAGCCGCCCATCCGCCCGCAGTTGGGCGCCAAGCGTATGATCCGTACCCTCAAAGACAAGATTCAGGATGTTAGAGTGATCCGGCATGCGACGCCAATGTCTCTCCTCATCCGCATGATCACCGCTGAGCAGAACGTATCTGACCTTCGGATTGAACTGATCGGACAGATCGGGACGCGGAAAGACCTTGATCGCCTGCTGAAGCGCCGACCAGCGCGTCTCCTCCGGAATGATATGCGGAGCCGCAGCATACTGGGCCGAAATGGCGATACAGACATGGACGTCGAGCACGTTGCTCGCCGCCACGGCGTTATAGCCGCCCATGCTGTTGCCGATCGCTCGCCCGGGTCGTCCTGCGACCACCCCGGTCACCAGCGCAGCCAGACGATCCATATCGATCGCGTTGCTCCAACTGCACGTCTTGTCCGTGATGAAGATCGCCGTGCGGCGCTTGCCCGACGCCGTCCTCACAAACTCGTCCGGCTGAACCCCGCCCATCCCGTGCTTCACTCCCGTGAAGGAATAGACGACCTCGTCGGCATCGCCCTCAATCAAGCGAACTCGAAGATAGTCGTCATCCACCAGGGTGATGACATCCCGGGCAAGGGGGCTCATCTGATCAGATTGCGCCGGCGAACGCTTCCAGGTCCTGCGGCGTGTTCAGCGCCAGGCTTTCGGCGTCGGGCGCAATGCGCTTGGCCATGCCGGTCAGGACCTTGCCCGAGCCGATCTCGGCGAAGCGGGTCACGCCGCCCTCGCCCGCCATCCACTCCATGCTCTCGCGCCAGCGCACCCGGCCCGTGACCTGTTCGACCAGCAGGCGACGAAGAACCTCCGGGTCTGTTTCGGGACGAGCCGTGACGTTGGCCACCACCGGCACGGCCGGGGCGACGATCTTCGCCCCCGCCAGCGCATCAGCCATCTCATTGGCGGCGGGCTGCATCAGCGGGCAGTGGAAGGGCGCCGAAACGTTCAGCGGGATGGCCCGCGCGCCCAGTTCCTTGGCCTTCTCGATGGCGCGGTCCACGGCGGCCTTGTCGCCCGAGATGACCACATTGCCGTTGTTGTTGTCGTTGGCCACGACGCAGACGCCGACTTCCGAGCCCGCCGCAGCAGCGGCTTCGGCCAGGGCCAGGTCGGTCTTGGGACCGATCAGCGAGGCCATCGCGCCCTTGCCCACCGGCACCGCACGCTGCATGGCCTGACCGCGCAGCTTCAGCAGGCGCGCCGTGTCCGACAGGCTGATCGCCCCGACCGCCGCCAGCGCCGAATATTCGCCCAGCGAGTGACCGGCGACGAAGCCGGCCTTGGTCACGTCAAAGCCGAACTCAACCTTCAGCACCCGCGCCGCTGCGGCGGAGACGGCCATCAGGGCCGGCTGGGCGTTCTCGGTCAGGGTCAGCTGGTCTTCCGGGCCTTCGCGCATCAGATCGAACAGCTTCTGGTTCAGCGCGTCGTCAACCTCGGCGAAGACCTCGCGGGCGCTGGCGAAGGCGTCCGCCAATGCAGCGCCCATGCCGACGCTCTGGCTGCCCTGGCCGGGAAAGAGAAGCGCGAGGGTCATGCGAAACGATCCGTGGTCCGTTGATTCAAGGCGCCGAGGCGTAGGCGAAACCCGCCCCTACGGCAAGAAGTGGCCCTCTCGAACCGGAACCTTGCGCATGATCGAACGCGCCGATCCCAATGAATC
>CAYWDO010000128.1:0-6956 GCA_964456995.1 uncultured Brevundimonas sp.
TCCCTCTCCCAGTGGGAGAGGGCTTGAGCTTCGGAGAGCCGGAGGCGATCCGCTAAGCGAAAGGGTGAGGGTCGAACCTTTCCTCGGCGAAAGCCGCTACGTCTTTCCTGGCTAGATGGTCGACGCGGTTTGGCTCCGCGATACGGCCAGAGGCCGACTGACGCCGAGAACCCTCACCCTTTCGCCTGACCAATCGCTTCGCTCTTGGAGGCTCAAGCCCTCTCCCATCGGGAGAGGGGAATAGAACGGGCCTCAAGTAGCCCGAAGGGCGATAGGCAAAAAAGAAAGGCGACCCTTGCGGATCGCCCTCTTCATTCGGGTTGTCGTCAGCCCTACTCGGGGCGGGCGCGCTTCTTGCGGAACGACGGGTTCAGGATCTGCTTGCGCAGACGGATGGACTTGGGCGTGACCTCGACCAGTTCGTCGTCGCCGATATAGGCGATGGCCTGTTCCAGCGACATCTGGCGCGGCGGCGTCAGGCGGACGGCTTCATCCTTGCCCGAGGCGCGCACGTTGGTCAGTTGCTTGCCCTTGATCGGGTTGACGTCGAGGTCGTCCCAACGGGCGTTCTCGCCGATGATCATGCCTTCGTAGGTCTTCTCGCCGGCGCCGACGAACATGATGCCGCGGTCTTCCAGGTTCCACAGGGCGAAGGCCGCCGTGTCGCCGTCCGAGTTCGAGATCAGCACGCCCTTCAGACGGCCGGCGATCTCGCCCTTGTAGCCTTCATAGTGGCTGAAGACGCGGTTCAGCACGCCCGAGCCGCGCGTATCGGTCAGGAACTCGCCCTGATAGCCGATCAGCGAACGCGACGGGCACTTCAGCTGGATGCGGGTCTTGCCGGCGCCCGACGGGCCCATGTCGGTCATCTCGGCCTTACGGGCCGACAGCTTTTCGATGACGATGCCCGAGAACTCGTCGTCGACGTCGATCATGACGTCTTCGATGGGTTCAAGCTTCTCGCCGTTCTCGCCGGTCTGGAAGACCACGCGGGGACGCGAGATCGAGACCTCGAAGCCTTCGCGACGCATGTTCTCGATCAGCACGCCCAGCTGCAGTTCGCCACGGCCGGCGACTTCATAGGCGTCGCCGCCTTCAGTCGTCGTGACGCGGATGGCGACGTTGGCTTCGGCTTCTTTCAGCAGGCGGTCACGGATGACGCGCGACTGGACCTTGTCGCCTTCGCGACCGGCCAGCGGGCTGTCGTTGACCGAAACTGTCATGGAGATGGTCGGCGGATCGATCGGCTGGGCCGGCAGGGCGTCGACGACTTCCATGGCGCACAGGGTGTCGGCCACGGTCGCCTTGGACATGCCGGCGATGGCGACGATGTCGCCCGCTTCCGAACCTTCGTCCAGGGCCGTACGCTTCAGGCCGCGGAAGGCCAGGACCTTGGTGATGCGGCCGCGCTCGATTTCCTTGCCTTCACGGTCCAGGGCGTGGATCGCCATGCCGGGAACGGCCTTGCCGCTCTCGATACGGCCGGTCAGGATGCGGCCCAGGAAGGGGTCGCTTTCGATCAGCACGCTCAGCATGCGGAAGGGCTTGTCCTTGTTCTCTTGAACCTTGGGCGCCGGGACGTGGCGGACGATCAGGTCGAACAGGGGAGCCAGGGTGTCGGAAGGTTGGTTCAGGTCCAGCGTGGCCCAACCCGAACGGCCCGAAGCGTAGATGTGCGGGAAGTCCAGTTGCTCGTCCGTCGCGCCGATGGCGGCGAACAGGTCGAAGGCTTCGTTGTGGACGCGGTCCGGATCGGCGTGGGCGCGGTCAACCTTGTTGATGCAGAGGATAGGCTTCAGGCCCATCTTCAGCGCCTTGGTCAGAACGAACTTCGTCTGAGGCATGACGCCTTCTTCGGCGTCGATCAGGATGACGCAGCCATCCACCATGCCCAGGATGCGTTCGACTTCGCCGCCGAAGTCGGCGTGGCCGGGGGTGTCGATGATGTTGATGCGGGTCTCGCCCGCTTCACCGTTCCACAGGACCGAGGTGCACTTGGCCAGGATGGTGATCCCGCGCTCTTTCTCCTGGTCGTTGGAGTCCATGGCGCGCTCGGTCGTCGCCTCATTGGCTCGGAAGACCCCGGACTGGGCCAGCAGCTGATCGACCAGGGTCGTCTTGCCATGGTCAACGTGGGCGATGATAGCGACGTTACGAAGGTTCATTTCGGGCTCGGGCGGACTGTGTTCGGCCACGGAAGTCCGGGCCGCTGCAAGATGCGGAAAGCAGGAAGGAAGCGGCGCCTCTTACAGCCCTATCGCCGGAAAGGCCAGCGGGGCGGTTCGATTGTGCCTCAGGCGGGTAAAATGAGCACGATGGTCGCCAGGGCAAGGGCGCCGATCAGCAGGGCCGACAGCGCCGCCACGGCGGCCACGCGCGGTCCGGCGCGGACCACGGCGCGAGGATCGACCATCAGCCCCAGCCCGGCCATGGCGATCAGGGTCAGGGCGGTGACGCCGGCCTGAAGCGGCGGCAGGACGACCTCGGGGATCAGGCCCGCCGACCGCAGACCCATCAGGATCAGGAAGACGATGATGAACCAGGGGGCCATGTGGTGCAGCCGGGGCCCCTTGGCGCCTTCCACCTTGCCGGAACGCATCAGGCCCAGCGCCAGACAGACCGGACCCAGCATCAGGACGCGGACCAGCTTGACGATGGCGCCGGTCTGGACCGCCAGCAGACCGGCGGGCGCGGCGGCGGCCAGGACCTGCGGCACGGCATAGACGGTCAGGCCGGCCAGGACGCCGATCCTGGTGGCGTCAAACCCCATCAACGCCCCGACGGCCGGGACCAGCAGGACCACGGCGATGCCGAGTACGGCGGTGAAGCCGATGGCGGCGGCTACGTCTTCGCCCTCGGCCTCAATGACCGGCGCCACGGCGGCGATGGCCGAGTTGCCGCAGATGGCGTTGCCGCAGGCCACCAGAAGCGCCATGGCGGGCGGCAGGCCAAAGGCGCGGCCCAGGGCATAGCCGCCGACGATGGCCAGGACGACGACGCCGACGATGGACAGTAGAAGGACGGGGCCGAGCGCCATGACGGCGGCCCCGGACACGGTCGCGCCCAGCAGCGCTACGGCCACTTCCAGCAGGGTCTTGGCGCTGAACTGGATGCCGGGCGTCCAGACGCTGGACGGCGTCCAGAACAGGCGAAGGCCCGCCCCCATCAGGATGGCGATGACGAGACCCTCGACCCAGGGGTGGCCGAACAGCGAGATCTCGAGGATTTGCAGGCCAAAGGCGACGGCGCCGATGCTCGCGCTCAGCAGCATGCCGGGCAGCAGGCGCGCCATGCCGCGCAACGGGGCGTGAGGCGCTTGGCTCAGGCTGGCGTGGACGGAGGGATGGGCGGACGACATGGCGCCGCATCCTCTGCTCCGGCCTCTGATCGTTCCAACGGATAGTTCTGGACTTAATGATCGACAAAAACGATTGATTGCTCATGACGCTGGAACAACTCCGCATCTTCGTCGCCGTGGCCGAGCGTCTGCACATGACGCGGGCGGCCGAGGCGCTGAACCTGACCCAGTCGGCGGTCAGCGCGGCGGTGGCGGCGCTGGAGACGCGGCATGGGACCCAGCTGTTCGACCGGGTCGGACGCGGACTGGCGCTGAACGCGGCGGGGGCCGCCTTCCTGCCCGAGGCCCGCGCCGTCATGGCCCAGGCCGACGCGGCGGAGCAGGCGCTGGACGATCTGGCGGGGCTGAAGCGCGGCTCGGTGCGGCTGTTCGCCAGCCAGACCATCGCCGCCTACTGGCTGCCGCCACGCATGGCGGCCTTTGCCCGGGCGCATCTCGAAATCCAGCTGCACCTGTCGATCGGCAATACGCACCGGGTGGTCGAGGCGGTCCTGGCGGGCGAGGCGGAGCTGGGTCTGATCGAGGGGGCGTTCGAGGCGGCCCGGGTCGAGAAGGTGCGGATCGACGCGGACCGGCTGGTCGTGGTGGCGGCGCCGGGGCATCCGCTGGCGGGTCGGGCTGAGGCTTTGTCGGCGGTGGAGCTGAAGGGTCTGGACTGGGCCTTGCGGGAAGAGGGGTCGGGGACGCGGAGCGAGTTCGAGGCGGCCTTGCCGCGCGGCCTCGCGGGCAGCTTGCGGGCCGTTCTGACCCTGCCGTCCAACGAGGCCATCCTGTCGGCGGTGGCGGCGGGGGGGCTGGTGACGGCGATTTCGGAACTGGCCGCCCAGCCTCTGATCGAGGCGGGGCGGCTGGTTCGTTTGCCGCTCGATCTGCCCGAGCGGCCGTTTCATCTGCTGCGCCACCGCGAACGACGGCCCAGCCGGGCGGCGGAGGCCTTCGCCTCCGCGCTTTAGTCAGATCAGACCTGGGCCGAGCGACGGCGGATCCAGGAATAGAGGGCGAAGGTCAGGACGGCGAAGACGGCGACGCCCGCCCACATGGCCGGCCACATCGTGTCCTTGGACAGCAGGGCGAACGGGGCTTCGTTCCGGGTGCTGACGATGACGGCGGCGGTGAAGACGCCGAACAGGCTCTCGCCCACGATCAGGCCCGAGGCCAGAAGCACGCCCATGCGGCGGCCCACGTCGGCGAAGCGGGTCTTGGCGATCCACTTCTCGTAGGCCGCGCCGCAGACGGCGCCGATGACCAGCATGGTGGTGACGGCGGCCGGCAGATAGACGCCGATGCCGGCGGCCAGAGGCGGCAGCTTGATCTTGCCCTTGGTCGCGCGTTGCAGAACCACGTCGAGGATGATGACCAGAACGCCGACGGCGGCGCCGATGCCGATCAGGTCCCAGCGCAGGTCGCCGCTGATGACGCCCTTGGCCAGGGCCGAGATCAGGGTGGCCTGCGGCGCGGCCAGGGTCTGCGCGCCCTCGACGATGGCGGGCGGGCCGCCTTCGAAGCCGAAGGCCTGGTTCATCATGTCCAGAACGAAGGGGATGACCAGGGCGCCGGCGACGACGCCGACCAGCAGGGCCGTCTGCTGGCGCCACGGCGTGGCCTCGACCAGTTGGCCGGTCTTCAGGTCCTGCAGGTTGTCGTTGGAGATGACGGCGACGGCGAAGACGATGGAGGTGACGATCAGGGCGAAGGCGATGATCGAGGGATCGGCCGGCACGCCCGCGATGGCCATGACGCCCAGCATCAGCAGGGAGGCGATGACGATGGCCAGGATGCCGACGCCCGAGACCGGGCTGTTGGACGAGCCGATCAGACCGGCCATGTAGCCGCAGATGGCGGCCACGGCGAAGCCGATGACCACGACATAGATCAGCCCGCCGATGACGAGGATGGGCGCCGAGGCGGCCAGGGTCGTGCCTTGCGTGAACAGGGCCAGCAGGACGCCGATGCCGACCAGGGCGGCGACGGACAGCAGGCCGACGATCTTGATCGGGATGTCCTGCTCGGTGCGGTCCAGAACCTCGCCGTGGGCGCGTTTTTCCTGGGCGGCCAGGGCCGAGGCCAGGCCGGCCACCAGGGGCTTGGCCAGCTTGAACAGGGTCCACAGGGCGGCCACGCCGATGACGCCGGCGCCGATGAAGCGGACCTCCCTGGCCCAGACCGTCATGGCCAGTTCTTCAGCCGGGGCGCCGGCCGGAAGAGAGGCGGCGATGGAGGGTACGCCGTGGGCCGCAGCCCAGGCCACGAACTCGGGCGAGGTCAGGATGGGCACGAAGATCAGCCAGGCCAGAACGAGGCCGAACAGCTGGGTCAGGCCGACGGCCAGACCGATCAGGTGACCGGCGCCCAGCAGGGCGAACTGCATCGAGAAGCCGACGCCGGTGGCGCCGCCGCCCAGCGCCGCGGGCAGGCGCAGGAAGGCTGTGGTTTCGGCGGCGAAGACGCGGGCCGAGGCCAGGAAGGCGAAGAAGGTCGAGGCGATGGCGGCGCCGACCACGACGACCAGACCCGAACGGTTCTCGCGCACGGCGCTTTCGGACTCGTCCGCACCCGGCGAGCCGACCTTCAGAACCTCGGCGGCGGCGACGCCCTCGGGGTAGGGAAGGCCGGCCTGCACCACCAGGGTCCGGCGCAACGGAATGGAGAAGGTCACCCCCAGGACGCCGCCGAGGATGCAGATCATCACCGACTCCCAGAAGGGGAAGTTCATCCACCAGCCGATCATGACCAGACCGGGCAGGACGAAGATGATCGAACTCATGGCGCCGCCGACCGAGGCGACGGTCTGGACCGTCATGTTCTCCCAGATGGTCGAACCCTTGAAGGCCCGCAGCAGGGCCATGGAGATGACCGCCGCCGGAATGGCCGAGGCGAAGGTCAGGCCGACCTTCAGCCCCAGATAGGTGTTGGCCGCCGTAAACACCGCCGCCAGCAAGCAGCCCAGGATCAGGGCGCGAATGGTCAGCTCGATGCGTTTGCCGGTGCTGGGAGGGCTGTCTGTCATGCGGGTTCTTTCCGTTGTCGCGCCGGAGGTAATCCCGAAAGCAGGGCCGTGACAACGGGTCGCGGAGGATTGAAGGCGCGCTGTCATTTTCCTTCTCCCGCAAGGGTACAAGGAAACGCGTCCGCCCGCCTCGCGTGAACGCGGGCGCCGGGGCTTCGCCCGAAGGGCTCGGATGAGGGGCTTTGCGGCAGTAGCCCCAGCCCCTGTCTTCAAGGCGCGGCGAGACCCCTCATCCGGCCTCGCTTTGCTCGGCCACCTTCTCCCGCAAGGGGAGAAGGACTAGGCTTCGCCTATGCCTGAATTGCCTGAAGTCGAAACCGTGCGGCGGGGTCTGGAGCCGGTGCTGGAGGGGGCGCGGCTGACGCTGGCGCGTCAGAACCGGCCGGACCTGCGCTTTCCCTTTCCCGAGCGGTTCGTCGAGCGTCTGGACGGGGCGACGGTGCTGCGGCTGGATCGGCGGGCCAAGTATCTGTTGTTCCCGCTGTCGACCGGCGAGACCTGGGTGACGCATCTGGGCATGACCGGGCGGTTTACGCTGGAGGGCGTGGCGCCGGGGGTGTTCGAGACGGACGCGCCCGTCGTCGGCAAGCA
>CAYWDO010000129.1:0-3397 GCA_964456995.1 uncultured Brevundimonas sp.
CGGCTCATCGGCCGCCCCATGCGCTCAGGGCCAGATCGACGGCGGGCAGTTCCGACACGGCGCGCAGGCAGGTCTCCAGCCCGTCCATCACCGCGTCGTACTTGTCGTCGTCGCGCGCGTCCTCGGCCCAGCGGCAGGCGGTCGAGGCGGTGGCCCGGTTCAGGCCGAAGGCGTGGCCGACCCGCTCCAGCGGCCAGCCGTAGGAGACATGGGCCAGATACATGGCCGACCAGCGGGCGCGACAGGCGCGCGGCCGCACCCGCTCGCGCCGCAGCATCTCGGACGCCGGCACGCCAAAGGCATAGGCCGCCAGATGCAGGGCCGCGTCGGCGCGGATTCGGTCGCCCTCCGTCACCGGCACGCGGTAGGGCTCGATCCGATAGGCTTCCATGTCGTCAGTTGCTCCCCAACCTGTTTTTCTGTCGTCCCCATCATGCGGTCTGTCGCGGGGCAGGCTAGGAATGTTATCCTAATCAACGTCAGAATCGGTCGCTTCGCCTTGTGCGGCCCGGGATCGGCTGTGGAAGATGGGATGCGCTGCAGGGGACAGGTCGCGCGTCAAGGGGGCAATCGGCGTCACATGGTTAATAAATTAACGAATCCTTGACTCGGGACTCTCGACGGCGATTCGCAAATCAGCCTAAGCGTTTCATATCGGGACCGTTAACCCTTCTTAAGGTTTTAACCCGTTAACGTTGGAACAAGGTTACCCGGTCGTCGCTCCCTTGGCGGCCGCACCCAAGCTTTGCCTGGAGGGGCATGAATGCGCGTCCTGCTGATTGAAGACGATCACGCCACCGCCCAGAGCATCGAACTGATGCTCAAGTCGGAAGGCTTTAACGTCTATACGACCGACCTGGGTGAAGAAGGCATCGATCTGGGCAAGATCTATGACTACGACCTGATCCTGCTGGACCTGAACCTGCCCGACATGAGCGGTCTTGAGGTTCTGCGTCAGCTGCGCGTCGGCAAGATCAATACGCCGGTCATGATCCTGTCGGGCACGCATGAGATCGAAACCAAGGTCAAGACCTTCGGCGGCGGCGCCGACGATTACCTGACCAAGCCCTTCCACAAGGACGAGCTGATCGCGCGCACCCACGCCGTGGTCCGTCGCTCCAAGGGTCACGCCCAGGCCATCATCCACACCGGCGAGATCGCCGTGAACCTGGACGCCAAGACGGTCGAGGTGGACGGTCACCGCGTGCATCTGACCGGCAAGGAATATCAGATGCTGGAGCTGCTCTCGCTCCGCAAGGGCACGACCCTGACCAAGGAAATGTTCCTGAACCACCTCTATGGCGGCATGGACGAGCCCGAGCTGAAGATCATCGACGTCTTCATCTGCAAGCTGCGCAAGAAGCTGGCGACGGCGGCGAACGGCAAGCACTACATCGAAACCGTCTGGGGCCGGGGCTATGTCCTGCGCGACCCGTCGGAAGGCGCCGTCAGCGTCGCCGCCTGAGCCTCCAGTCAGGTCGGATTTTGAAACGCCCGCCGGGAAACCGGCGGGCGTTTTGTTGTGTTGGCTGTGGCTTCCTTCTCCCCTTGCGGGAGAAGGTGGGCGCCGCAGGCGCTCGGATGAGGGGTTTCTGACGGCTGGATGAAGGGGGTGATCGAGCGTCGCGAGACCCCTCATCCGTCAGGCTTCGCCTGCCACCTTCTCCCGCAAGGGGAGAAGGGCTTTAAGGCTCTACCCCCGGACCGCGATCACCGACTTGGTCAGGCCCAGCACGACCTCGTCGTGGTGGGCGGCGTCGGGAAACAGGAAGCGGAACTGGGTCTTGTCCAGCAGACGGGCGTGCTGGACGTCGCGCATGGCGGCGCCGATGTCGGGGGCCTTCTGCGAAAACCCGTGGCTCTTGCGCATCAGGGCGCGGGCCCGGCTCTGTTCGCTGCGCCAGTGGAAGAAGGGCGCCGAGAAGTGGGGCTCGATCGGGAACCAGAAATAGGGGGTCTGGACGTAGTAGCGCGGGGCCAGCCGGCGCGCCTCGGCGGCGAAGGCCTCCATCCGCACCCAGTCGCCGACATGCTCGACCACCGAGTTGGAGTGGACCAGGTCGAAGCTGTTGTCCGCATACTGGGGCAGGGAGCAGGCGTCGCCATCGACATTGTCGAACAGGGTCGCGTCCACCGCGTCGAAGCCGCCGGGGTTGATCAGGGTGATGTGGACCTTCTTGGCGTCCAGAAACTCGCGCGGGAACAGGTTCCAGTATTCCGGCTCGCCGCCTAGGTCGATGATCCGCACGGATCCCTTCTCGGCGTGGATGGCCTCGATCAGGGCCGTGACGCGCTTGGCGCGGGCGCGGCGGAAACGCGACACCAGCGAGTTCGGGTCAGAGTTGTCCTGAAGGGCGTGGATCAGTTTCATCACGCCGTTAGATCAGGCGGGCGTTGCGTTCCGGTAAATCTGTTGATCCTCCCCCGAGCAACGGGGGAGGATTGAAGTCAGCCGCGGAACGCCGCCTCCAGCGCCGCCGCCAGGGGCTTGGGGCGGCCCAGGGTATCGAACAGCAGGGGTTGATCGCGGCCGTCGTCTTCGCCGGCGCGGCGCAGCCAGCTGTCGGTGTCGCGCAGACCCCAGACGGTGAAGGCGAAGCGCTGGGCGGGCGGCAGGGCCATGAAGGCCTCGGCCAGTTCGACCACGCGGGCCTTCTGCTGCGCCAGCTTCTGATCGCGGGACCGCGTGTCGAGGCGCCGGCCGTTGCGCAGCGAGGCGTCCAGCTCGGAGACGTGGATCGGCAGGCCGAAGGCGGCCAGTTCGCGCATGAAGGCCGTGATCTGACCGGCGGGAATCTCGATGTCGAGGTGGGACTGGGTTCCCAGACCGCCGATGGGCGCCCCGGCCTTCAGCAGGCGCTCGACGGTGCGCAGGAAGGTCGCGCCCTTCTTCGGGTTGTTCTCCAGATTGTAGTCGTTGATGAACAGGACCGCGTCCGGGTCCGCCAGCCTGGCCTGTTCAAAGGCGCGGATCATGTAGCCGTCCTGGCCCAGGCGCTGGCTCCACAGACAGTCGCGCAGGCCCTCGCCGTCATCCTTCACCGGCTCATTGACCACGTCCCAGCCGACCGCCTGGCCGCGATAGCGCCCGGCGACCGTGGCGATCCAGCGGTCGTAGTCGGCCTCGAACCGGGCCTGATCCAGGTCGTGGAAATGCGGGTGGTCCTGCGCGTACCAGATCAGGGTGGTGCCATAGAGCCGCAAGCCGTTGTCGCGGGCGAAGGCGGCGATGCGGTCGGCGGCTGAAAAGTCGTAGCCGCCGTCGGCCGTCATGATCCGCTCCATCTTCATCTCCCACTCGGGGGTCAGCTGATTGAAGTGGGTGCGGACCAGAGCGACCCATTGAGGGTCGTTAAACTGTCCCGTCATGGCGCTGAGGCCGACGGGGAAGGGGGCG
>CAYWDO010000129.1:3497-6827 GCA_964456995.1 uncultured Brevundimonas sp.
TACCCCTCCGCACGGCGCCTCAGGCCCATTTCGTCGAAGGCGGCGGTTTCGCGCTTGGCGGCGGCCAGCAGCTTGCTGAGGCGGCTGGCCTCGGCGACGTGCTCGAACTTCTTGAGTTCTTCGAAGGCGCTGGTCAGGGCGTCGCGCGCGCCTTCTTCCTCGGCGGCGACGGCGACGACCGCGCCCTCGGCGTCAGCGCGCTTCAGCTTCCAGCCGTTGAGATAGGCCTGCAGCATCATGCCCGACGCGGGGTCCAGGCGGGCGTTCTGGCGCTCGATCTCGACCTCGGCGTCCAGGACGGCGACGCGCATCTCGGCCTCGGCCTTGCGGGCGGCGACCTCGGCCAGACGCTTTTGCAGCGTCTCGACCTCATAGTTGGAGATGCGGATCAAGGATTGGGCCCAGGCGGTCATACAGAGGTGTTCCAGATCACGGTCAGACCATTCCTTGGTTCAGAATGGTTTCCAGACGTTCAAAGCTTTCGCTTAACGAGGTGTGGTCGTCCTTGTCCTGGCCGAGGAAGTTCTCGAGCGCGGGGTTCAGGGCGATGGCGCGGTCGACGATGGGGTCGGCCCCGGTGCGATAGGCGCCGATCTTGATCAGCTCTTCCATATTGGCATAGGCCGACAGGCACTGACGCGCGCGGCGGTTCAGTTCGCGCTCGGGCGGGGTCTGACAGCCGGGCAGGGTTCGGCTGACCGATTTGAGCACGTCGATGGCGGGGAAGCGGCCGCGCTCGGCGATCTTGCGGTCCATGACGATGTGGCCGTCGAGAATACCGCGCACGGCGTCGGCGATCGGCTCGTCATGGTCGCCGCCGTCCACCAGGACGGTGAACAGGGCGGTGATGGGACCAGCTTCGGTGCCGTCGGCGCGGATCGGGCCGGGCCCGGCGCGCTCCAGCAGCTTGGGCAGTTCGGTGAAGACGGTCGGCGTATAGCCCTTGGTCGTCGGCGGCTCGCCTGCGGCCAGGCCGATTTCGCGCTGGGCCATGGCGAAGCGGGTGACCGAGTCCATCAGGCACAGGACCTCCAGCCCCTGATCGCGCAGGTATTCCGAGATGGCCAGGGTCATATAGGCCGACTGGCGCCGTTTCAGCGCCGGTTCGTCCGAGGTGGCGACGACGACGATGGCGCGCTTCAGGCCCTCCTCGCCCAGGGTCTCCTCGATGAACTCGCGGACCTCGCGGCCCCGCTCGCCGATCAGGCCGACGACCACGACGTCACAGGTGGCCTGCTTGGCCAGCATGGACAACAGCACCGACTTGCCGACGCCCGAACCGGCGAAGATGCCCAGGCGCTGACCCCGGCAGGTGGTGGTGAAGACGTCCATCGAGCGCACGCCCAGGTCCAGCCGCTCGCCCACCCGACCGCGCGAATGGGCCGGGGGCGGCGAAGCGCGCAAGGGGTAAGGAACCGCGCCCTGCGGCAACGGCCCCAGCCCGTCGATGGGCAGGCCGAAGGCGTCGATGATGCGGCCCAGCCAGGCGGTCGTCGGACGTACGCTGGCGGCGGTGTCGATGATGCGGATGTCGGCGCCGGGGGCCACGCCCTCGACCGGACCGAAAGGCATCAGCAGGGCCTTGGCGTCGCGGAAGCCGACGACCTCGGCGGGCAGGGGGGGCTGGCCGCGCCGCTGGATCTCGGCGCGGGCGCCGACCGCCAGACGCGACAGGCCGCCGCGCGATTCGATCAGCAGGCCGCTGACGCCCGCCACCTTGCCGGTGACGACCAGCGGGTCGATCGCTTCGACGGCGGCGACAAGATTGCGCAACAGCTGGCCCCTCGGGCGGCGTCGGGTCGATCCGCACGCATCACCTCTACCGTTAAGGGAATGCGCCATCGTGGTTAACGAGCGATGAAGCCCGACTACGGGTTTGCCCTTATGTCTCGATAAAGAAAAACAATGGTTTCCAAAGCTATGGTGGAGGCCATGTGTGCGTCCATCAATCGAGTCAAAACGCCAAGGAGCGGACTGGATGTTCGGCAAGGATCGTAAGCACGGCGATACGGAGCGAAAGCTTCACGATCTGGACAGCAAACTGGCCGCGATCAGCCGATCCCAGGCGGTGATTGAGTTCGATCTGGACGGCAACATACTCGACGCCAACGACAATCTTCTGGCCACCATGGGCTATGCGCTGGACGAAATCCGGGGTCAGCATCACCGCACCTTCATGGACCCGGCCGAAGCCGCCAGCCCGGCCTACGCCGCCTTCTGGCGCGACCTGAACGCGGGCCGGTTCGTGGCCACCAAGTTCCGGCGTCTGGCCAAGGGCGGGCGCGAGGTCTGGCTGCAGGCCTCCTACAACCCGGTCATCGGGGCGGACGGCCGCCCCACCAAGGTCATCAAGCTGGCGGTGGACATCACCGAAGCCGAGCAGGAGGCCGCCCGTCGCGAGGCTGCGCGGCTGGACGCCGAGGCGGCGCAGAACGCCCTGGTCGAGGCCCTGGCCGAAAGCCTGTCCAGATTGTCGGACGGCGACCTGACCGCCCTGATCGACCGGGACATGAGCGGCGCCCACGGTCGGGTGAAGGACGATTTCAACAATGCGGTCGATTGCCTGCGCCAGACCATGAACCAGGTGCTGCAGTCGGTTGCGGGTCTGCGCGGGGGCTCGGACGAAATCTCCAGCGCCTCGGACGACCTGTCGCGCCGCACCGAGCAGCAGGCCGCCAGTCTGGAAGAAACCGCCGCCGCCCTGGACCAGATCACCGCCACGGTGAAGCGCAGCGCCGAGGGCGCGCGTCAGGCCGCCCACGTGGCCGGACAGGCGCGCGATCAGGCCGACCGATCCGGCGTGGTGGTGCGCGAGGCGGTGGCCGCCATGGACGGCATTCGCAAGAGTTCGAACCAGATCAGCGACATCATCGGCGTCATCGACGAGATCGCCTTTCAGACCAACCTTCTGGCCCTGAACGCGGGGGTCGAGGCGGCGCGGGCGGGCGAGACCGGGCGCGGTTTCGCCGTGGTCGCGTCCGAGGTGCGCGCGCTGGCGCAGCGCTCAGCCGAGGCGGCGAAAGAGATCAAGACCCTGATTTCCGCCTCCGCCGCCGAGGTGGCGCAGGGGGTCAAGCTGGTCAATGAGGCGGGCACCTCGCTGGACGGCATCGCCGGCAAGGTGGGCGAGATGGACGCCCTGGTCGCCGAGATCGCGGCCTCGGCCCAGGAACAGTCCTCGGGTCTGGGACAGGTCAATGCGGCGGTGAACCAGATGGACCAGGTCACCCAGCAGAACGCCGCCATGGTCGAACAGACCACGGCGGCGGCCGCCAACCTCAAGACCGAGGCGGAAGGGCTGGCGCGGCTGGTCGGCGGCTTCCGCACGGG
>CAYWDO010000130.1:0-6737 GCA_964456995.1 uncultured Brevundimonas sp.
TGCCCAGGACCTGCATCCGATAGATGCCCAGGTTGAAGTCGTCCTCGCGGTCGTCGGACGGTCCCTTGGTGACTACCAGACCCCAGGTGATCAGGGGCGCGGGCTCGCCGGGCCAGCAGCCCTGGATCGGCAGGCTGGTCAGGTCGATCTGATCGCCCTTCAGCACCACCTCCTGCACCGGGGCCTTCTTCACCGTCTTGGGCCGCATCGACATGACGGTCTTGGCCAGGGGCAGCATCTCCATGGCGTCCGAGAAGCCGCGCGGCGGCGTCGGGTTGCGCAGGAAGGCCAGCAGTTCGCCGACCTCGCGCAGTTCGCCCGCCGTGGTGCGGGTCTTGCCCTCCAGCGTCACGCCCATGGCCACCCGCTTCACCGTGCCGAACAGGTTGGCCAGGCAGGGGATGGGGCTGATCGAGCCGTCCGGCATGACCGGCTTCTCGAACAGCACCGCCGGGCCGCCGTTGCGCAGCAGGCGGGTCTGGATCTCGGTCATCTCCAGATGGGTGGAGACGGGCTCGGAGACGCGGAGCAGTTCGCCCTCGGCTTCGAGCACAGCAATGAAATCGCGCAGGGACTTGTAGGCCATGCGCTGACGCTTAGGCGGACACGCGGCTTCTGTCACCTTGCGCGTCAGGATTGAGCCGAAGCGCTAAATGTGATCTTTCTGATTACATCGATATCAATAATGAGGTGGAGCGACGACGAAATCGCCTAAGCGGCGCGTCCGAGCCTCCAAGCGTCCACATGAAGATTAATTTGGCGCTCTTGGTCATGCTCTTTGGGCTGTCTGGATGTGCAAGCCATCCGCCTGTCGCTTCAAGCCCTAGTGTCGACATTCATCGTGAGCTTTCCTGCGAATATGCTCACGGTGGGTTGGGCTTCCTTGAAGGTAGTTCCACGATCACAGCGAACTCGTCTGTAATGCTATCTCTAGTCGTAGAGGCCAGTCAGAGATGCTCATCGGGCGTCATTAAAATTGTCGGACTTTCCGACAAGACTGACGATGAGTTGAACCGCGCGCGTGTCAGCGCTCTGCGTGACTACATGAAGCTGTTTGGCGTCACCCAGTATGAATTCGTGGCTCAAGCTGAGGCGCCAGGGAAGATGGAACTTCAGTGGGTGGGACAGTCCGTCCGGTAACGGATAGACATTCCTCATGCATTGAAGGCCCAGCAGGCCCCGATAAGCATGCCTAGGCGGCAATCGTGCGTCTGTCACCTCGTCCGAAGGTGCGGTCGATCGCCACGACGATCAGGCCGACGATCAGGAAGAAGATCAGCAGGCCCGTAAAATAGACCACGGTCCTGCCCAGCCCCAGCTTGTCCACGTCCACGAACCAGTAGGGCCACCAGCCGCTCAGCCTGCCGTGCAGCAGGGTCCAGGCCCCATAGATCAGCACCGGGACCAGCCATTTGGCCGGATCGACCCAGCGCAGCCGCCCCTTGGGCGTGAAGGCCAGCCAGTCGATCACGAAGGCGATGGGCATGACGTAGTGCAGCAGGGTGTTGGCGACCAGCAGCCAGCCTTGCGGGTCCCAGACGTCCGCCAGCAGGAAATGGTAGGTCACCCCCACCACGGCGATATACATGGCGACGGCGGCGCGAGCCCCTTCACTGGCGGACCAGCGTCCCAAGCGACTGTGCGGCGCCACGACCGGCGCCGTCAGGGCCAAGGCCGCCAGGATATTGGTCAGGATGGTGAAGTAGCTGACGAAGTTCAGCGTCAGTTCGCCCGCGCCCATGTGCGGATTGCCCGTCAGGGTCAGGACGTATTGCAGGATCAGGGCGAACCAGCCGACGCAGGCAAAGACCGCGCGATAGAGACGGGCCATCAGTATTCAGGCTTGTCGGCTGCTAGCGCCCACACGGGCAGGTGCAGGGCGCGGGTAGCGGCGTCGATGCCGGCGGAATCCAGATGCTCGCGCCCCGCCTCGACCCGGCGCAGGGCCTCGGGCGTCAGGTGGAGGGCGGCGGCGAGATCGGCCGGGGCGACGCCCCGCTGATCCCGCCAGCGCCGGATGCGGGCGCCGATGAGGGCGTCTGTCGGATCAATCCCCGGAAAGCCCAGAACCGAACCCATGGCGTCCTCCCCGACGCTGGCGTCCTATGACGCTGTTAGATCAGGCATCCTGATCCCATTGGAAGGCCTCGTCCAGCCAGTCGCCCAGACGGCCCTCGGGACGGGCCAGGGCGTGGATGCGCGCCATCTCGTCCGCCGACAGGTCGAAGTCGAAGATGTCGAAGCTCTCGCGGGCCCGCTCGACCTTGGTGGTGCGCGGAATGGCGATCACGCCCTGCTGGATGAACCAGCGCAGGGTGACCTGGCCGTTGGTCTTGCCGTGGGCCTTGGCGATTTCGCCGATCACGGCGTCGTCGGCGATCTTGCCCTGGGCCAGCGGCGACCAGGCGGTGAGGGACGAGCCCAGCTCACGCGCCGTCTCGATCAGGGTCTTCTGCGACAGATAGGGGTGGTACTCGACCTGGTTGGTCACCAGCGGCGCCTTCGACAGGGCCGCCGCCTCGCGGAACTGCGCCGAGGGGAAGTTGGACAGCCCCACGTTCTTGGTGAAACCCGCCTCTTTCGCCTCGTTGAGGGCGCCGATCGTCTCCGCCAGCGACGGCGTCGGCTTGGGCCAGTGCAGCAACAGCAGGTCGGGCGTCAGGCCCAGGCTGATCGCGGATTCCTCGGCCTGCCGCAGCAGGGCGTCGCGGTGGAAATGCTCGACCCAGATCTTGGTGGTGACGAAGACGTCGTCGCGCGACACGATCCCTTCGGCCACAGCGTCGGCGATGCCGTCGCCCACCGCCTTCTCGTTCTTGTAGATCCAGGCCGTGTCGATGTGGCGATAGCCGATGCGCAGGGCCTCACGCACCATGCGCCGCGCGTCGTCGGCCTGCAGCTGCCAAGTGCCGAAGCCCAGCAGCGGAATCTCCACGCCCGAGGCGACGACGGTGGGTTGATCGGCATAGGGCATGGTTTGGCTCCGCGAAGTCGGGGGGAGCGCTCGATATAGGCGCCGGAACAGCCTTCGCCATTCTCCAGCCAGTGGAAAATCCGGTCCTGAGTTGTCATCAGGGCCTCGGAACGCCGGCTACGTGGGCAGGTCGCCCACATGGCCCGAGCGGCTAGCACTGTTCTTCGCCGGCTGAGATGAAGTCAGGTCAGGGCCGGATCGGCGCTGATGCGGTGACCGGGCCGAGCGCGAACAGGCCATCGAATTTGCCGTCCTGCTGAGAGGCCAGAACGACGCCGCGCGCCTCGCCAGCATCTGTCACAAGGATCGGCGTGGCGCCGCACTCATCGCGGCAGGTCCAGGCCTCGCCGCCTTGATAGGCCACGGATAGGGATACGGTCTCCTCGGGGCGGATGTGGGCCGCGGCGGGCAGGCCCAGCGGCGACCCGACGCGGCGCATCTTTTCAGCGTGAACCCGTCCGACCAGAACCATGACCCGCGCCTGCGGCCGCGCCATGGCCTGACGTCCCCATAGAACGGCCCGGTCCATCTCCGAATAGGACTGGCTGAACCCCTCCGCGCGTGGGCTGTCCGGCACGGAGGCGACCAGGGTCACGTCCTCGCCCGCCTTAGCCATGGCGCGTATCCGCAGCAACAGGTCCAGCATGGCGCTGCTGCCGCGCCCGTCATGGTGCACGAAGGGACCGTATTTATAGGCGGCGAGGGCGGCCCGCGCCGCCGTGTCGCTATCCGCGGCCATGAAGGCGTCCAACATCGGTTGCATCTGCACCGGGTACTCGACCGAGACCGTCACTGGCCCCTGTTCCAGCGCCGCGCAGACCAACTCGCCGAAGGCGGCGGGGGCTTCGGTCGTGCCGTGGGTTTCGCCGACGAAGACATAGCGGACGTCGTCGCGCCATAGGGCTTCGGCGCCTGGTATAGGGCTACATTTGGCGGGCGCGTCGAGGGCGGCGGCGTGCAGGCTGGCGGCCAGAAGGGCGGCGATCATGGCGTTCTCCGATCAATAGGCCAGGGCGTTGCCGTCTTTCCGCATCTCCGTCGCCGCCCCATAGGTCCAGCGGCCCTGGACGTTGATCTGCTTCATCACGTTCTGATAGCCGCCGAAGCCGCCGTCGGGCGGGCCGAGGTCCCAGCCCATGGCCGCAAGCTGCTGCCTGGTGGCGTCCGGAACGCCGGATTCCAGATGCAGCTTGCCCACGCCCTCGGCCGGGTGGCCGGTCGGTTCGGACGAGCCGTAGTGCTGCCAACGGGGGCTGTCGCCGGCCTCCTGCGGGTCCAGGCCGTAGTCGACCATGTTGATGATGATCTGGGCCTGGCCCTGGGGCTGCATCCCGCCGCCCATGACGCCGTAGGCCATCCACGGCTCGCCGTCCTTGCAGGCGAAACCGGGGATAATGGTGTGGAAGGGCCGCTTGCCCGGCGCATAGACGTTGGGGTGGCCGTCGGTGAGCGAGAACAGCTCGCCCCGGTCCTGGAACATGAAGCCCAGGGTCCCGCCGTCCGGTCCGTCGGGCGTGAGCCCTGAGCCCATGCCGCGATAGTTGGACTGGATCCAGCTGACCATCATCCCGTCCTTGTCGGCCACGCTGAAATAGGTGGTGTCGCCCTGGGTCGGGGCGTCGCCGGGGAAGACGCGGTCCATGACGCGGTTCGGGTTGATCAGCCTGGCGCGCTCAGCGGCGTAGGCCTTCGAGTTCAGCCACTCGGTCGGGGCCTTGGCGAACCGTTCGTCGGCGAAGTAGCGGGCGCGGTCCTCGAAGGCCAGACGCTTGGCCTCGGCCTGGTGGTGGATCGAGGCGGCGGACTGGAAGCCCATGGCCTTCAGGTCGAACTGTTCGCAGATGTTCAGGATCTGGTTGGTCGACAGCCCTTGAGTGTTTGGCCCCAGGCTATAGACCTCGACCCCGCGATAGGTGGTCATCAGCGGCTCGACCCATTCGGTGCGGTGGGCGGCCAGGTCGGCGCGGGTCATCCAGCCGCCGATGCGCTTGAAATAGCGCTCGATGTGGTCGGCGATTGCGCCGTCATAGAAGGCGTCGCGGCCGCCCTCGGCGATCATGCGGTAGGTGTGGCCCAGGTCGGGGTTGGCGAAGATCTCGCCTGTCTTCGGCGTGCGTCCGTTGGGCGTATAGACCTTTTTTCTGTTGTCGTTTTCCTCGATCAGGGACGCGCCCCGGTCGAAACCGGCCATGTTGCGCTCCAGATACCAGGCGATGACCTGGGGCACCGGCACGCCCTGTTCGCACAGCTCGGCGACGGGGATCAGGACGTCTTTCCACGGCAGCTTGCCGTAGCGCTGATGCGCGCTCCACCAGGCGTCGACCGTGCCGGGCACGTTGACGGTCACGGCGCCGTACTTGGGCAGATAGCCGTCGGGGCCGGCCTTGGACCGGGCGGTCGCCAGCGACAGGCCCTGCGGGCTGTTCCCCGAACCGTTGAAGCCGACGACCTTCTTTTGCGTCGGGTCCCACATCAGGCCAAAGGCGTCGCCGCCGATGCCGTTGGCGGTCGGCTCCAGGAAGCCCAGGGCGGCGTTGATGGCGATGGCGGCGTCGATGGCCGAGCCGCCGCGCCGCAGGGTGTCCAGTCCGATCAGGGTGGCGGCGGGGTGGGCCGTGGCGGCGGCGCCATTGGCCCCCCAGACGGTCGAGCGTCCGACGAACTTGGGTCCCGTCACCCGGTCGCCGATGCCGACCCCGGCGTAAGGGTCGGCCGGGCGAGGCGAAGGGGCAGGCGCCTTGGCGGCGGTCGGGCTCGCCGTCTGGGCGGCGACCGAGCCGGCTCCGGCCAGAAGGGCGCCCGCAGGCAGGCTGGACAGGAAGGTGCGGCGACGCATGGCGAAATCCCCCAAAAACTGACGGCCGCATCAAGGACCGGCCGTGCGCCGGGGGCAAGGGCGTGACGGCGTTCTGCTGACGAATTGGGCAAAGAAAAAGGGCCGCTCCCGGAGGAACGGCCCTGATTCAGGTGAGTGGACTGACGTCTTACTCGATGTCTTCGTTCAGAAGGCCGACTTTGTAGAAGCCGTTTTCCTGAAGCTTGTTCATGACTTCCATGAACTGGTTGTACTTCACTTCCGGCTGGGCGCGGACGAAGACGCGCTCTTCGCGGCAGTCGGTGGTCACGTCCTGAGCGGCGCAGACGTCGGCCGGCAGGGTTTCGACCGAGGTTTCCTGTTCGGCGATGTAGATGCCGCCCGATTCCTGGATCGTGATGTACACGGGTTCCTTGGGCTTCTCATCCGTCACGCTCGGCACCGCCGGCGGCAGGTCCAGCTTGATCGACACGGTGGCCAGCGGGGCGGCGACCATGAAGATGATCAGCAGCACCAGCATGATATCGACGAACGGCGTGACGTTGATGTCCGCGTTCTGTTCGATCGTTTTACCACCCTGGCCCGCGGGACCGGAAAGTTTAGAGCCCATACGCCGTCGTCTCCATCCTGGCTCGCGTTCTTCGGCGAGCAGCACTCAAAGGTATGGATCGTGTCTTGGCGTCCCGCGCCGGGCTTGTAAAGCCGTCTTGCATGACGAATTCGCGTCATCGGGCAATAAGATTGCATAACCGGCCCCTTCGCAGGTGCGAGACGACCGGTTCAAACCCCTTGGCCCTGAGGCCTTTAACCTTTGGCCAGCTTCAGGAAGCGGTCGGCCAGGGCCGGGTCGGCCTTGAAGGCGCCGGTGAAGCGGGTGGTGATGGTGGTGACGTGGCGGTGATGCACGCCGCGCGTGGTCATGCACTGGTGCGCGGCGTCCAGCAGGAC
>CAYWDO010000131.1:0-6483 GCA_964456995.1 uncultured Brevundimonas sp.
GCACCGCGCCCGGCAGACCCGCGGTCCAGTGGCCGATGGCCAGCATCATCTCCACCCCCTTGCCCGCCAGCCAAAGGAACGGCGCGCCCAGCCCCAACGGCTCCAGCGCCGCCCCCAGCGCCAGCGCCGGCATCAGGATGAAATCCGCGATGGGCGCCGTTCCCAGATTGGCGATCAAGCCATAGACCGCCGTCCGGTTGAAATGCTGCATGGCGAACGGCCCCGTCGCCATCCCCGCCACCAGACTGGCGGTGCAGGCCACCAGCAGCCAGCTTCCCAGCCGCTGCGCCGCCACGATGGGCCAGGGCGCCGAGATTTCCTTTATCCGTCGCGGCCAGACCTCGACCAGGGCCACCAAGGCCGCCGTCGCCGCGAACGACATCTGGAACCCCGGCGTGACGATGGCCTCGGGCTGCAGCAACAGCACCGCGAAGGCCGCCACCGCCAGGGCGTGCATAGTCACCGCCTGCCGATCCAGCAGGATGGCGACAAAGGCGATGGAGGCCGTGATCGCCGAACGTTCCGCCGGCGGCGGCGCCCCCGACACCACCAGGTAAGTGCCGACGGCGATCAGCCCCGCGACCGCCGCGACCTTCTTGCCCGACACTCGCAGCGCCAGCCACGGCCAGGCCGCCACGCCCAGCCGCGCGGCGAAGAAAACGAAGCCCCCGACGATGGCCATGTGCAGGCCCGAGATCGACAGGATGTGGGCCAGCCCGGAATCGCGCATGGCGTCCAAATCCTCGCGGCCGATCCAGGTCTCGTGCCCCGTCGTCATGGCGGCGGCGATCCCGCCGGTCCGCTCGCCCAGCCGCGCCACGATCCTCTGCGCCAGAGCATATCGCGCCGCATTGATCTTCATCGCTATCCGCACCCGCCATGGCGGTTCGGGCAAGGCTGTCGGCCGCGTCTGCCCCAGGGCAAACAGCGTCCCGCCCATGCCCTGAAAATAGGCGTTGCGACCGAAATCATAGGCCCCTGGACTGGCCGGCGGCGGCGGCGGGTTCAGAATACCAAAGAGCCGCACCGCCGTTCCCGGCCCCGGGGGCTCGCCGCGCACCGTGGCCCGCAGCCGCACTGGCGTCGCCTCGGGCGTCAGGCCCCTGATCCGCACCGGGGCCAAGACGATTCGCGCCCCACGCTCACCCGGGCTGTCGACATCCATGACCCAGGCCTCGACCACGGTCGCCTCGGCCAGCGCCGGCGCAATCGGCCCGCTGACCGCCTCGGTCCGCAGCTTGGCTGTCGCCGCCCCACCGCACAGACAGGCCAGCATCAGCAGGATCAGCGTCCAGCGCCTTGCCAGCCCAAACCGCCGCGCCGTCAGCCAGGCCCCGCCGCTCAGCACCGCCGCCACGATTAATGGCCAGAGCGCCGGTTCGCTCTTCAAGGCGAAATAGGCCGCGCATCCGCCGCCGAAGAAGACCGGCGCCCACAACCGCCAGCGATCCGTCTGCGCCGCGACTTCATCGCGCACAGCGTCAAGAACCCTTAAGGCAAGGCTTCGCTTTGGCGCGCGCGGGCGTATAAGGGCCTCCGCAACGGACCCCTTGTTTATGACCTCCCCCTCCTCGACTGTCGTCACCCGCTTCGCCCCCTCGCCCACAGGCTACCTGCATATCGGCGGGGCGAGAACCGCGTTATTCAACTGGCTATACGCCAAGAGCCGGGGCGGGAAATTCCTGATCCGCGTCGAGGACACGGATCGCGAGCGTTCGACCGACGACGCCGTGAAGGCCATCTTCGACGGCCTGTCCTGGCTGGAGTTGTTTGGCGACGAAGAGCCCGTCTTCCAGTTCGCCCGCGCCGACCGCCACCGCGAGGTCGCCGAGCAGTTGCTGGCCTCGGGCCACGCCTACCGCGACTTCCTCACCGCTGAGGAAACCGGCGCCCTGCGCGATCAGGCCAAGGCTTCGGGCAAGGACTTCGTCTCGCCCTGGCGTGACCGCGAGCCCGGCGTCGACGACCTGGCCAAGCCGCACACCATCCGCTTCCGCCGCCCGCTGGATCAGGCGGTCCTGGTCGAGGACGCGGTTCAGGGTGCGGTCCGCTGGGATTCGGGCTCGCTTGACGACCTGGTCATCCTGCGCTCGGACGGCGCCCCCACCTACAATCTGGCCGTGGTGGTAGACGATCACGACATGGGCGTGACCCACGTCATTCGCGGCGACGACCACCTGAACAATGCCGCCCGCCAGAGCCTGATCTACGACGCGCTTGGCTGGACCCGGCCGACCTTCGCCCACATCCCGCTGATCCACGGACCCGACGGCGCCAAGCTGTCCAAGCGTCACGGCGCCCAGGCGGTGCATGAATACGCCGAGATGGGCTACCTGCCCGAGGCCATGCGCAACTATCTGGCGCGTCTGGGCTGGGCGCACGGCGACCATGAGCTGTTCAGCGACGAACAGGCCATCGAATGGTTCGACCTGCCCGGCATCGGCAAGGCGCCCGCCCGCCTCGACTTCGATAAGCTGGCCCACGTCAACGCCCACTGGATCAGACTGGCCGAGGACGACCGTCTGGCCAAGCTGACGCTGGACGCGCACCTGGCCAAGGGGCGCGCCCTGCAACCCGACGACGAAGCCCGCCTGCTGCGCGCCATGCCCTTCGTCAAGGATCGCGCCAAGACCATCCTCGAACTGGCGGCTCAAACCGACTTCGTGCTGAAGGCCCGCCCCCTTGTCCTGGACGAGAAAACCCAGACCTTGCTGACCGGCGAGGGTGGCGAGAGAATTTCACGACTCCGTGAACGTCTCCGTCTTTTCCAGAGCTGGGACGTTTTCGCACTCGAAGCCGAACTTAAGGTCTTTGCCGAGGAAGAAGGCGTAGGCTTCGGAAAAATAGGGCCTTCCATGCGCGGCGCTCTGACCGGTGGATCGGTGTCGCCTGACATCGCGCGAATTCTGGCGGCCTTGGGACGCGATGGAGCCCTCGGGCGCTTGGATGATGCGCTGCAACAGACTAAGTGATCACCCATAACCATCCAGGTTGGACGCCTCCCCGCGCCCGGCCCGAAGAAAAACAAAAGGGGCCTAGATGACTGAACAAGCGAAACCCGCCGGTACGGCGACCTTCACCTACGGCGACAAGAACGTCGAACTTCCTGTCCTAGCGGGCTCCACCGGACCGGACGTCATCGACATCCGCAAGCTGTATGGCGCGACCGGCGCCTTCACCTTCGACCCCGGCTTCACCTCGACGGCGGCCTGCGAAAGCGCCCTGACCTTCATCGACGGCGATGAAGGCGTGCTGCTGCACCGCGGCTATCCCATCGACCAACTGGCTTCCCAGTCGAACTTCGTCGAGGTTTGCCATCTGCTGCTGCACGGCGAACTGCCGACCGCCGCCCAGTACGAGAAGTTCGAAAACAGCATCACCATGCACACCATGTTGCATGCGCAGTTCGACCGCTTCTTTGAAGGTTTCCGCCGCGACGCCCACCCCATGTCGATCATGGTTGGCACCGTCGGCGCACTGTCGGCCTTCTATCACGACAGCCTGGACATCCATGATCCGGTGCAACGCGACATCTCGGCCATCCGCCTGATCGCCAAGATGCCGACCATCGCGGCCCGCGCTTACAAGTACCACATCGGCCAGCCCTTCATCTCGCCGCGTAACGACCTGTCGTACGCCGAGAACTTCCTGCGTATGTGCTTCGCCGTTCCGGCCGAGGACTATGTGGTCGATCCGGCCCTGGTTCGCGCCATGGACCGCATCTTCACCCTGCATGCCGACCACGAGCAGAACGCCTCGACCTCGACCGTCCGTCTGGCCGGTTCGTCGGGCGCCAACCCGTTCGCGTGTATCGCCGCCGGCATCGCCTGCCTGTGGGGCCCGTCGCACGGGGGCGCCAACGAAGAGGCGCTGAACATGCTCAAGGAAATCGGCACGCCGGACCGTATTCCTGAGTTCATCCAGGGCGTTAAAGACAAGAAGTACAAGCTGATGGGCTTTGGCCACCGCGTGTACAAGAACTACGATCCGCGCGCCAAGGTCATGCAGCAGTCGGCCTATGAAGTGCTGGCCGCCACGGGCCGCGAGAACGACCCGCTGTTCCAGGTCGCCAAGGAACTGGAGCGCGTCGCCCTGTCGGACGAGTACTTCACCTCGCGCAAGCTGTTCCCGAACGTCGACTTCTATTCGGGCATCACCCTGTCGGCGATGGGCTTCCCGACCACCATGTTCACCGTCCTGTTCGCCTTGGCCCGCACCGTGGGCTGGATCTCGCAGTGGCAGGAAATGATGGCCGACCCCTCGCAGAAGATCGGTCGCCCGCGTCAGCTCTACACCGGCCCGACCCAACGCGACTACGTGCCGATCGAACAGCGCGGCTGACCAGGCCGCGTCGCGTAAAAAGGCCAAGCCTTTTGATCGCGGCCAACGAGAATGGAAAACGCCGGGGCGCATGCCTCGGCGTTTTTTGTTTGGGGACAACGCCCAGGCGGCTGCTTCATGCTAGAAGGCGGCCATGAGCGACCCTAGCGACGACGCCCCTTCCGCCCAAACACCGACCCAGACCCCGGCACAGCGGGCGCTCCGCCTGAAGCAGGCTGCGCTTAAAGCGCGCTCAGGGCCGCCGCAAAAAGGCGGCCTGCAACGCGACAAGTCGGTCACGGTGAAGTCTGGCTCCAACAAGCCGTGGATGACGCGCTAAATCGCTGATCGGTCCTGGCGCGACTCCAGCCAAATTAAACGGCGAAGGTCCAACGCTTTTCAGACGGTGTCTGGTGCGTACCTAGGCGGCCTTGGCCGCAATCACCCTCAACACAGCGTCCGCCGCCAACTCTGACGGATCAGGGCCTCCACGGCCCATCAAATCCAGCGCCGCCATCTGGCGTGCGGCCTGATCCGTTGCGGCCTGAGCATCCACGAGCAGATGGCCGACCGCCTCTATCAGCTTTTCGGGCGTGGCGTCGTTCTGGATGAACTCGGGCGCAATGCGCTCGTCGGCGGCGATGTTAAACAGGGTGATGTGCTTGGCCGTCACCAAGTTCTTCATCAGCAGGTAGGACAACCCGTCGATCTTGTAGGCGATGACCATGGGCGCGCCAGCGAGCGCCAGCTCGGTCGAGACCGTGCCGCTGGTGGCCAGGGCGACGTTGGCGGCCTTCATCGCGTCGTACTTGTCGGCCTCCTGCACCAGATGGGCGCGGAAGGGCCAGGCGGCGACGCGACCCGCCACGTCGGCGGCGACCGTGCCGGCGGCGACGACCGCGATCTCCAGCGAGGGGTCGGCCGCCTTCAGGCGCTTCACCGTCGCCTCGAAGACGGGCGTCATGCGGGTGATCTCGCTGGGCCGACTGCCCGGCAGGACCAGCAGCAGGGGCGCGTCGGCGGCGATGCCGCGGGCGGCGCGGAAGCGCGCGCCGTCAGCGCTGGCCATATCGACGTGCAGGGCCTGCGAGCCCACGACCGTCGTCGGCAGACCCTCGCGCTCGAACCAGGGCGCGTCGAAGCTGTAGAGCGACAGCAGGTGATCGACGCTGGCGGCGAGCGTCTTGGCCCGGCCCGGCCTCGAGGCCCAGACCTGCGGCCCGACGTATTTGATCAGCGGCACGCCCGGCAGGACCTCGCGTAGCGCCTTGGCAACGCGGATGGTGAAGCCCCAGCTGTCGATCAGGACGACCGCGTCGGGCCGCTCGGCCTTGGCCAGTGCGACCGTGTCGGCCACCCGACGCTTGACCAGACCATAGGCCTTCAACCCCTCGATCCAGCCCAGGATGGAAAGCTCAGCGATGTCGAACGGGCTGACCACGCCCTCAGCCGCCATCCTGGGTCCGCCGACACCGACAAAGGTCACATCACTGCCCAGGCGCATCTTCAGGGCGTGGGCCAGCCCGGCGCCCAAGGCGTCGCCGGACGCCTCAGCGGCGACCAGCATGATCTTCAGAGGACGGCTCATCGTTCCATGCCCCAGACGAACAGCCCCAGCCGGTCAGCCGCCTCGACCAGCGCTTCATGGTCGATGATGATCAGCCGCCCAGCGAAACCGCCTATGCCCGCCAGCCCGGCGGCGGCGGCCAGTTCTACCGTCGTCGAGCCGATCACCGGCATATCGACGCGCAGATCCTGGATCGGCTTGGGCGCCTTGCCCAGCGCGCCCTTCAGCGCGCCCGGCGCGCCGTGCAGATCGGCAGGCAGGCCCGCCACGCGGCGCAGCATCTCGTCCGTGCCTTCCTGCGCCTCGACCGCCAGGACCAGACCATCGCAGACGACCGCGCCCTGACCAATGTCCAGTTCGCCCGATTTTTCAGCGACGTGCAGCGCCTTCTTCAAGTCCGCCAGTTGCTCTGCCGTCGGCGTGACTGCGCCGAGCGCGCCCGCAGGCAAGGCCTCGCCGCCCAGAATGTCGTCCGCGCCCTCAACCGCATAGCCCTCGGCTTCGAACACCGACAGGATCTTGCGCAACAGGGCGTCATCGCCCTTGGTCGCCGCCGCCACGATGCCGGGCAGCAGGGTCGCGCCCTTGAAGTCGGG
>CAYWDO010000132.1:0-2009 GCA_964456995.1 uncultured Brevundimonas sp.
CTGTAACGTCCAGAGATCCTTGCCTGGGCTTTAAACCCTTGTCCGCTTCCCACCCTTGCCGGACATTCAGAGTGTCCGCTTCCCGCCACGCCTATGCGATCAGATGACCGGCTTCCGTCACACGGAAGTTCGTGGCACTGACGCGCGATGAGCCCGCCTAAACCCGTCGCCCCCAAGATCATTCGTGCCTTCCCGACCCTGGCGCTGGAAATCCTGGCGCGCGAAGGCGGCGACGGCGGCCATGTCTGCGGCGTGGACGAGGCCGGGCGCGGTCCCTGGGCCGGGCCGGTGTCGGCGGCGGCGGTGATCCTGAACCCTGACGACCTTCCGCCCGGCATCGATGATTCCAAGGCCCTGACCGAAAAGCGCCGCGCCGCGCTGGAGCCCGAGATCAAGGCCCGCGCCCTGGCCTGGGGCGTCGGCTTCGCCTCGGTCGAGGAAATCGAGGAGCTGAACATCCTGCACGCCACCGGCCTGGCCATGTGCCGGGCGATCGAGGCGCTGAGCATTCAGCCCGCCATCGCCCTGGTGGACGGCAACTACCGCTTCAAACTGCCCTGCGACGTGACCACCGTGGTCAAGGGCGACAGGCTGTCCCTGTCCATCGCGGCCGCCTCCATCCTGGCCAAGACGGCGCGCGACCGGCTGATGATCGAGCTGGACGGACAATACCCCGGCTACGGCTTCGCCAGCCACAAGGGCTACAACGCCCCCCTGCACCAGCAGGCGCTGAGGACCCTCGGTCCCTGCCCGGCGCATCGGCCCAGCTGGGCGCCGATCAAGGCCTTGCTGGAAAGCGCCTAGAGCCCCAGCGCGCCGCCGATTAGCAGGGCAATCACCACCACGACCGCAAGACCGGCCAGCAGGATGCCCCAGCTGGGCAGCCCCTTGGAGGCCCGACGACGGGTAGAGGATGGGCGTTGCGACGGCATGGTCATGCCGAAAACAATCCCGACCTTGCGAGAATGGTTCCGCGCCTCAGGCGGCGACGGGCAGGCTGAGCGGTTCCTGGGTCACCACGAACAGGTGCTCGACATTGCGCAGCCGCCCGACAGCCCCGACCTTCTCGCCCTTGCGGTTATGGATGCCGATGCGGGCGCCGACATAGCGGGGCCGCGGGATCTCGACCACCTGCACATGACCGCGCGCCGACAGCATGGCCGTCAGGTCATCGCGGCTCAGATAGCCCTCGTCGTTGAAGCTGACGATCAGGTTGGGCGCCTGAAGCCGCTCGACCACGGATTGCAGGGCCGGGCCGATGCCCGGGCGGCTGTTGAACGGGCTCTTGCGGGTCCGCACGTCCACCCGCTTGTTGGCGATCCCATAGGTCTCCGGCTTGTCCCACAGGATCAGGCTCTCCCAGCAGTGGTAGTTGGCCAGATAGGAGTGCTGGTTGTAGGGCGGGTCCAGATAGACGAGGTCGGCCTCGACCTGATCCGCGATCTCCACCGCGTCGCCTTGCGTCGCCCGGCAAGCCCCCGCCGTCACGCCCGGCAGCAGGTCCGGCAGCCGCAGCTCCAGCGGCTTCAACGCGCGCGGCGCCCACTGCTTCATATAGGCCATCTGCAGCCCGGCCGTGGAATCCACCCGGTCCGCCGCCTCCATCAGGGCCACCAGAACCACGGCCTTCAGTTCAGGCTCCAGCCCCATGGTCTCGATCCGCGCGCGCATGGCGTCGATGCGGGCGCCGTTCTCGGGATGAAAGAAGCGGGCGTCCTCGCAAAAGGCCTTGGTGAACCAGCCGGCCTCGGCCTTCACCGTCCGCAGCTCGGTCAGGATGACCTCGGCCTGCGCCGCCCAGCGTTCACGGTCGGCCTGGACGTAAGCTGTCGCGAGCGTGTGGGCATAGGCGTTGTGATCGTTGGACCAGACGCGGAACCCCTGCCCCTTCAGCGCATGGCCGACGCGGGCCGAGCCGGAAAACAGGTCGCACACCGTCCCGCCGTTCGGCAGGGCGGCGCGCACCGCACCCGTGACATGGCCCAGAAGCGCACGCTTTGAGCCGATGT
>CAYWDO010000132.1:2109-6345 GCA_964456995.1 uncultured Brevundimonas sp.
GCGGCGCGCACCGCACCCGTGACATGGCCCAGAAGCGCACGCTTTGAGCCGATGTATTTGATCATTCCGTCTCGTCAGGTCCTGCGAGCGTTTTTCGCCCCGCCGGGAGCATGGGCCGGAGCATGGGCCAGACGCAACAGATTCGCAGCCCCTGGCGCGCCGAAAGGCGTTCCGGCCAGGATCAGGATGCGCTGACCCGGCTCAGCCAGCCCATAGGTCATGGCGCTCTGCACCGCGTCCTCGGTCAGGCCTTCCAGCGAGGTCGGCTGATCGCCCAGACGCGGCTCCAGTCCCCAGACCAGGGCCAGACGACGCGCCGTCTCGGGCTTGGGCGTCAGGGCCAGAACGGGCTGCAAGGGCCGCTCGCGCGACATCCGCCGCGCTGTCCCGCCCAGGGTGGTGAACACCACCATACAGGCGGTCGAGGCCGCCTCCGCCGCCTTGCGCGCCGCCGCCACCAGGGCGTCGACGTCGTGGATGTCCATGCCCGCGTGCTCGGCGTCCATCAGGCCGGGCCACAAGGGATCGCGCTCCACCCGCTCCATGATGCGGTTCATGATCTGCACCGCCTCCATCGGGTAATCGCCCGACGCCGTCTCGGCCGACAGCATCAGGGCGTCCGCGCCCTCATAGACGGCGTTGGCCACGTCGGACGCCTCGGCCCGCGTCGGGGCCGGCGAACTGGTCATGGATTCCAGCATCTGCGTGGCCACGATGGCGGGTACCCCGCGCTGGCGGGCGGCGCGCAGGATCTTCTTCTGGGCCACCGGCACTTCCTCCGGCTCCATCTCCACGCCCAGGTCGCCGCGCGCGACCATGACGCCGTCGCAGTAGTCGAGGATGCTCTCAAGGTCGTTCAAGGCCTGGGGCTTCTCGATCTTGGCCATGCAGGCCGCGCGACCGTTCACGATCCGCTTCAGCTCGGCCATGTCCTCGGCCTGCTGCACGAAGCTGAGCGCCACCCAGTCGACGCCGAGACGCAGCGCAAAGGCCAGGTCCTCGCGGTCCTTGGGTGTCAGGGCCGAGACGGGAATGACGGCCTCCGGCACGGCCACGCCCTTGCGGTCCGACAGCTTGGAGCCGCTCTCGACCGTGACGTCGGCCCATTCATCGCTGCGCTCGCCGACCCGCAGGCGGATGCGCCCGTCGTCGATCAGCAGCAACATGCCGGTGCGCAGGGCCTTGAAGATTTCCGGGTGCGGCATCTGCACCCGCGTCTCGTCGCCCGGCTCCGGGTTCAGATCGAAGCGCATCCTGTGACCCGGCTTGATGGCGATCTCGACATCGGCGAAGCGTCCCAGCCGCAGCTTGGGGCCTTGCAGGTCGGCCAGAATGCCCAACGGACGCTTCAGCGCGATTTCAGCGCCGCGCACGGCCTTGAAGTTGACGGCGTGGTCCTCGTGCGAGCCGTGACTGAAGTTCAGGCGGAAGACGTCCACACCAGCCTGGGCCAGCGCCTTGACGGTCGCGGGCGCACGGCTCGCGGGTCCAAGGGTCGCGACGATGCGCGCGCGGCGGGCTCTGTTCATAGTGTTTCCTCGGGCGGCTCTGACGGCCATGACCTCCCCTCAGAGGCCTTGATCCCTTGTGCCAACGAAACGCCGGGGACGTAAGACCACGCCCCCGGCCCGAAACACGAGTTTATGAGCCCTGAAACACGACTTTACGGCTTTTGCGTCTCGCAACGCCCCGCAGCGAACTGCGGCAGGTCCATGCAGCGGCCGTCCAGCGCTTCGGCCGGCTTGACCCCGATCAGGTGGGCCAGGGTCGGGGCGATGTCGATGGTGCGGATCGGCAGGAAGCGCTCCTGACCCTGGGCGCCCGGCCACCAGAAGATGATCGGCACGCGACGGTCATAATCCCAAGGCGAGCCGTGGCTGGAAATGGCGCCGCCGACCCGGCCCGCGCCGGTCAGGCCCGGCTGATAGGACCGCATGATGTCCGGCGAGCGCCCGGCCACCGCCGACAGGCGCAGGCGCTGGCGCAGGCTCAGGTCCTCGGGATTGTCCGAGGCCGGCATCGGTTCGGCCAGCAGTTCGTCGCGCGACACGGCCAGGGCCACCTGCGGCTCGCTGTTCAGCAGCTCGACAGCGGCGGCCAACACCTGACTGCGCAGCGGCTCGGCCAGCGACTTCTTGTCCTTGTCGACGACGATCAGCCCGCCCGCCGAGGAGGCCAGCGGATTGGCGTCCAGATTGAAGCGCGCCTTCAACGCATCATTGACGCGCGGCATCAGGGCGCGGTCCACACGGCCCGCCGCCGGATAGCCCTCGACCGAGGACCGCTCGGGGAAGTCCGACCCGCCATGGTCGGCGGTCAGAACCACGACCACGCCGCCCGGCACGGTCGACAGCTTGTCGAGGAAGACGCCCAGCGCCGCGTCGAGGCGCAGCATCTGCTCGCACATCTCCGGCCCCTGCGTGCCATAGCCGTGACCGATCTTGTCGGTGGCCGACAGGCTGACGCCCAGCATGTCGGTGACGCCGCGACGGCCCAGTTGCTGACTGTCCAGCAGCTCGGCGGCGCCTTCCAGCGTCAGCTCATCCAACAGGGGCGATCCCTCGATGCTGTCGTTCGCGGGCGGCAGGGTAGAGTTGAAGGTCTGGCCGCCGATGACCCATTGGCCTTCCAGACGACGGCAGGCGTCATGGGTGTAGTTCCACACCGGCGCCTGACGCGAGAAGCGCTCGATCATCCGCGCATTGATCGCCGCCACCGCCGCCAGCTTCGCCTCAGGCGACTGACCCGGCTCGACATAGGTGGTGAAGCCGAAGCCTTCGGTCAGCCAGAAGGCGCCGTCGCCCCGATGTCCCGCCAGGGTGATGGCCCCGCGATCCTTGCCGGAAACGGCGAAGACGCGGCTTTCCGGACTGGCCGACTTCAGCCAGTCGCCCAGGGTCGAGGCCTTCAGCATATCTGGCCCGACCGGGCCGTTGTCGGTGTTCCTGCCGTGCGCCAGGGTATTCTGCGGCGCGGCCAGGCAATAGGTCTCCTGACCCGTCGTGGTGTCGATCCAGTCGTTGGCGGGGATGCCGCTGTGCGTCGGATGGACGCCGGTCAGGATGGTGGAATGCCCGGCGCAGGTCACGGTGACGCCGTGCGTCTGATAGCCGTTGATCGACACCAGGCCCTGATCGGCCAGGGTCTTCAGCCCGCCGGTGAACTGGCTGCGATACTGGTTGAACAGATTGGCGCTCAACTGATCGACCACCAGGGTCACGACCAGAGCCGGCGCGGCGCGCTCAGCCGACGCCGTCGCCTCTACGGGCTGAGCCGCCTGCTGCGCCATCGCCGGAAGGGCTGCACCGGCCAGAAGGGCGAGCGCCAGGGTCGGAGCCAGAACGCGGCTGAAGATCATCATGAACACCGGAAACACTGAAGACGCCCGGTGACTACCCGCCCTGCGTGACGGCGCCAAGACGATGCGCCTGCGCGTAAAAGGGTGATAGGTTCAGACCACGCCAGGGAGGCGATCTCATGAGCCGCGCCGTTCACGATGAAGTCCATCTGGTCAGCCGCATCGGCTGGATGCGCGCTGCGGTTCTGGGGGCCAACGACGGGCTCGTCTCGACCGCCAGCCTGATCGTCGGCGTGGCGGCGGCAGGGTCGCCGAAATCGGCCATCCTGATCGCCGGCGCAGCGGGCTTGGTCGCCGGGGCCATGTCGATGGCGGCGGGCGAATATGTCTCGGTCAGTTCCCAGTCCGACACCGAAAAGGCCGACATCGCCCGTGAGACCGCCGAACTGACCGCCGATCCCGAGGCCGAACGCCGCGAACTGAGCGCCATCTATGTCGGACGCGGACTGGAGCCGGCGCTGGCGCGTCAGGTCGCAGAGCAGATGATGGCGCATGACGCCCTGGCCGCTCACGCCCGTGACGAGTTGGGCATTTCCGAAATCACCACCGCCCGGCCGATTCAAGCCGCGCTGACGTCTGCCGCCACCTTCGCGGTCGGCGCCGCCCTGCCGCTGATCGCGGTGGCGTTGACGCCGACGGGTCTGATTTCGCCGGTCGTTGCGGCGGCGACGCTGATCTTCCTCGCCATTCTCGGCGCCCTGGGCGCCAAGGCGGGCGGTGCGGCCAAGCTGAGACCCGTCGTGCGCGTCGTCTTCTGGGGGGCCGTCGCCTTGGCCGTCACCGCCGGCATCGGCGCTTTGTTCGGGGTCGCGGTCTGATGGAGGATGGTGCGAGCGGCGGGGGTCGAACCCGCAAGACCGAGGTCGGCAGATTTTAAG
>CAYWDO010000133.1:0-6320 GCA_964456995.1 uncultured Brevundimonas sp.
GCCCACAGCATGTTGCCCATGCCGATCGCCGACTTGATGGTGCCGGTGCGCAGCGGCCCCGCCTCGGTGACGCCCAGGTGCAGGGGGCAGTCGATGGCCTCCGCCAGCTGCTGATAGGCGGCCACCGTCAGGAAGGGGTCGGACGCCTTCACCGAGATCTTGAACTCGTGGAAGTCCAGGTCTTGCAGGATACGGGCGTGGTTCAGGGCGCTCTCGACCATGGCGTCCGGACAGGGCTCGCCGTACTTCTCGAGCAGCTCCTTTTCCAGCGACCCGGCGTTGACGCCGATGCGCATGGAGCAGCCGTGGTCGCGGGCGGCCTGAACGACCTCCTTGACCCGGTCGATGGAGCCGATGTTGCCGGGGTTGATGCGCAGGCAGGCGGCGCCCGCCTGGGCCGCCTCGATCCCGCGCTTGTAGTGGAAATGGATGTCGGCCACGAGCGGCACGCGGGCTTCGCGCGCGATGGTCCTGAAGGCCGCCGTCGACTCCTCGTCGGGGCAGGAAACGCGGACGATGTCGGCCCCGGCCTCTTCCAGCTGGCGTATCTGCTCCAGCGTCGCCGCCGCGTCGGTCGTCGGGGTATTGGTCATCGACTGGACGCTGATCGGGGCGTCGCCGCCGACAGCCACGGAGCCCACCATGATCTGGCGACTCTTGCGACGCTCGATGTGGCGCCAGGGACGGATGTGGCCGAGTTCGGAACTGCTCATGTCGCGCGGAACATAGGCGAGGAACGACGGCAAAACCACGACATCAAGCGCGGTCCGCGACGATTCACCCCGCCGGGCGTGGCGTGGGCTCAGCGGCCGACGGAACGACGGGAGCCGGCGCGGCGGCGAGAGCAGCGGCCGCCTGGGCCGCGCGGGCCCGGGTCACAGCCTCCACGGCGGCGGCGGCGCGGGCCTCGGACTGGCGAGCAGCGGTCTGGGCGCGGGCGTTCAGCGCGCCCAGCGGCGACTGGGGCGCGGGCAGGACGCCGCCGTGCTCGCCGTTCAGATAGACGTCGAAGGCCGTCGGGTCCGACACGTCCACCGTGGCCGAAACGTTGGGCGGCGCGCGCCAAGCCTCGCCCGCCGCCAGCTGGCGCGCGAACAGGATGCGGCCGTCGCCCTGACGGATCACAAGGCTGGCGGGTTTCTTCGCCTGCAAAATCACCTGGGACGCGATGGCCGAGGCGCCGAAAACGGCGCCGCGCGGGTTGAAGGCGGCCTGAACCGGGGGCGAGGGCGGGACGACGGCGTTGGGATCGTTGGGGTCGATCCCAGTCAACTGCGCCTCAAGACCCGGCGTGATGTAGAGGGCCGGGGTCGTCTGGTCCGGCGGCGCGTCGCGCGGCGCGCCCAGATAGAGGGCCCGATCAACCTCGGCGTCGGCCTGTTTGGCCCAGTCCTTGGGCACGGCGACCAGATCGGAGGGGTGCGGCGGCTCGATACGGACCACGCGCTGGAAGACGTTCCAGCCGATCACGGCCATGACCAGCACACCGAGCGCCGCCAGGATCTTGGGCGAGGTGCGGCGCATCTGCTGCAAGGCGGCGCCAGTCGGGGCCTGAAGCGGCACGGCCGCCTCGGGAAACTCGCGCTTGAAGCGCTCGACCGCCGTCAGTTCGTCTAACCCCAAGGACCCGGCATAGGCGCGGACGTAGCCGATGGAAAAGATGCGCGACGGCAGGACGGAGAACTCGTTCTGCTCCAGCGCCGTCAGATAGCGCGGATGCACCCGCGTCATGGTCGACAGCTGGGCCATGGAGCGGCCCGAGGCGAGACGAGCCGCACGCAGGGCCTCGCCCAGCGTCTCGGCGTCCTCGAGGGACGGCGCGTCGTGCCGATCCTGATCCATGCGGGGTTCCGTCCGTGGGGGCGCAGACACGCCCTCCCCCTCGCTTAGACGAGGTGTTCCGTGCGGGCAACGCGGGAAAAGCGGCCCCGCTTCAGACGGCGATATTCAGCTTGCGCGCCAGGGACTCGATCTCGCCGCGCACCGAACCGGCCGAGGAGCCGAGCAGGACGTTCATCCCCCGACGGGCGGCGGGCAGGTCGGCCGACAGGATCATCCGCTTGACCGGCCCCACCCCGCCAGCAGGCGCCGACAGGCGGGTGTAGCCGAGGGTGATCAGGGCGAAGGCTTCCAGCGGACGGCCCGCCAACTCGCCGCAGACCGAGACCGGCGTGGCGCTCTCGGCGCACTTCTGCTGGATTTCGGCCAGAGCCCTCAGCGCCGGCGGCGACAGGGGATCATAGCGGTCCGACACCAGAGGATTGGTCCGGTCGGCGGCGAACATATACTGCAACAGGTCGTTGGTGCCGATCGACACGAAGTCGGTCAGCGGCAGCAGGGCGTCCAGATGCCACAACAGGCTGGGGCACTCGACCATGGCCCCGACGCGCAGCAGGGACGGCAGGGGCCGCCCGCGACGCCGCGCCCAGTCGCACTCGACGTCGACCAGCTCACGCGCGGCCCGGAACTCGTCCACCGTGGCGATCATGGGGAACATGACGCGCAGCTCGCGCCCGGCGGCGGCGGCCAGCAGGGCGCGGATCTGCATCCGCAGCAGGGCCGGACGGTCCAGCCCCAGACGGATGGCGCGACGACCCAGCGCCGGGTTCTCCTCCCGCTCATTGTCCAGATAGGGCAGGACCTTGTCGCCGCCGATGTCGAGGGTGCGGAAGGTGACGGGCCGGTCGCCCGCCGCATCCAGCACCAGCTTGTAGAGCGCCGTCTGGGCGTCCAGACGCGGCAGTTCGTCCGAGACCATGAACTGAAACTCGGTGCGGAACAGGCCGATGCCCTCGGCCCCCGTGGCGTCCAGATTTTCCAGATCCACGGCCAGACCGGCGTTGGTCAGGACGGTGATGCGCGTGCCGTCCTTGGTGACGGCGGGGATGTCGCGCAGCAGGTCGAACTCGGCCCGGCGCTGCTCACGCACGGCCATCCGGCTCTGGACCGCCGCCAGCATGTCGGGGCGGGGGCGCAGGTAGGCCTCGCCCGTCTCGCCGTCGACGATGACCTGATCCCCTTCGGACAGGCGGTCGCGCAGGCCTTGCAGACGGCCGACGCAAGGGATCTGAAGCGCCCGCGCCACGATGGCGGCGTGGCTGGCGGCCGAACCTTCTTCAAGCAAGAGGCCGCGCAGCTTGTGGCGCGGATATTCCAGCAGGTCGGCGGGGCCGAGATTCCGCGCCACCAGGATGGCGTCGTCGGGCAGGTCGCGGTGGCCGGGGTTGTCGCCCGCCAGCACCCGCAGCAGCCGGTTGGCCAGGTCCTCGAAGTCGTGCAGCCGCTCGCGGATATAGGGGTCGCGGGCCTTGGCGAAGCGGGCGCGATGTTCGTTGCGCACCCGATCGACGGCGGCCTCGGCGGTCAGGCCCGAGCGCACCGCCTCTTCCAGCGACCGGTTCCAGCCCCGGTCGTCGGCGAACATGCGATAGGTCTCCAGCACCTCGAACGAGGTCCCGCCCAGCTTGGTCTGGCCGCCTTCCAGCATGACGTCGATGCCGGCCTTGAGCGCCGACAGGGCCTCGGCCAGACGTTTTTCCTCAGCCGTCGGATCGTCGGACAGCAGCTGTTCCGGCGCCAGAGGGGCTTCGTGCTGGACGACCACGCCGTAGGCCAGGCCTTCGGCGAACTTCTGCCCCTTCAGCCGCTCGGGGCGATGGGGGGCCACCTCGACGTCGCGCAGCTCGTCCTGCGCCAGAAGCTCGCCCGAGGCGACCGTCTCGGCCAGGACCATGGCGATGGTCTGGATGTCCTCGACCTCTTCCTCGTCATAGCGACGGGCGGCGCGGTTCTGGACGACCAGAACCCCGATGGCCCGGCCGCCGCGCAGCAGGGGCGCGCCGAGGAAGGCGTGGAAGGGGTCTTCGCCGGTTTCCGGGCGATAGGAGAAGCTGGGGTGGGACGGGGCGTCCGACAGGCTGATCGGCTGGGCCAGCCGCGCCACCTCGCCGACCAGGCCTTCGCCAGGCCGCAAGCGCGTGCTGTGCACGGCTTGAGGGTTCAGGCCTTGCGTGGCGAACAGTTCCAGCTCGCCCGAGGCGCGGCGCAGATAGATGGAGCAGACCTCGGCGACCATGGACTGGGCGATGGTGCGCACCACCATGTCCAGCCGCTCCTGCGCCGGGCCGCCGCCGGCCATGGCTTCGCGGATCTGGCGCAGGAGGTTGCGAGGCCCCCTCGTCGTCAATCCGCCCTTCACCATGGTCGCTCCCGCCTTGCCGCCCGTCGATCAGTCCACTGATCAGATAGGGCGGCGCATCTGTTCATTCTATAGCGCGTCGAGCCCGTAGGCCGCATGCAGCGCCCGAACCGCCAGCTCGGAATAGGCGTCCTCGATCAGCACGCTGATCTTGATCTCCGAGGTCGAGATGGCCTGGAACTTGACGCCCTTGTCGGCCAGGGCCCGGAACATGGTCTGGGCCACGCCGGCATGACTGCGCATGCCCACGCCGATGACCGAGATCTTGGCCACGTCCGCGTCGATGCGCAGCTCTTCAAAGCCGATCTCGGCCTTGGCGGCGGTCATCATCTCGGCGGCGCGCTGGGCGTCGCGCCGTCCAGTGGTGAAGGTCAGGTTCACCGCGCCCTCGGTGCGGGCCTGACTCTGCACGATCATGTCCACATTGACGTTGGCCTCGGCCAGGCGCGTGAAGACGTCGGCGGGGGCGTCGGTGCGGTCCGCCAGACCCAGCAGCGTGATCCGGGCTTCGTCCCGGCTCATGGTCACGCCGGAAACGATGCGCTTTTCCACGATCTCATCCTCATCACAAATCAGGGTGCCGGCGTTTTCCGGCAGATTTCCATGCTCATCCGGCTCGATGAAGCTGGACAGGACCCGAACCGGGACCTGTTTCGCCATGGCCAGCTCGACCGAGCGGGTTTGCAGCACCTTGGCCCCGAGCGAGGCCATTTCCAGCATCTCCTCGTAGGAGACCTTTTCCAGGCGCCGCGCGCGGCTCTCGATGCGGGGGTCGGTCGTATAGACGCCGTCCACGTCGGTGTAGATGTCGCAAGGGGCGCCCAGGGCCGCCGCCACCGCCACCGCAGACGTGTCGGAGCCGCCGCGGCCAAGCGTGGTGATGCGGCCGTCGCGGGTCACGCCCTGGAAGCCGGGCACCACGGCGATCTGGCCGCTGTCGACGGCGGCGCCCAGAACGTCGCCTGGCACATCCTCGATGCGGGCGCGGCCGTGGGCGTCGTCGGTCAGGATCGGAATCTGCCAGCCCATCCAACTGCGCGCGTTCAGGCCCATGTTGCGCAGGGTCAGGGCCAGAAGCCCCGACGTCACCTGCTCGCCCGAGGCGACCACCACGTCGTATTCGTCGTCAGACAGCGGAAGGCCCGCGGCCGCCTGTCCGGCGCCGTCGGTCCAAGCCACCAGCTCATTGGTCTTGCCGGCCATGGCGGAGACCACCACGGCGATCGATTTGCCCTTGGCGGCCTCGGCGGCGATTATTCGCGCCGCACGACGAATACGCTCGAGGTCCCCCATGGAGGTCCCCCCGAACTTCATCACCAGTCGTGTCGTTTCGGGCCGCGTCATCGTGGCGTTTCGTCCCCTGCTTGCATGGGCGGCCAAGGCGGTTCATGCCTGCGACCATGTCCGCTTCTAACGACAGCCTTGAGCCGCGCAAACCCCAAAGCGAAGAGGGTTTTTCACCCTTTGCAACCGATCGTGCCGAGGGGCCGAGCATCGATCCTGCCGATGTGGCCCGTTTCTCGGCCCAGGCGGCGGAATGGTGGGACCCGAAAGGGCCGTTCGCGCCCCTGCACCGCTTCAATCCGGCGCGGCTGAAATTCGTCCGCGACCGCTCAGCCGAACATTTCGGCCGCGACGTTCGCACCCGCGCGCCCTTTGCCGGTCTCAGCCTGATCGACATCGGCTGCGGCGGCGGCCTGATCGCCGAGCCGATGCGGCGCATGGGGTTCGAGGTCACGGCCCTGGACGCCTCGTCCGAGAACATCGGCACGGCCCGCGCCCACGCCGAACAGGTCGGCCTCGACATCACCTATCGCGCCGCCACGGTCGAGCAGATGGTCGAGGCGGGCGCGGGGCCGTTCGACGTGGTCCTGACCATGGAGGTGATCGAGCACGTGGCCGATCCCGAAGCCTTCGTCCGCGCCTGTTCCAAGCTGATCAAGCCCGGCGGCCTGATGATCGTCGCCACCCTGAACCGCACGCTGAAGGGCCTGCTGCTGGGCAAGGTCGCCGCCGAGTATGTGCTGCGCTGGGTCCCCGCAGGCACCCACGATTGGCGCCAGTTCCTCAAGCCCGAGGAACTGCGCGCCATGCTGGACGGCGAGCCCCTGACCGTCACCGG
>CAYWDO010000134.1:0-6219 GCA_964456995.1 uncultured Brevundimonas sp.
TCGACCTGCTGGCTGCGCGGATCGCCGCAGCGGGCCACCCATTGCGGCGGGCGAGCCGGACCGGCGTTATAGCCCACCGTCGCCAGAAGCGGCGAGCCGCCGAAGTTGTTGGTCAGTTCGCCCAGGTGATAGCTGCCCAGGCGCATGTTGACGTCGGGGTCCCACAGTTGTTCCGACGAGAAGGCGATGCCCATGCGGCGGGCCACGCCCTGGGCCGTGGCCGGCAGGAACTGCATCATGCCGCGCGCGTCGGCGCCGGAGCGCGCCATGGGGTCGAAGCTGGATTCCTGACGCGTGATGGCCAGGGTGAACTCCAGCGGCGCGGCGCCCGAGGCCTGAGGCGGAATACGGATGGGGTACATGCGCTCGGGCATGACGAAGCCGCGCTGGCTGGCGGCGCGGCCGACCATCATGGAGCCGAACTGGTCGCCATAACCCTGCATCAGGTCGAACACCTGGGCCAGATCATAGGCGGGCAGGGTGTCGTCGAGATGGTAGGCGAAGACCCGCATCAGGGTCTTTTCGCCCGCCGCGCCCAGGATTCGGGTGGCGCGGACCACTTCATTGCCCTCGAAGCGGTTGACGTCTTCGGGCGTGGGAGCGGGGTCGCCGGGCAGGGTCAGAGTGGTGATCCCGGCCTTTTCGGCGGCCAACTGGCCGTAGAAGGTTTGCCAGTGTTCAGCGCCGGCCTTGTACCAGGCCTGGGCGCCCGTGCGGTCGCCGCGCGCCTCGGCGGCGCGGCCCAGCCAGTAGAGGGCGCGGCCCTGGGTGATCGGGGTGGAGGAACTGTTGCGCAGAACCTCGAAATGCTGAGCAGCGGTCGCGGGGTCGTTCAGCTTGGTCAGGGCGACCCAGCCAGCGAAGAATTCGGCGTCCACCTTGCGCTCGCCGGAGGGGAAGCCGTGGCCGTTCATGGCGGCGTAGGCGGCGCGTGGGTTTCTCTGTTGCAGGGCGTCGAGGAAATAGTTGCGGCGCTCGCTCCACAGCGTGTCCTGGCCCTCCTTGTGCGAGGGCGCGGGGGGCAGGGCGGAAAGCAGAGGGAAGGCCTCGGACTGACGACCCGCCGAGCGCAGCAGGCGTGCGCGCTCCAGCACCACGGCCGGGTCGTTGGCGACGGCGGGCGACAGGCCGGCCACGAGGGCGTCGGGCGAATAGGCGGTGCGTAGGGCCATGACGGCGCTGGCGACGGCCTGACGGTCGGCGGGGACCATATAGACCATGGCGCGGGTCGCCGGGCCGTGCGGGCCGAGCAGCAGCATGTTCAGGCGGGCGACGTGGTCGTCCGCGGTCAGCCATCCGCCCCAGCGGTTGGCGATGGCGGACTGTTGGGCTTCCTCGAACGAACGGTTGCGCCACCAGTCGCGGATCAGGTCCTGGGCTTCGCGGCGCTGGCCCTTTTGCTCCAGAGCGCCGGCCAGGGCGATGGCGCCCTCGGCGGTCGTCGGCGCAGCGCCATTGAAGAAGGCGACTACTGTGTCGGGCGAGGCGTTGGCCATGCCCAGGGCGCGCTCGCCAGCCGCCCGGCGCGAATCACCGCGCGGCCAGTTGGCGAGGTCGGTCTGGGCGCGGGCCAGATCGGTGAAGGACAGCTGTTTGTCCGAGGTGTCGACCAGGGCCCATTCGACCAGCTTCCTGGCCGTGGGGTCGGAAATACGGCTCATGATCGATTGCGTGCCGATCACGTCACGGGCGCGCGCCGAGGCCAAGCCTTGCTGGAACAGGGCCATATCCTGGCTGCTGATGACGCCATTCTGGCTGGACGCATAGGGCGCAGGCGCGCTGTTCAGCACGTCCTGGGTCGGCGGAGTCAGAATCGCCAGTGCGGCGGCCACGGTCGTCGCGATCATTAGATGTCCGATCCTCATTCATCACTGGTTGCGGCCAAGCGGCGGGCAACCTACGCTCCCTGCCTCTTCAAAGGGCGGCGTGCCGCCCGAAACTCCGCGCAGGTAACTTGTTTCAATGACCGCCCCCTTGTTCAAGGGCGTGATCACCGCCTTGATCACACCTCTTCGTGACGGAAACGTGGACGAAGGGGCTTTTGAAAAACTTCTGGAACGCCAGATCGCCGCAGGCGTCCATGGCGTCGTCCCGGTCGGCACGACCGGGGAGAGCGCCACCCTGCGCATGGACGAGCACAAGCGCGTCATCGAGCAGTGCGTGAACATCGTGGCTGGGCGCGTGCGCGTGATCGCCGGCGCCGGTTCGAACGCCACGCATGAGGCGATCGAGCTGTCAGCCTTCGCCAAGGAAGTTGGGGCCGACGCGACCCTGGTGGTGACGCCCTATTACAACAAGCCCTCGCAGGACGGCATGATCGCCCACTTCGAGGCGATCTCCGACGCTGTTCAGATTCCGATGCTGCTCTACAACGTTCCGGGCCGCTGCGGCGTCGATCTGTCTAACGAGGCGGTCGCGCATCTGGCGGGCAACCCCAATGTCGTCGGCATCAAGGACGCCACCGGCGACCTGTCGCGGGTCAGCTGGATGCGGGCCAACATCAGCGGGCGCTTTGACCTGATCAGCGGCGACGACGCCAGCTGGCTGGGCTATGCGGCCAGCGGCGGGGCCGGCGTGATCTCGGTCACCTCGAATGTCGCGCCTGAAGCCATGGTCGCCATGTATGACGCGGTGGCGGCCGGTGATTTCGCCACGGCGCGGACGTGGCAGGACCGTCTGATCGGTCTGCACAAGGCGCTGTTCCTCGACAACTCGCCGTCGCCGGCCAAGTACGCTCTGGCCAGGCTGGGCCTGTGCAGCGAGGAAGTGCGTCTGCCGCTGTCGCCGACCCGTGACGCCGTCAAACCGCAGGTCGATCAGGCCATGACGGAGGCCGGGGTCGCCTGATGACCGCTGAAACGCCCAGGAAGGTGATCGCGGAGAACCGGCGCGCCCGTTTTGACTATTTCCTCGAGGACTATATCGAGGCCGGGATCCAGCTTCTGGGGACCGAGATCAAGGCGCTGCGCGATGGCCGGGCCAATATCGCCGAAAGCTATGCGGCGGTGGAGGGGCGTGAGATCGTCCTGATCAACTCGGACATTCCGCCCTACAAACAGGCCAACCGCTTCAACCACGAGCCGCGCCGCCATCGCAAGCTGCTGCTGCATCGCAAGCAGATCGACAAGCTGATCGGCGCCGTCCAGCGCGACGGGCGGACCATCATTCCGGTGCGGCTGTACCTGAACGAAAAGGGCAAGGCCAAGCTGGAGATCGCCTTGGCCAAGGGCAAGAAGCTGCACGACAAGCGCGAGGCCTCGGCCGAACGCGACTGGCAGCGCGACAAGGCCCGTCTGATGCGCGACAAGGGCTGAAGGCCACAGGTGCTGCGGTTCCGCTTTGCGGCAGGACCGACGCGCGATAAACGACAGTCAATGGGGCGCGTCTTGCGGAGTTCACGGTGAAGATAGCCGAACGCTGGTTCGTTATGGCGGGCGTCGCCTTGCTGGGCGGCATAGCCCTGGCCGGGTTGGTCGTGGCTATCTATGCGGCCTGGGTCCTGCACGACATGCCCGATGCGTCTGAGCTGGCGGACTACCGTCCGGCGACGGCCACGCGCGTCTTCGCCGGCGACGGAACCCTGATCGGCGAGTTTTCGGACGAGCGGCGCATCTACGTCACCTATGACCAGGTGCCCGAGCAGGTCATCCACGCCTTCCTGGCCGCGGAAGACAGCCACTTCTTCCAGCACGGCGGCATCGACGTGTCCGGCATCGGCCGGGCCATGTTCAAGAACGTGTTCAACGTCGTGGCGGGGCGACGCCTAGAAGGCGGTTCGACCATCACTCAGCAGGTGGCCAAGAACGTTCTGCTGACCAACGAGTCCAGCCTGAACCGCAAGCTGAAGGAGGCGATCCTTTCCAGCCGGCTGGAAGCGACCCTGACCAAGGAGCAGATCCTTGAACTGTACCTGAACGAGATCTACCTGGGTTACCGTTCCTATGGCGTGGCTTCGGCGGCGTACAACTATTTCGGCAAGTCGCTGAACCAGCTGACGCCTGACGAGGCGGCCTTCCTGGCGGCCCTGCCCAAGGGGCCGAACAACTATAATCCGAAACGCCACCCGGGCGCCGCCAAGGGCCGCCGCGACTGGGTTCTGGGCGAGATGGCCGACAACAAGTGGCTGACGCAAGAAGAGCTGGCGACGGCTCTGGCCCGGCCGTTGACCACGCGTTCGGCCCCGCGCCGGGCCGAGTACGCCGACGCAGACTTCTTCGTCGAGGAGGCGCGCCGTCGCGCGATCGGCCTGTTCGGTCAGGAAGAGGTCAACCGCGGCGGCTATTATATGCGCACGACGCTGGACCCCAAGCTGCAGTCCGCCGCGCGCGACGCCCTGATGAACGGTCTGGAACGTTATGATCGCAGGCACGGCTGGCGCGGCGCCTGGGGAACAACCGATTTCGCCGAAGGCTGGCAGGCGGACGCGCTGAAGAAGAACACGCCGCCCGAACGCCGCACCTGGCAGCCTGCGGCTGTCGAGAGCGTTGTCGGCAATAATGTCCGCATTCGCACCGCCCGAGACGACCGCACGGGTTCGCTGGTCGTTTCCGACGCCGCCTGGGCCAACGCCAACCGTCCGTTGAAGCGCGGTGACCTGATCTTCGTCGAGCCGCAGGGCGGTCAGTACACGCTCAAGCAGGTGCCCGCCGTGAACGGCGCCCTGGTCGCCATTGAGCCGCAGTCGGGCCGCGTTCTGGCGATGGTCGGGGGCTATTCCTACGCCCTGTCCAGCTTCAACCGCGCGACCCAGGCCAAACGACAGCCGGGTTCGGCCTACAAGCCCTTCGTCTATGCTGCGGCGTTGGAGGGGGACTTTAATCCCGCCAGCATCGTTCTGGACGCACCAATCAGCTTCCCGGGCGGCGCCAACGGCGGTCGCTGGACGCCTGAAAACTATAGCCGTCAGTACTATGGCCCCCAGACCCTGCGTCGCGGGCTGGAGCTGTCGCGCAATGTCATGACCGTGCGCCTGGCGCAGGCGGTGGGCATGAAGAACGTTGTCGATCTGTCCAAGAAAATGGGCGTGGTCGACGATATGTCGCCCAACCTGGCCATGTCGCTGGGGGCGGGCGAGACGACGCCTTACCGCATCACCGCCGCCTACGCCGCCTTCGTCAACGGCGGTCGTCGGGTCGATCCCTATCTGATCGAGATGGTTCAGGATCGGAACGGCCAGACCATTCACAGGGCCGATCGCCGCCAGTGCCGCGACTGCGGTCGCGGCTTCAGCGGTCAGCAATCGCCGCGCCTTCAAGATCGCGGGACCCAGGTCATAGACCCGATCACCGCCTATCAGATGAGTTCCATGCTGGAAGGCGTCATCCAGCGCGGCACGGGCGCCAGCGCCCGAGGGTTAGGCCGTTGGGTCGGCGGCAAGACCGGCACCACCAATGAGTATCGTTCGGCCTGGTTCGTCGGCTTCTCCAGCGACATCGTAGTCGGGGTCTTCGTCGGCTTTGACGACAACCGTTCGCTGGGCGGCGGCGAGGCCGGGGCGGCGACCGCGGTGCCGATCTTCACCGACTTCATGCAGGCGGCCCTGAAGGAACGCCCGGCGCGTCCGTTCGTCCGCCCCAAGAACGCGGTCTTCCGCACGGTCAACGGTATCGAGGAAGCCTTCCGCCCCGGCACCGAGCGTCAGATCCGCGAAGAGGCGCCGCGTCCGGTCCAGCCGGTGGGACCACAGAACTATAATGACGTCATCCGTCGCGAGCAGGAGGCGGCGCAGGCCCCGTCTGCGGCTGCGCCGGCCGTTGTCGCGCCCCCGCCGCCCAAGAAGGAGCCGGCCGAGGACTTGAGCGGACTCTACTGACGGACTAGGTAGGCCCATTATTCGGCGCGCCTGTCCGCAGGCACGCCGTTGTCATTGTCCTTCTTCTATCGGCTCGCGCGCGGCGCGACCCTGTTTGAGGGGGACGTTCTTGCTTTCCCTACGGTCCGCACGCGGTGCGGCCCTGCCTGAGGGAAGGCGTTTGTTCGCAGGAGATTGCGATGAGACCGGATGTCGAGGCCATGAAGGCCGACATCGAGCAGAGCGTCGCTCTGCTCAGGAGGCGTCTTTGACTGGGATGTCGCGCTTCGAAAACTGGATGAGCTGAACGCTCGGGTCGAAGATCCGACCCTTTGGGACAATCCTGAACAGGCCCAGGCCGTGAGTCGCGATCGATCGCGTCTGGAAGCCCAGATCAACAGCGTCCGTGCGCTGGAAAGCGGCCTGGA
>CAYWDO010000135.1:0-6163 GCA_964456995.1 uncultured Brevundimonas sp.
GCCCATTCCGACAGATTGGTCTTGCCGAGGATGATCGCCCCGGCGTCGCGCAGTCGGACCACCAGAGGCGCATCACGCCCCGGCGCGTTGTCAGCCAGCGCCAGCGATCCCGCCGTCGTCGGCATGTCACGCGTCTCGATATTGTCCTTCAACAGGACGGGCAGGCCTTTGAGCAGCCCCGACGCGACCGGTGTCTCGTCCGCCATCACCGACGGCGCCATAGCGATGACCGCAGAGGGCGGCCCCGGCAGAGCGCTGTCGGCGCTCAACGTGATTTCCCGCGCCCCGGCCAGAGCCGCGCGCGAAGGATAGACGCCGTCCACGATCGCGGCGGCGGTCGGAGGCTGGAAAATCCGCCCCCCGTCCTCACCCGCCAGCGTCCAGCTGCCGTCGTCGTTCGGTATGGCACACGCCGTCAGCGCCAGGGCGCTGACGGCGGCGAGGATCAGTCCGCCTTTGCGGGCGCACGCACGCCAATCGTGCGGTCGAGGAAGTCGAGATAGGTGCGCCATAGGTGAAGCTGCCTCTCATTGCCGCGCACGCCGTGACGCTGGCCGGGATAGAGCATGGTCTCGAACGGGATGCTCTTTTCCTGCAGCGCGTTCAGCACCCGCGTGGTGTTTTCAAAGATGACGTTGTCGTCGGCCATGCCGTGCAGCAGCAGCAGACGCCCGGTCAGGTTGTCGAGGCGACCCAGCACGTCCGACGCGGCATAGCCCTCCACATTGGCCTGGGGCGTGGACATGTAACGCTCGGTATAGGCCGTGTCGTACAGGCTCCACTCGGTCGGCGGAGCGCCGGCCAGGGCCGAGGCCAGACCCATCCTGGGCTCGGTCAGGGCCATCAGGCTCATGAAGCCGCCATAGGACCAGCCCATCATGGCGATGCGGCTGTCATCGACGTAGGGCAGCGATCGCAGATAGTCGGCGGCGATGACCTGATCCTCGATCTCGGGCTGACCCATCTTCAGATAGAGGGCCTGCTTGAAGGCCGCCGAACGGTCGCCCTCGCCCCGGTTGTCCAGGCGGAAGACGATATAGCCGGCCTCGGTCAGAAGCTGGTTGGTGGCGCCCTGCCAGCCGTTCTTCACGCCCCCGCCAGAGGGGCCGCCGTAGACCTGCATGACGACCGGATAGGTCCTGGTCGGGTCAAAGTCCGGCGGCGTCGTCATCTGCCACATCAGGGTCTCGCCGTGGCTTTGCAGCGTGCCGAAGGTCGGCTTCTGCTGACGCCCGGCATAGGGCCAGAAGGGGTGGCCGGGTTGGAGCTTGTTCTCCTCGATCCAGCGCACGCGCGTGCCGTCGATGCTGTACAGCGCCGACTGCGGCGGCGTGTTGACGTCGTTGTAGTTGCCGACATAGGCCGTGCCGGTCCTGCTGACCGAGGCGCTCCACCAACCGCCGCGCGGGGTGATCTCGACCGGGGCGACCGGGCGTTTCAGGCTGGCGCGGAACAGCTGCTGCTCGATGGGATATTCCTTCCCGTCGCGCATCGAGGCGGTGAAGAAGACCTCGCCCGTCGCCTCGTTGACGCCTTCCAGCGCCTTGACCGGATAGTCGCCGCGCGTAATGGCGCGCAGGCGGCGGCCGTCGCGGTTGTAGAGGTAGAGGTGCTTCCACCCGCTCTCTTCCGACGCCCAGATGAAGTCGCCGTTCGTCAGCGCCTTGAAGTCATGGCTCAGCGGCACCCAGGCGTCCGAGCGCTGCGTGGAGATGACGCGGCTGACGCCAGTCGCCGGTTCGACGCTCAGCAGGTCCAGCGTCTTCTGGTCACGCGACAGGCGCTGGACGTACAGGGTCCGCCCGTCCTTGGCCCAGTTGACGCGGGCCAGATAGATGTCGGCATTGGCGCCCAGGTCGACCTTGACCCGCTGACCGGCCTCAACGTCCTGCACATAGAGCTCGACCACGGCGTTGGGACGACCGGCGCGGGGATAGCGCTGCTCGGTCACCGAGGCGCCGCCGCCGGTGATGTCGAGGCGGGGGATGATGTCGACCTGCGTCTCGTCGGTGCGTTGCAGAGCGATGAAGCGCTCGTCCGGGCTCCACCAGTAGCCGGTGTCGCGGTCCAGCTCTTCCTGGGCGATGAACTCGGCCGTGGCCCAGGTGATCAGTCCGTCGCCGTCGCTGGTGATCGCCTGTTCGGCGCCCGACGCCAGGTTCAGCACCACCAGATCCTGATCCCGCACGAAGCTGACGAACGAACCCTTGGGCGAGACCTTGGCGTCGATCTCGTCGGCAGTGGTCTCGGTCAAACGACGCACGCTGCTGTCGGCGCGGTTGGCCAGGAAGATGTCGCCTTCCAGCGGGGCCAGGATGTAGCGGCCCTGCTCGTCCCACGAATATTCCACCACGCCTCGCGCCGAAATCCGCATCCGCTCGCGCCGCGCCTTCTCGGCCTCGGACAGTTCGCCGGCGTCCGGCACCAGGGCGCGCGCGTCGATCAGCTTGAACGGCTCGCCGCCCGCAACCGGGGCGGCCCACAGGTCCAGCACGTCCACGTCGTCCTCGCGCGAGCGCAGGAAGGCCAGCAGCTCGCCGTCCGGCGACAGGCTGACGCCCTTGGCCACCGGCCCGGACAGGGACGGATTGGCGAAAACCCGCTCGACCGTCAGGATCGAGGACGCCGGCACGGTCGCCGCCGGGGGCGACGTCGGTTGCGGGCTGGATTGAGCAAAGGCCGAGGTCGCAGCCATCAGGATCGTCGAAGCAAGAAGGAATGTGCGCATGCCGGCGAAGCTAGAGGCGGAATCTTCCGCCGTCATCCCTCTTTCCTTCTCCCCTTGCGGGAGAAGGTGGCAGGCGAAGCCTGACGGATGAGGGGTCGCGCCACATCGCCATCATCGCCGTGATCCGCCGCCGAGAAACCCCTCATCCGACCCGCTGCGCGGGCCACCTTCTCCCGCAAGGGGAGAAGGATGCGGTCTTTCGCATTCGCCCTCGACGGCCTAGGTAGTCGCCATGTCCGACGCCTCCCCCGCCGCGCCGCCCGTCAAGGCCAGCCCGTTCCACAATCTGGAAGTCCTGTGGGTCCGCCACTGGACCGACCAGCTGTTCAGCTTCGCCCTCAAGCGGCCTGAGGATTTCCGCTTCCGCTCGGGCGAGTTCGTCATGATCGGCCTGCCGGGCGAAGACGGCGGCAAGCCGGTGCTGCGCGCCTATTCCATCGCCAGCCCCTTCTGGGCCGAGGAACTGGAGTTCTTCTCGATCAAGGTGGCCGACGGCCCCCTGACCTCGCGCCTGCAAAAAATCCAGCCGGGCGACAGCGTGCTGATGGGCAAGAAGCCGACCGGGACCCTGGTGCTGGACGCCCTGACCGGCGGCGAGCGTCTGTGGCTGATCGGCACCGGCACGGGCCTGGCGCCCTGGCTGTCGGTGGCGCGCGATCCCGAGACCTATTCGCGCTTCAAACAGGTCATCGTCTGCCACACGGTGCGCAATGTCGCCGACCTGGCCTACCGCGACTTCTTCATGCACGAGATCCACGACGACCCACTGATCGGCGACGAGGCCAAGGCCCAGTTGACCTATTACCCGACCGTGACCCGCGAACGCTTCGAGACGCCGGGCCGGATCACCGACCGCATCAAGTCAGGCGACGTCTTCGCCGACCTGCAACTGCCCATCGGCTTCTCGCCCAACAGCGACCGCGTCATGCTGTGCGGGGCCATGGCCATGATCAAGGAAACCGGCGAACTGCTGGAAACCTATGGCCTGAAAGAAGGCTCGAACGCCGAACCCGGCGACTATGTTCTGGAGCGCGCCTTTGTCGGCTGACCTGATGACCTCTCCCAAGACCGTGACCATCGACGACCGCAAGGCCCCGGAAGACTGCGCCAGCATGATCGACGTACGCCAGGGGGTGGACGCTCTTGATCGGGCCCTGGTGACCCTGTTGGCCGAACGCCAGCGCTACATGGACGCCGCCGCCCGCATCAAGCCCAACCGCGACGCCGTCTTCGACCAGGCCCGCATCGACGACGTGGTGGCCAAGGTCCTGGTCGCCGCCGAACCCGTCGGCCTGTCGCCCGACATCGCCGAGCCGGTCTGGCGCCTGCTGATCGACCGCTGCATCGCCCATGAGTTCGCCAAGTACGACGCGACGCGGGGCTGAGGCGAGCCTCAGCCCTTCAGGCTTCTCAACGCCAGTTCATGCCGATAGGCGGCGATGTCGGCCATCGCGGCGTCCAGCACCGTCCTGACCCGCTCCAGCCCGGCAGACGCCAGGGCCTGTTCACCGTGTTCGACCTCGGCGCAGACGGCCGCCAGATCGTTGGCCCCGATCCCGGCGCTCGCGCCCCGGATGGTGTGGACGGCATCGCGCCAGCCCTCGGACGCCGCATCCAGCATGGGCGACCACAGAGCGGCCTGCTGGACGAACAGGCCCAGCACCTCCTCGGTCACGTCGTCCATGCCGCCCGTCATGGTCTCGAGGACGGTGAAATCCACCGCCCCCGTCAGATCACGCGCCGCCATCAGGCTTCAGGGCTCTTGGCCAGCTGCGCGTTCTTGGACGACCACAACAGGTAGATGGCGAGGCCGCCCAGATTCCACAGCAGGAAATAGAGCTGGGTCGACGCCTTCAGGCTGAAGAAGAAGACGATGCAGCCGACGATGGCGATGCCGCCCACCAGCCACCAGAGCGGGGCCTTGAACTTGCGCTCGCGGTTCGGTTCGCGCACGCGCAGCACGATCAGGCTGATGCCCACGGCCATGAAGGCCATCAGCGTCCCGGCGTTGGCCAGCGAGGCCAGTTCATCCAGGCGCATGATGCCCGCCAGAATGGCGACCACGATGGCGGTGAAGATGGTCACCACCTTGGGGACACCGCGCGCCGAAATCTTGGCCAGGCGATTGGGCAACAGACCGTCGCGCGCCATACCCAGGAAGATGCGGCTCTGGCCGAACAGGAAGGCCAGCAGCACGGTCGGCAGGGCGACCACGGCGGCGGCGGCGATCCACTGGGCGGCGACGCCCTGACCCAGGCCGCGCATGATGTGCGCCAACGGCTCGGGGCTGTCGGCGAAGCTGGCGACGGGGGCGGCCCCGATCGCGGCGGCGGCGACGGCGATATAGAGAATGGTGCAGATGACCATCGACCCGACGATGCCGATGGCTAGGTCACGCTCGGGGCGCTTGGTCTCTTCGGCCGCCGTGGCGATGGCGTCAAAGCCGTAGAAGGCGAAGAAGATGATGGCCGCCGCCGCCATGACGCCCGTCTGGACGAAGGGCGCGCCGAAGCCGTGCGGCATGAAGGGCGTGAAGTTGGCGGCGTCGAAACGCGGCATGGCGATGGCCACGAAGGCGACCAGGGCGGCGATCTTGATCACCACCAGGACGGCGTTCAGCGTAGCGCTCTCCTTGGTCCCCAACAGCAGCAGGCCGGTGACGACGGCGATGATGAAGACGGCAGGCAGATTGATCAGACCGCCCTCGACGTGCGGGCCGACCGTCAGGGCCAGCGGCAGGTCCAGCCCCATCCCGGCCAGGAAGGGTACGGCATACCCCGACCAGCCCACGGCCACGGCCGACACGACCAGCGAATATTCCAGGATCAGGCTCCACCCCACGACCCAGGCGAAAATCTCGCCCAAGGCGGCATAGGAATAGGTGTAGGCGCTGCCCGAGGCGGGCATGATCGTCGACAGTTCGGCATAGGCCAGGGCGGCGCAGGCGCAGACCAGACCGGCCAGGCCAAAGCTGATCAGCACCGCTGGCCCCGCCAGACCGGCGCCGACCCCGATAAGGGTCAGGATGCCGGTGCCGACGATGGCGCCGACGCCCAGAGCCATCAGATGCGGCCAGCTGAGGGTCTTCTTCAGCGCCGGCCCCTCATGTGGGGCCAACATCGCATCGATCGACCGCCGACGGTTCCAGAAGGCCATTGTTTGAATATTCCCCGAGACCGCATCTTTCGGCGGCTGATTCCGGGCGCGACCTTAGCGCGCGTCACAAACTTTTTAAAATGCCGCAATCAACCCTTGCGCCGCCCCGGCATCCTGAGTAATAGGAGCGCCCTTCGGGCAACCTGCACAGGTCGCTACGAAGGACCGGCGCCACACCAATGGCGCAGACGACGGTACGGGTGATTAGCTCAGTTGGTAGAGCAGCTGACTCTTAATCAGCGGGTCGTAGGTTCGAACCCTACATCACCCACCATCGTC
>CAYWDO010000136.1:0-6137 GCA_964456995.1 uncultured Brevundimonas sp.
GGCAGGCCGATGATGGCCGAGCCGCCGCCCGGCCCGCCGGCGCGCACGCCGAACAGGCGCAGGGCGTCGCTGTCGGCCCCCGCCGCCTCGGCCAGGCTGCTCTTGTCGCCGGTGCGGAAGAAGGCGTCGAAACGCTGGAAGATGCTGGCGTCCACGGGCGCGACGGCGGCGCGGGCGACGACCGCCGTTTCAGGCTCGGGCGCGACAAAGACCCAGGCCAGACGCCCCGCCTGAACCGCCAGCAGGGCGACCAGGGCGATCTCGACCCCGGCGCGAATCCGCCCCGGCCGCGCGGCCATGACCGTGCGCGCCTGACGCCCCCATTCCCCGACCCGTGCGATCACGCCCGACGCTCCGAACACCCCCGAAAAAGGAGACCCCGGCTGCTTACTCCAGCAGCCGGGGTCAGAGCCTCACGTCACGATGACGACGGCGAGACGTTGTTGTGACAACGCCGCCGTATGCGGATCAGAAGGTGGTCGAAAGGTTGAGCGAGAAGGTGGTGCCCAGCTTGTAGCCCTCGACCACGCCCGTCCCGCCGTTGGCGAAGGACTGGCTGCGCTCATATTCCTCGCCCAGCAGGTTCTCGACCTTGGCGCCGACGTCATAGTCGCGACCGCCGACGGTGAAGGTCTGGCTGGCGACCAGGTCCAGCATGATCGGCGGCGTCTCGACCACGTCCGGCAGACGGGTCGAACCGGTGATGACGCCGGCGTCCGAAATCCGTTCGCCCTGATAGTTGACCAGCAGGGTGGCGCGGCGACGGGCCGTGGTGTTCTCGAACCCGACCTGCAGGTTGCCCAGCCATTCCGACTGACCTTGCAGGGCGCGGGTGTAGGCCGCGTCGGTCACTTCCGAGTCCGACCAGGTGACGTTGGCGACGACGAAGACCTCATTGTCCTGGAACCAGCCCAGGTTGGGGGCCCAGACGTCCATCGGCAGGGTATAGTCGATCTCGGCCTCGACGCCCTTCAGCGTGGCTTCCTGCGCGTTCTGGAACGAGCGGCCAAAGCCTTCGCCGATCGGCTGATAGGTGCGCTCGATCGGGTTGTCGAAGGATTTGTAGAACAGGCCGATGGTGGCCGACTGACGCTGGCCGAAATACCATTCCCAGCGCAGGTCGTAGTTCTGGATCTCGGCGATCTTCAGGTTCGGATTGCCGCGCTCCAGGGTGTTGGAATCGTCGTCCAGGAAGAGGGCGTTCGACAGTTCGCGCAGATCGGGACGGTTGATCGTCTTCGAATAGCCGAAGCGCAGCTGCATGTTGTCGAAGAACTCCCAGGTCGCCGTCGCCGTCGGCAGCCAGAAGTCCTGGGCCAGATTGGCGGCGATGGGATCGCCCGCGCCGGTCTCGCCCAGCGGAACGAAGCTGTTCACCTGTTGCTCGGAGTCTTCGTAGCGGACGCCGGCGGTGACGCGCAGATCCTTGATCAGTTCGACCTCGGCCGAGGCGTAGGCCGCGTTGATCTCCATCGTGGCGTCGAAGAAGTCCGACGGATCGGTGATGTCGCGCAGGGTGTAGCCCGCGTCGCCGCCGATGTTGTCCGGGCTGAAGATGATCTCCGGCACGAAGCTGCGCAGGGCCGGACTGATGATCACGCCGGCCGCCGGCTGGAAGGAATAGCGGCGGCTGGCGAAGTCGCGCTCGCGCTCCTGATGCAGGCCGCCGGCCTTCAGAGTGATCTCGCGGTCGGCGATCATGCCGTTCAGGGTGAAGTCGAGGCCGAACTCGATATTCTCGTCTTCCAGGGCGCTGAAGAAGGTGCGGTTGGAATCCGTTCCCGGCGTCAGGCGGAAGACATTGTCCGGCTCCAGACGATAGGAATATTCACGACGATAGGGCGTATCGCGCGAGGCGGTTGAATAGGCCGCGCGCCAGTCGATCTGCAGCCGGTCCAGCGCCAGCGGCAGCATGAAGACGTGACGACCCGACAACTGGTTCGAGTTCATCTGCTGCTCGATCCAGTTCAGGCGCTGGAAGCTGCGGATCAGGCCGGGGTCGGCCGAGAACAGGCCGCGCTCGATCAGGGCCTGCTGGCGCGTCTTGCGCAGCAGAAGCGTGGTCAGCTTCAGCTCATGGTTCTCGTTGAACTCGATGCCGAAAGCGCCGAGCGCGTTGAGGGCGTATTCCTGTTCCGTGCGCTGGAAGCCGCAGCCCGTCGCGTTCGACAGGCCGCCGGCGCCGGCGCAGGCCTCGGGGCTGATCTGGTCATTGACGCCGCCGTTGACCTCGAAGGAGTTGCGCACGCCCTCGCGGTTGCGGACCTGATAGTCGTAGTCGAGGGCGACGAAGCCGCCCAGACGGATGCCGTTCGACAGGTCCACGATCTCGGCGCCCGAGATGTTGAAACCGAAGTCCGGCAGGTTGCTGTCGCCGTCGATCGACCAGACGTTGCGCAGCGAACGTCCTGCGGCCTGCAACATGGCCGGGTTGTTGGCGAAGGACTTCAGCGAAGGGTCGATGGAGATGAATTTGGGCAGGTTCAGGCTGTTGTCGGCGATGCCGATGTTCGACAGCTTGCCGCCCGCATCCCAGTACAGACCGTCCTTGCCCGTCGTTTCCGTCTCGGCGGCGATGGAGGCGCCGAAGGACAGGAAGCGTTCATTGGGAATGGCGCGCGTCGACAGCGCGATCAGACCGCCGCCGAACTCGCCCGGATACTGGGCCGAATAGGTCTTCTGGATCTGAGCGTTCGAGACCAGCGAGGTCGGGAACAGGTCCAGCGGTACGACCCGCTTCAGCGGCTCGGGGCTGGGCAGGGTGGACCCGTCCAGAATGATGCTGGAATAGCGATCGCCGAGGCCGCGCACATAGACATAGCCGTCGCCGACGATGGACAGGCCGGTGACGCGGGCCAGGGCCTCGCCGATCTCCGAGTCGCCCGAGCGCTTGATGTCTTCCTCGGTCAGGATGTTGGCGACCGCCGAGGTCTCGCGCTTCACGTCCGGCACGAAGCGGCCGCGCACGACGATGTCCTCGACCGTCGAGACGGCGTCAGGATCCTGCGGCGTCGGGGCCGAAGGCGCGGCGTCCTGGGCCCAGGCCAGAACTGGGGCGGTCAGGACAGTGCTGGCGAGCAGGCCGGCCAGGCCGATCGTGCGGGTAGGCGTCATCTCAAGAAGTCCTTCGGTGCGAGCGCCGGAAAGAAGGAGGAAAGGCGAGACGGCGGACGGCGCGAGGCCGTCCGCCGCTCAAGGATCAAGCGACCCTTAGTCGTTCAGCCAGCGAGTCCAGTTCAGCGTCCAGTTGGAGGCCGAGTCACGGACAGCGCCGACGTAGGGGGCGGCGTCGAAGAAGCTGTCGACGGTGCGCGGATCGACCGAAACCCCCGCGTTCTCGTTCACGCCGTTGATGTAGGCCTTGCCGCCCGAAACATAGGACGACAGGGTCGAGGCGCCGGTGCGGCTGTTGGCGTCCTTGGCGAAGACGGCCTGGGCCTGGGCGTTGTGGAAGGGCGTGGCCGTGGAGATGTAGAAGGAGCGCAGCGACAGATTGCCCGCGTCCGCCTGGGCGAAGGTGGCGGCGTCGTCGATGCGCAGGCCGCGCTGGAAGTTACCCGAAACGACGTGGTTGTAGAGCTTGCCGGCGGTGCCGCGACGCAGGCGCAGACCGGCGCCGGCCGTGGTGTTGCCCACCAGGGTCACGTTCGAGATGGTCGGAGCCGAACGCGGCAGGATGTCGAAGCCGAGTTCGTTGTTGTCGGCCTCGTAGCCGGCGTCGCCGGCGGCCTGCAGCGGGTTCTGGGCGATGACCACGTGCTGCACCTTGCCGGTCCAGCCGAAGGTCCAGTCCAGGCTGTCGTCGTCGGCGCCCGTCAGCACGAGGTGCTTGGCGTTGACCGAACCGCCGAAGAACTCGACCGTGTCGTCGCCGCCGTTGTGGGCCTGGACATAGTCGATCGTCGAACCCGACCCGACGCCCCAGAAGGCGATGGCGTTCAGTTCGTTGGTCTCGGTGAAGCGCACGCCGGCGTATTCGACGCGGACATACCTCAGCGTGCCCGAGGTGTCGTTCGGCACATTGCCGCCGTACAGGCCCGAGCCGCCTTCAGCTTCGGCTTCACAGACGGCCGGCGCGGCCGGGCAGTTGTTGATCACGCCGCGGCCCAGCAGCGACAGGCCGCCCCACTCGCCCGAATAGGGGTCGTCGCGGACGCCGGCGCCCAGGGGCGAACGGGCGTTGGCCAGACCCAGGGTCGTGGCGTAGCCCAGCGCGTCGGCGCTGGTGAAGATGATCGGCTGGGCGGCCGTGCCCTGGGCGTTGATGCGCGAGCCGCGCTGGATGGCCAGCTGCGAGGTGCGGGTGCCGGCGTAGATCTTGACGCCCGGATCGATCGACAGAACGGCGGTGACGCCGCCAGCCTTCTGGCCGTCGAAGCCGACGTCCTTGCCGACCTTGACCGTGCCGTTCAGCTGATAGGCCGGGCCGGCCGTCAGGGTCAGGTTGGTGGTGACCTCGCCCGAGATGCGGCAGTGCTCCTCGGTGCCGACGGTGACCTTGGTCACGTTCGGGTGGGTCGGGCAGGCGCCGGTCGAGCCGCCGCCGTTGTTGCCGCCGCCGTTATTGCCGCCGCCGCCCGTGCCCGGATTGGAGCCGGTGTCGCCGGGGTTCTGAAGTTCAGAGGTGCCGTCTCCGCCGCACGCGGCCAGAGCCAGGGCGCTGGCGGCGACCGCAAGCAGGGTTTTCGTCTTGATAGCGGTCATCGTTCTGCACCGTGTCTGAGCCAATGAGACATGCAGGGGGACGCCCGGACCGATTGTCCGAAGCTGGATGATCGGCGCCCGCCTGCCCGGTCCTTTCCCTAGAAGCCGGATGTGACACCGCCGCCGCCGAACCACGACAGATCAGACGCCGTTCCATGAAGCTGTGGCGCCGTGCGTGTGAAAAGCCGTCCCGACACGGCGCGGATTTCACATTGCGCTGATCACCGCGAGACGATTCCGCCTCCCCCAAATCGCCTGCGCCCGCTAGTGCAGGGACATGACCATGCGCCGGGGAGGCCACCCATGTTGATCTATGCCGCCTTCCTGGGCGGCGTCGGCCTGATCGTGGGCAGTTTTCTGGGCCTGGTCAGCCTGCGCCTGCCGCGCGGCGAGGACGTGGTGTTCGGGCGTTCGCGCTGCGGCGGCTGCGGCGGCACCCTGAAGCCCTGGCGGATGATCCCGGTGCTCAGCTGGGCCTTGTCGCGCGGACGCTGTTCCGACTGCGGCTCGACCATCCCGATCCGCTATCCATTGATCGAGCTGGGATCGGGCCTGATCGGGGTCTGGGCCGGGCTGCATTCCGCCGACTTCACCACCGCCCTGATGACCGGGGTGCTGGGCTGGAACCTGCTGATCATCGCCCTGGTCGACGCCGAGCATTTCTGGCTGCCTGATCAGCTGACCCTGCCCCTTTTGGCCAGCGGCGTGCTGGCGGCGGTGCTGCTCTATCCCGGCGGCCTGGGCGCCGCCTTCCCCTCGGCCTTGATCCCGCCGTTGATCAGCGCGGCGGTCGGCTTTGGCGGTCTGTGGCTGCTGGCGCGCCTCTATAAGCTCGTGCGCGGGCGCGAGGGTCTGGGCGGCGGCGACCCCATCCTGTTCGGCGCGGGCGGCGCCTGGGTCGGCGTGATGGGATTGCCCAGCGTCCTGCTTTGGGCCTCCGTATCGGGGCTCAGCGTGGTTCTGGCCATGTTGATCGTGCGCCGCCGGGTGTCCGGGACCGACCGCCTGCCGTTCGGGGTCTTCCTGTCCATCGGCATCTGGCTGACCGTGCTCTACGGTCCGCTCGGCCTCTCCTAGTTGAGCAGGTCGGCCCAGCGCCATTGGCCGGTCCCCAGGGCCAGACGCGGCGCGCCGGGGCCGTCGCCCAGAGTGAGCAGGACGTAGCCGCGCACGGTCTCGGCCTTGCAGGCGCGCGGGGTGAAGCCGACGGTGACGGCCACGGCCTGACGCACGCCCGCCAGCCCCTTGCCCTCCTGGCCGGGGCTCAGCACCCAGTCGCCGTCCCAGATCACAATGGCCCGCCCATTGGCGCCTGAGGTGCGATAGGCCTCGGTCAGGGCGGCGCGCACGCCGGGCGCATCACGCAGGGCGTTCTGCAACCGGCGGACCATGTCGCACGACCCGCCCGTGCCGGAGCCTGAGCCCCCGCCGCT
>CAYWDO010000137.1:0-4446 GCA_964456995.1 uncultured Brevundimonas sp.
TCGGACTGGACCGAGGGCGGCATCACCCCGGACGAGGCCGCCGCATTCGGTCAGGCCCTGCACGCCATGGGCTACGACTATCTGCACCTGACCAGCGGCGGCAATGTCGCCACGGCCCGCATCCCCGGCGACCAGCCCAACTATCAGGTCGCCTTCGCCGAGGCGGTCAAGGCGGCGACGCCTGACGCCAATGTCATGGCCGTGGGCATGATCGTCACCCCGCAGCAGGCCGAAGACCTGCTGGTTCAGGGCAAGGCCGATCTGATCGCCGTGGCCCGCGCGGTGCTGGACGACCCCAACTGGGGCCACCACGCTGCGGTCGCCCTGGGTCAGCCCGAAGGCCTGCCCGTCCAGTACGAGCGGGCCGGCGCCGCCCACTGGCCGGGCTATGCGACGGCGCGCGCCTTGGCCGAGGAATCCGCCGCCGCCTGAGCCGCCTTGGACGGCGTCGCCTCGATCATGGCGGCGCCGTTCATCAGGGCGTCGGCCTCGGGCTGGGGCCGGCCCAGCAGATAGCCCTGCACCTCGTTGCAGCCCTGCTCGCGCAGGAAGGCCAACTGGTCCGCCGTCTCGACCCCCTCGGCCAGGACCGGGATCGACAGGCTCTCCCCAATCGTCAGGACGGCGCGGATGATGGCCCGCGACTGCGGCCCCTGGCCGTCCAGCTCGGTCATGAAGGACCGGTCCAGCTTAATCTTGTCGAAGGGGAAGGCGCGCAGGGTCGACAGCGACGAATAGCCGGTGCCGAAGTCATCCATGGCGATGGTGACCCCCAGAGCCTTCAGCTGACGCAGGACATGGGTGGTCCGCTCCATGTCGGTGATCATGGCCGTCTCGGTGATCTCCAGCTCCAGCCGCGACGGGGCCAGACCGGTTTCCAGCAGAACCTGATGCACCAGGCGCGGCAGGTCCACATGGCCCAGCTGCACCGGGGACAGGTTGACGGCGATCCGATGCGGCTCGGCCCAGGCGGCGGCCTGCTTGCAGGCCTGGCGCAGCACCCATTCGCCGATGGGCAGGATCAGGCCCGTCTCCTCGGCCACGGGGATGAAGTCGGACGGGGGGATGTTGCGCCCGGTCTCGTCCTTCCAGCGCAGCAGGACTTCGTAGCCGGTCGCCTTGCCGGTCTCGACCGAGGCCTGGACCTGATAGTGGAGCTGGAACTGTTCGTTATCCAGGGCTTCACGCAGGGCCTGGGTGACGCGGCGCCGGGCGCGGACGGCCTGATCCATGTCCGCTTCATAGAAGCAGATATCAACCGTCAGCGAGCCCTTGGCGCGGTACATGGCCAGGTCGGCGTTATTGATCAGACTTGAGATATTTTCGGCGTCCTCGGGCCAGATCGAGATGCCGATGCTGGCGCCGCAGGCCAGGTCGGCATGCTCGATGGTTACAGGGCGGATGACGGCGTCGCGCAGACGCTGAGCCATCGCCTGCGCCTCTTCACGCGACGCGACATGGGCCATGGCCACGAACTCGTCGCCGCCTTGACGCGCCACGAACTCTCCCTCCTTCAGCGCCTCGCGCAGATGGTCGGAGATACGGCACAGCAGCTGGTCGCCGACTGCGTGGCCATAGAGGTCGTTGACCTCCTTGAACCGGTTCAGGTCCAGCGCGAACAGGGCCAGAAGCTCGCCCGGCTTCACCATCGCCGTCTGGCGCGCCAGACGCTCCAGGAAGGAGGCGCGGTTGGGCAGGCCGGTCAGGCTGTCGTTACGGGCCAGATGGGCGATGCGGCGCTCCTGCGCCTGGCGCGCCCGCAGGTCGCGCACGGCGTAGATCATGACCGCCCCCTCGCTGGCGTGGTCGTACTTGGCCGACAGTTCGACCGGCAGGATCTCGCCCGCCCCCGTGGTCAGCGAGGATTGCGTCATGTCGCCGTCGCCTAGCCGCGTCACGTCCTCGGCCCACAGCGACAGGCTCTGGCCGATCACCGCCTCGCGCGGCAGCTCAAGCAGGCTCAGCATGACGCTGTTCAGGCCGATGATGACGCCGTCGCGCTCGACGGCCATGCCGTCCACGCTGCCCTCGATCAGATGCTCCAGCCGCAGTTCGGCCTGCTGTCGCGATTGGCTGTCCAGAGCGTAACTGGCGGCGCCGGCGCCCAGGACCAGCAGGCCAACCCCGGCGACGCCGATGGCGATGGCCTGGTGCGCATCTTCGCCCGTCAGAGCGCCGGTCAGCGGCGCGAACGGCAGGATCGTCATGGCCGACATGGCGGTGAAGTGCAGGACGACGATGCCCAGGACCATGCAGCCGATCGCCAGCCAACGTCCGCGCGTGTCCGTCGCCAGCTTCTCCAGCTTGAACGACAGGGCGCCGAACAGCACCGACCCCGCGATGGCGATGATCACATAAAGGCTGGACCACTGGATGACGGCGTCCACAGCGAAGGCGGCCATGCCGATAAAGTGCATCCCGGCCACGGTCAGACCGAACAGCACCCCGCCCACGATGGCGGAACCGCGAAAACGCAGCGCCGCCGTCAGCATGGCGGCGCCGCACCCGGAAATGGCGACCAGCAGCGAGGCGCCGGTCAGGCCGGGCTCATAGGTGACCTGAACCCCCGGCTCATAGGCGATCATGGCGACGAAGTGGGTGCACCAGACCGTGGCGCCGCCGGCGACCGAACCCAGGAAGACCCAGGCGACGCGCGTGCCGGTCCGCGTGCTGCGGACCCGCTTCAACAGACTGATGGTGATCCAGCTGCCCAGCACGCAGACAAGCGCGGCCAGGGCGACCAGCGCCAGGTTATGGGCGTTGGTCAGACAATCGACGAGACGCATGGAATCCTGGGGGGAAGGATACTGAAACGACCCTTTCCCTAGAGCCTCAATCCTTAATCCGTGGTCGTCTTAGATGGCTAACAAAGCCTTGCCGTGACACCGGGGGTCAGGACGCCTCTTTCGGCTTGTCTTCCGGGCGCATCATATAGGGGTTGTTGACCGACACGTCGGCGCCGGGCGGCAGGCCCAGCTCCTCAAAGCTCCACTGCAGCTGCACCCCGTCGGATCGCGGTTGGCTGCAATGATCCTCGTCCACCCGACGCAGGGTGATGACGGCGCTGTCGCGCAGCCGGGTGATGAAAGGTTTGACGTCCGCCTTGCTGGTGCAGCCGTTCGAGCTGACCCAGAAGACCGCCGTGTCGCGCGTAAAGGCGGCGGCGTGGATCGGCTCCAACTGGCCTGGCATATCCGCCGTGCGCACCGCCGGATCGCCGGACGTCGTGGCGCAGGCTCCCGCCGAAAGGGCGACAGCGGCGACGGCGCAAAGGGCGATGGTTCGTCTCATCTCGGCTTTCCGGGGTAGACCCTGTCCACCCGCGCAGGATGCGCTGCTTCTTTCCCCAAGGGAACAGGCGATCCTGAATAAGAAAGAAGCCCCGGTTTTCACCGGGGCTTCCATCAACTCTATCGTCGAACGCCTGAAATCAGGACGAGTAGTATTCGACGACCAGGTTCGGTTCCATCTTGACCGGGTACGGCACGTCGGACAGTTCCGGCACGCGGACGTAACGGACCGAGAAGCCACGGTCGCCCTGTTCCAGGTAGTCGGGAACATCGCGTTCCGACGACTGCTGGGCTTCAAGCACCAGAGCCATGGCGCGCGACTTTTCCTTGATCTCGACAACCTGGCCCGGCTTGACGCGGTACGAACCGATGTCGACCTTCTTGCCGTCAACAGTCACGTGGCCGTGGCTGACGAACTGGCGAGCGGCCCAGACGGTCGGGACGAACTTGGCGCGATAGACGATGGCGTCCAGACGCGATTCCAGCAGACCGATCAGGTTTTCCGAGGTGTTGCCCTTGCGGCGACCGGCTTCATCATAGATGGCCGAGAACTGCTTCTCGGTGATGTTGCCGTAGTAGCCCTTGAGCTTCTGCTTGGCCTTCAGTTGCAGGCCGAAGTCCGAGACTTTCGACTTGCGGCGCTGACCGTGCTGGCCGGGGCCGTACGAGCGCTTGTTAACCGGAGACTTGGCGCGGCCCCACAGGTTTTCACCCATGACCCGATCGAGTTTGTACTTGGCGCTATGGCGCTTGGACATAAATCACTCTTCATGCTGATGCGGCCCGGCCCCTCCCCGATTGGAGCGGCGATCTCAACGGCGGTCCACGCATCGTCCGTAGTCAATCTGCGCCTCGGGCCGGAACCCGATGCGAGAAGAGCGGGCTTATGAAGGCCCGCCCTCCCGGAGTCAACGTCGAGGGCTCAGGTCTCGGGCGTCCAGACCAGGGTCTCGCCCTGTTTGGTCACGCGGCCCAGGCCCGGCCAGGGGAAGTGCACGGCGTAGATCCGCGTGTTCCGCTCGGCGGCGCCTTGCAGCAGGGCCTTGCGGCTGGCCTGGGCGGTCGGGGCGTCGCCGTCGAAGGCGATGGTCCAGTCGGGCTGCTGCACCGAGATCACCGAGTGGTGCGCCGTGTCGCCGATATAGAGCAGGCTCTG
>CAYWDO010000137.1:4546-6110 GCA_964456995.1 uncultured Brevundimonas sp.
ATGTCGAGGTCGATCTTGTCCGCCGACAGGCCGGCGGCGGTCAGGACGGCGGAAACCTCGGCCTGGGTTCGGCCGACGCCCAGCGTCTTGTTGTCGTTGGGGACCGTCAGCCGCCCGTCGCGCAGGGCGTAGGCTTGCAGGGCGCCGATGGTGAAGGGATGCACGTCGGGGCTGGCGGCGACGGTCGTGGCCGCAGCCGGGGCTTCGGCGGCCGGGGTCTCGTCGGCCGGCGGCGAACAGGCGGCCAGGGCGCCCGCGAGGGCGGCCAGGGTGATCAGGGAGGCGGAACGGATCATGGAGGCCCTCAAGCAAAGCGTTGCAGCAGGACCTCAGATGGGGCGACCCGCGCCGCCCGCAACCGGCCGCCGCCAAAAGAAACGGCCGCCGCCCCGGTCAGGGACGGCGGCCGCAAAATCAGGCCGATAGCCGGGCGTTTCAGCCCTTGGCGGCTTCGTACAGTTCGTTGACCTTGTTCCAGTTCACCACCGACCAGAAGGCCTTGAGGTAGTCGACGCGGCGGTTCTGGTACTTCAGGTAATAGGCGTGCTCCCAGACGTCGGCGGCCAGAAGGACAGCGCCCTTCTCGTCGGCCACGTCCATCAGCGGGTTGTCCTGGTTCGGGGTCGAGGTGACCTTGAGCTTGCCGTCCTGGAGGATCAGCCAGGCCCAGCCCGAGCCGAACTGACCGGCACCGGCGGCGTCGAAGTCGGCCTTGAACTTGTCCAGACCACCCAGTTCGGCGTCGATCTTGGCGGCCAGTTCAGCCGAGGGCTCGCCGGCCTGATCGGCGGGGGCCAGCAGTTCCCAGAACAGGCTGTGGTTCCAGTGGCCGCCGCCGTTGTTGCGCACCGCCTTGGGCAGTTTCGACATGGTGGCGAACAGCTCTTCCAGCGACTTGCCCTGAAGGCTGGCGTCGGCGTCCACGGCCTTGTTCAGGTTGTCGACATAGGTCTGATGGTGCTTGTCGTGGTGGAAGGTCATCGTCTCCTTGTCGATGGCCGGTTCCAGCGCGTCATAGGCGTAGGGCAGCGGGGGCAGGGTGAAGGCCATGGGGAGCTTCCTCTTCGGGGGTTTCGAGTCTTCTGCACCCTATCTAGGGCCGCGCGCGAAAGACCCAAGGCTTTAAGCCGGAGTTTGTTCGGTTTTTTGCCCGACGGGCCCGATCTGGAACCGAAAGGTCGAAATGCTCGTTTTCTAAAGGTCGCTCATAGCTTCGAGACCTCCAGAAAGGAGGATCGCCATGCCCGTTCGCCCATCGCACAGACATGACCTGCTGACCGATCCCGAGGCCGAGGCCCTGCGGCTGAAGCTGCTGGAGATCATTCCGCGGCTGCAGCGCCATCACCTGCTGGACCTGGCCGACACCCTGCACGAGGCCGCCCGCGAGCGACGCAGCGGCGAGCCGCGCCATTTCGACATGAGGGTCTAGCCGACCCTTTTCGTCCGATCAGGCGGCAAGACGACAAACTCTGACCCTTGTGCGGCCCGCCAGGACAGGCAGACTGCCTGGCGTGTTCGACAGGGGCGTCCTCGTGCTGAGACTGTGCATCATCTTGACGACCGG
>CAYWDO010000138.1:0-2667 GCA_964456995.1 uncultured Brevundimonas sp.
GCCGCGATGATGGCGGTCAGCTCCGCGTCATTGATTTCGCCGATCTGGTCGGCGCGTTGCTTGAAGCCGGCGAAGACGTCGGCCAGGCGCTGGCCTTCCAGCACATGGCCCAGGGCCTCGGCCCGCTTGCCGACCGCGTGGCGGCCGGAATGCTTGCCCAGCACGAAGTAGCTGCCCTCGAAACCGACGTCCTCGGGACGCATGATCTCGTAGGTGCGGGCGTCGGCCATCATGCCGTGCTGGTGGATCCCGGCCTCGTGGGCGAAAGCGTTCAGGCCGACGATGGCCTTGTTGCGGGCGATGACCGTCTCGGTCACTTCGCGCAGGGTCTCTGACGCGCGCACCAGGTGGCGGCTCTCGGAGGCGACCGTCACGCCATAGCGGTCCGCGCGGGTGCGCAGGGCCATGATGATCTCCTCGATCGAGGCGTTGCCGGCCCGTTCGCCGATGCCGTTGATCGCGCCCTCGATCTGACGCGCTCCGCCCTCGACGGCGGCCAGGGAATTGGCGACGGCCAGGCCCAGGTCGTTGTGGGCGTGGGAGGAGAAGATCACGTCCGCGTGGCGCGGTCGGATGACGCCGTCCAGATAGGCGAAGCGCGCGCGCACTTCTTCCGGCGTGGCGTAGCCGACGGTGTCGGGCACGTTCAGCGTCTGGGCGCCCGCGTCGGCGGCGGCCATCAGGGCCTCGGCCAGGAACTCCGGCTCGGTGCGAAAAGCGTCCTCGGCCGAGAACTCGACGTCGTCGAACATCGAGGCGGCGTATTCCACCGTGCGCGAGATGGTGGCCAGAACCTCGTTGGTGCTCATCCGCAGCTTGGCTGAGCGATGGATCGGGCTGGTGGCCAGGAAGACGTGGCAGCGGCGATGCGATTTGGGCGCAGGCGACAGACCCCGGAACGAGGCGTCGATGTCCTTCTCGTTGGCGCGGCTCAGCGAGGCGAAGACCGGGCCCTCGATCTCGCCGCAGACGCGGCGGATGCATTCCTCGTCGCCCGGCGAGGCGGCGGCGAAGCCGGCCTCGATCACGTCCACGCCCAGGTCGCGCAGGACATGGGCCATCTTCAGCTTGGATTCCGCCGACATGGAAAAGCCGGGGGCCTGTTCGCCGTCGCGCAGGGTGGTGTCGAAGATGATGACGCGGTTGGGATCGGTCGCCGCGATTTCGGCGGTTCTGGATACGCGTTCTACTCGGGACATTAGGCGGCCTCGGACTGGTAGGCAGGGGCGCCGATGCGAGCGACGCCGAACAGGCGGTCGATCTGGCAACCCAGGTTGTCGATGGAGCGCGCGGCGTCGCGGCCGCGCACGGTCAGGGCGATGCGGCGGGACACCCCTTCGTCGGCCATGCTCATGCCGTCGATGTGGAAGCCGCGGCGTTCCACCAGGCCGATGAGACGCTGAAGCGAGCCGTCGGCCCGGTCGATCTGGATGTGAATGGTGTCGCTCATGGTCATGCGCCTTCCATCATTTCAGCGTTGTTCTTGCCCGGCGGAACCAGGGGCCAGACGTTCTCTTTGGGGTTGATGATGACGTGGGCCAGGCAGGGGCCGTCGGCCGCCAGCAGGCGATCGATGCCGGCCTCGACCTGATCGCGACGGTCGATGCGGAAAGCCTCGATGCCGAAGGCCTCGGCCACCTTCACGAAGTCCGGGTTGTCGGACAGATCGACCTCGGAATAGTTCTCCTGGAAGAACAGCTCCTGCCACTGGCGCACCAGGCCCAGCGAGGAGTTGTCCAGCAGGACGATCTTCAGGGCGACGCCGTAGCGTTTCAGCGTCGCCAGCTCCTGGATATTCATCATGAAGCCGCCGTCGCCGGCTATGGTGACGACCGTGGCCGAGGGGTCGGCCAGCTTGGCGCCCAGGCCGGCGGGCAGGCCGAAGCCCATGGCGCCCAGACCGCCCGAGGTGATGTGGGCTTCCGGCCGCGAGAAGCGGCAGTGCTGGGCGGCCCACATCTGATGCTGGCCGACATCGCAGGCGGCGACGAAACGGTCGCCAGCGGCCTCGGACAATTGCTTCAGCAGGGCGGGCGCATAGACGCCTTCGCCCGGCGCGTCATAGCGGGCGGCGTGCTGGGTGGCGGCCGAGGCGCAGCGGATGACCCAGGGGTCGATGGCCAGAGGGGCGGTCGCCATGCGGGCGGTCAGGGCCTCGACGCCCGGCTTCAGTTCGCCGGCGACCGCGACATGGGTCTCGCGCAGCTTGCCGATCTCGGAGGCGTCGATGTCGAAGTGGACGACGCGGGCGTGGGGCGCGAACTCGGCCAGCTTGCCCGTGGCGCGGTCGTCGAAGCGGGCGCCCAGGACGATCAGCAGGTCGGACGACTGGACCGCTTCGTTGGCGGCGCGCGTGCCGTGCATGCCCAGCATCCCCAGGAATCCGGGGGCGTCGGTCGCGATGGTGCCCAGGGCGTTCAGGGTCGCGACCGCGGGGATGCCGGTGGCCTCGGCGAAGGCGCGGACGGCCTCGGTGGCCTTGGCGATCTTGACCCCGCCGCCGACGTAGATCAGCGGGCGCTCGGCGGCGCGGATGAAGCGTTCGGCCTCGGCGATCGCGTCGTGGTTCAGCGGGATCGTCTCGTTGGGGAGGTTGAAGCCGAACGGGGCGACGGCGGTGGCGAACTGGACGTCCTTGGGCAGGTCGACCAGGACCGGACCGGGACG
>CAYWDO010000138.1:2767-6107 GCA_964456995.1 uncultured Brevundimonas sp.
CCGACCTTGCCCGAGGCGCGGGCATAGGCGTCGGCGGCGAAGGCCGCGCCCTGTTCGTGACGGACCAGGATGTGCTTCAGGCCCGTGCCGGTCAGGGCGTCATAGATGGGCATGATGGCGCCGCCGGGATAGCCGAAGACGACATCCACCCCCAGCCGCTCCAGCGTGGAGACCAGCAGGCGGGCGCCGCTCTGGGGAGCGGCGTCGGGGGATGTCTTCAAGGCGGGCGCAGCGGCGCTCATCACGATCACTCTATGCTTTCAGCAGGTTCAGGCGGCTTCGGACTTGGCCGTCTGCAGCCAGGCCATTCGCTCGCGCAGGCGTGCGCCGGTCTGTTCGATCTGGGATTCGCTGTCGGCCTTCAGCCAGGCGGCGTACTGCGGCTTGCCGGCCTCGTTTTCGGCGATCCAGTTCCTGGCGAAGGCGCCATTCTGGATCTCGGTCAGGATCTCCTTCATGCGGGCGCGGGTCTCGTCGTTGATGACGCGCGGGCCCGAGGCGACGGCGCCCCACTTGGCCGTTTCCGAGATGAAGTGGTGCATCTTGGAGATGCCGCCCTCGTAGAACAGGTCCACGATCAGCTTCAGCTCGTGCAGGCATTCGAAGTAGGCGATCTCGGGCTGGTAGCCGGCCTCGACCAGGGTGTTGAAGCCCGACATGACCAGTTCCTTGGCGCCGCCGCACAGGACGGCCTGCTCGCCGAACAGGTCGGTCTCGGTCTCTTCGCGGAAGGAGGTTTCCAGCAGGCCGCCGGTCGCGCCGCCGATGCCCTTGGCGTAGCCCATGGCGCGGTCGCGCGCCTTGCCGGTCGCGTCCTTCTCGATGGCGAACAGCGAGGGGACGCCCCGGCCGCGTGCGAACTCACGACGGACCAGATCGCCGGGGCCTTTAGGCGCGACCAGGATGACGTCCATGTCGTCGCGCGGCTTGATGCGGTCGTAGATGATCGAGAAGCCGTGGGCGAACAGCAGGGCGGCGCCCGGCTTGGCGTTCGGCTCGATGATGTCGCGATAGACCTCGTTCTGGACCATGTCCGGGGTCAGGATGGCGATGATGTCGGCGCCGCGAACGGCCTCGGCCGGTTCAGCGGTGGGGACGCCGTCGGCCGCAGCGTGCTTCCAGCCCGTGCCGCCCTGGCGCACGCCGACGACAACGTCATGGCCCGAGTCCTTCAGGTTCTGGGCGTGGGCGCGACCCTGCGAGCCATAGCCGATGACGGCGATGCGCTGGCCGGCGATGGCGCCCGGCTTGATGTCGTCGTTGGTGTAGATGGTGATGGCCATGGGTCAGGCGTCCTCAGAAATGGGGGCGTTGGAATAGGTCGCGGGCGTTTGAGCCGGCGGCGGATTGGGGATGGTCACGGCCCCTTGCGAGGCGGAGGCGACGGCGGCGCGGTATTTCGCGAAAACGCCTTGCGCCGGACGGACCCGGTTGGGGGCGAAGTCCGCCCGGCGCGCCTCCAGATCGACGAGCACGTCGATCCTTCGGTTGGTGACGTCGATGACGATCGGATCGCCATCGCGAATGAGGGCTATCGGGCCGCCCGCCGCCGCTTCGGGCGAGACGTGGCCGGCGACGAAGCCGTAGGAGGCGCCTGAGAAGCGACCGTCGGTCAGCAGGGCGACGTTCTCGATCTTGCGGCCCTTCAGTGCGGCGGTGACTTGCAGCATCTCGCGCATACCGGGACCGCCCTTGGGGCCTTCGTAGCGGATGATGATGACGTCGCCTTCGCCGACTGAACCGTCCTGAACCGCGTGGAAGGCGTCTTCCTCGCAGTCGAACACGGCGGCCGGGCCTTCGAAGCGGTCGACCTTGTGGCCGGTCAGTTTGATGACCGCGCCTTCGGGGGCCACGTCGCCATAGATGACGGCGTAGGAGCCGCGCGCCATGACGGGGGCGTCCATGCTGGTGACGACCTGCTGGCCCGGCGTCTCTTCGGCCTCGGCGGCTTCGGCGAACAGGCTGCGGCCGGTGACGGTCGGGGTGTTGACGATCTTCCCGGCCTCGGCCAGCCGCTGGGCGACCAGGCGGGTGCCGCCCGCCGCGAACAGGTGCGAGGCCAGGAAGCGGCCGCCGGGCTTCAGGTCGCAGATGACCGGGGCCTCGACGCAGGCCTGGTGGCAGTCCTCGATGCCGAAGTCGACGCCGGCCTCGGCGGCGATGGCGGTCAGGTGCATGACGGCGTTGGTCGATCCGCCCGAGGCCGAGACGGCGACGGCGGCGTTCTTCAGGCTGGCGCGGGTGATGTATTTGCGGGCGGTGTCGCCGGCAAACACGCGCTCGACGATCAGGCGGCCGCAGCGCTCGCCTTCCGCGCCCTTGCCGGGATCGACGGCGGGGACGTCGTTGGCGCCCATGGGGCTGATGCCCATGATCGACAGGGCCATGGCCATGGTGTTGGCGGTGAACTGACCGCCGCAGGCGCCGGCGCCGGGGCAGACCGCGCTCTCGACCGCCTTCAGGCCCTCGTCGGACAGGGCGCCGGCGCCGTGGGCGCCGATGGCCTCGAACACCTCCTGGACCGAGACCTCCTTCTCGCCGATCCGGCCGGGCAGGATGGTGCCGCCGTAATAGACCAGGCCGGGGATATCCATCCGCGCCAGGGCCATGGCCGCCGCCGGGATGGTCTTGTCGCAGCCGACGATGCAGACGACGCCGTCCAGCTGATGCCCCTCAACCGCCAGCTCGATGGAGTCGGCGACGACCTCGCGGCTGATCAGCGAGGCCTTCATCCCCTGGGTGCCCATGGAGATGCCGTCGGTGACGACGATGGTGTTGAAGTCGACAGGATAACCGCCCGCCGCAATGATCCCGGCGCGCACGTCCTTGGCCAGCCGGTCCAGGTGCATGTTGCAGGGCGTGACCGTCGACCAGGTGTTGACGATGGCGATCATCGGCTTGTCGAAGTCGGCGTCCTGCATCCCTGCGGCGCGCAGATAGGAGCGCGCCGCGGCCCGGGTCGGCCCCTGGGTGACGGCGGAACTGCGCGCATTGGGTTGTTTTTTGCTGTCGGACGAGTTGGTCATCGGATTTTTAGAAGCTTCTACCTATGGGGTCGGTGTCGGGCACATGAAAAACCCCGCTGCCGGGAGGGAGCGGGGTGAAGCCGGGCGATTTTGACGGGGTTAGGTCAGATCGCAGGCATCCACACCGCTCGGCTAAGCGGAATGAGCGATACGATAAGAAGGAGCAGGCCCAGCGACAGCAGGCGCAGATCCGCAGCCGCTTTCGCGGGGCTCAGGATCGCAGCAGTGGCGGCGCGGTGGGACAAAGGAAAACCTCTAAACGAGGCGCTCTTATGCCGCCGTCCATGCTGCGACGCAACCCGCCGGGACGCCTT
>CAYWDO010000139.1:0-6099 GCA_964456995.1 uncultured Brevundimonas sp.
GCTCGCGCACCTCGACGGGCATGGGGGTTCAGGCCGCCGCTGACGCCGAGATCGCAGAGGTCGGGGCCATCGGCGGCAGCGGCGGCGTCATCGTCATGGGCCAGGACGGCGCGGTCGCCTTCTCGATGAACACTTCGGGCATGTATCGCGGCGAGGCCGGTTCGGGCCGCACGTCGCGCGTCGCCATCTACGCCGACGAAGACGCCTCGCGATGACCGGACAGGTCGTCGATCTGGCGCAGAAGTTCGGCGGCTTTTTCGACCACTGGCGGCCGCGCGTCGCCGCCCAGTTGAACGGTCAGGACGTGCGGCTGGTCAAGGTGCAGGGGGTCTTCCCCTGGCACAGCCACGCCGACGCCGAAGAGATGTTTCTGGTCTGGAAGGGCCGGTTCCGGGTCGAGTTCCGCGACCGCATCGAGACCCTGGAGCCCGGCCAGTTTATCGTCGTGCCGCGCGGCGTCGAACACCGCACCGCCGCCGACGAGGAGGCCGAGGTGATGATCTTCGAGCCCTCGGAAGTGATCAACACCGGCGACGCCCCGACCTCCGACTTCACCGCGCCGACGGGGCAGACGATATGACGACACGCGACCATCCCGGCGTCATCGCCCCGCCGCCGTTGATCTATCTCGGCTTCCTGCTGGCCGGTTACGGCGTCGGGCAGCTGGTCAGCGAGCCGTCGCTGGGGCTCGACGTCAGTCTGCGGCGCGGCCTGGCCTTTGTTCTGGTGATCGCCGGCCTGCTGCTGGACGGGATCGCGGCGGGGACCTTCCGCCGTCTGGGCACCCCGCCCGAGCCGTGGAAGCCGACCACGGCCCTGGCCACCGGGGGCCTCTACAAGTTCAGCCGCAACCCGATCTATGTCGGCTTCGCCATCACCTACGCCGGATTCGCCATGGCCATGGACAGCCCGGTCGCCCTGGCCCTTCTGGTCCCCTGCCTGATGGTCATGGACCGCTTCGTCATTCAGCGTGAAGAGCGCTATCTGAGCACCAAGTTCGGCGCCGAATACCAGGCCTATCAAGGAAAGGTCCGCCGATGGCTGTGACCCCCAACACCCCCGCCCCGCACGCCGACGAACTGTCGGAAATGGCCATCGAGGAACTGGACGCCGCCTGCGGCCTGCTGTGGGTCGAGATGAAGGCCATCACCCCCTGGGGCGACGTCTATGAGGGCGTGGCCCCGTCCGGCCGCGCCGTCGAGATCGAGCGTCGCTATCTGTGGGCGCATGATCCCGCAGGCGCCATCGCCGTCGAAGTCGAGGTGCGCGATCCGGCCTTGCGCACCGGGGCCGAAGCCCGCGCCGTGATCTCGCCCCCCGGCGTAGCGCACTGAAATCTTTCACCGTCATCCTCGGCCTTGTGCCGAGGATCCAGAAGCGTCTCGGTCGCCCTGTGAAGAGCCCCGTTCCGACCTTTCGTCCCATCGCCTCCGGGCGCGTATCTGATCCTCGGCACAAGGCCGAGGATGACGAGAATGGGATTGAGGATGACGACTCAACCGCTTTCCAAGCGCTCAAACGCGGACTAGCTTCGCTTCATGAAACTCGCCTCGCTCAAGCACGGCCGTGACGGCCGCCTCGTCGTCGTCTCCCGGGACCTGAACTGGTTCACCGACGCCTTCCTGATCGCCCCCACGCTGCAGGCGGCGCTGGATGACTGGGAGCGGTGCGAGCCCCTGCTGCGGGCCCTGGCCGAGAGCCTGGAGCACGAAGCCGTGCCGCGCGGCCGCTTCCATGAGCGCGACGCCGCCGCCCCCCTGCCCCGCGCCTATCAGTGGGCCGACGGCTCGGCCTATGTGAACCACGTCGAACTGGTCCGCAAAGCGCGCGGCGCCGAGATGCCCGCGACTTTCTGGACCGACCCGCTGATGTATCAGGGCGGCTCCGACCAATTCATGGGCGCCCGCGACGCCATCCCGCTGAAGGACGAGGCCTGGGGCTGCGACCTGGAGGCCGAGATCGTGGTCGTGACCGGCGACGTGCCGCTGGGCGCCACGCGCGACGAGGCCCTGGCTTCGATCCGTCTGGTCGGCCTGGTCAATGACGTGTCACTTCGCAACCTGATCCCCGGCGAACTGGCCAAGGGCTTCGGCTTCGTCCAGTCCAAGCCCGCCAGCGCCCTGTCGCCGGTCTTCGTCACGCCGGATGAACTCGGTGATCGCTGGAAGGACGGCAAGCTGTCGGGCGAGCTTCTGGTCCAGTTGAACGGCGCCGACTTCGGCAAGGCCGACGCGGGCGTGGACATGACCTTCGACTTCGGCGTTCTGATCGCCCATCTGGCCAAGACCCGCGCCCTGATCGCCGGGTCCATCATCGGCTCGGGCACGGTGTCGAACAAGGACGCCGACGGCGGCCCCGGCAAGCCGGTGGCCGACGGCGGTCTGGGCTATTCCTGCATCGCCGAGGTCCGCACCGTCGAGACCATCCTGACCGGCGAAGCCAGGACCCCCTTCCTCAAGCACGGCGACACCGTCCGCATCGAGATGCTGGACGACGGGCGCCACACCATCTTCGGCGCCATCGAACAGACGGTCGCGCCCGCCTGATCCAGAGCTACACGCCGTCACCCCGGTCGGGCTGACGGCGTTCGGAGGGGGAGCTCCACCCATGTCGCCGCAAGCCATAACCAACGCCTTCGTGATCGAGGTCGCAGCGTGATCATCACGCTCGCGGCGATGGCCCTGGGCGGCCAGTCGGCCGAGGCTGAAGCCGACACCTGGGACATGACCAACCACGCCGACCACGGCAGGGTGGCCAGCGCGGCGTGGGCCTCCGGTCAGGCCCTGCTGGTGCGCTGCAAGGATGGGCGGCTGGACGTGATCCTCAACGGCCTGCCGCCTGCCGAAAGCCGAACGCGGCGAATGGAAATGACCCTGGGCGAGATCGGGCCTGAAACCCAGCCCTGGGCCGCTGCGCCCGGCAGTCCCATCGCCTCGCCGCCCGAGCCGGCGCGCATCGCCCGCCTTCTCGCTGACGGCGGCGAACTGAATCTGCGCATCCTGACCACCGGCGAGGAGGCAGGCTACGTCCTGCCTCTGCCTTCAGACGGCGCCGGCGTCTGGGATGTTCTTCAGGCGTGCAATCAACCGCTCGTCGGCGAACATGATCGTCTGCCCCGATTGGCGGAAACCGCCACCCGTTGGGCCCAGCCTCCCGTTGCCGTCTTGCCGCCCCGCTTCGGCAAGTTTCGCTTCGTCGAAGCCGAGGCGCGCCTCGGCTGTCTGATTGACGCGGACGGCCGCCCCTCCTCTTGCTGGGTTGAAGGCGAGACGCCCCCGGGCAGGGGCGTAGGCCCCGCCGCCGTCGCCTCCACCATGACCGCCCGCTTCGAGATACCCGAGGACGGCAAGACCGGCTTGCGGATCGTCCGCTTCGACTACAAATTCAAAGCCAGCTTTCATTAGAAGCCTGATCGGTCTGCGGTTCGTGCAATCGACCCGACTGACGAACACAGCGATTGACCCGAGGAATTCCCCCGCTAGATTGCGCGCCTCCCAGACCTGTGCGGGTGTGGTGGAATTGGTAGACGCGCTGGATTCAAAAGCCTTTGAGTTCACGCTAGTTTTACTGCTTCAACATTGCTTTTAAAGCATTTTTATAGCCTCATCGAACAGCAAGCGCCTAGCGCAGTGCTAGCGCAATCAGCGCAATCGGAGGCCCCTGTCGATGACCACTCGACACGCGCTCCTTGGCGGCAAAGTTCAGGTCTTCAGGCGGACAAATAGTCCGCATTGGCAGTGCTCCGCGTCCGTAGGCGGTCGTCAGTTTCGGAGCACGACCAAGCAAGACAGCCTCGCCTTGGCGAAGGACTTTGCAGAGGATTGGTACCTCACCCTTCAGGGCAAACATCGCTTCGGCGGCGGCATCGCGCCCAAGCGCTCCGGCAAGACATTTCGCGAAGCGGGCGATCGGTTCGTGGTGGAGTATGAGGCGATAACTCTAGGAGAGCGGAACCCTGTGTACGTCAAGGGTCACAGCGACCGACTGAGGGTTCATTTATATCCGTTCCTCGGCGACAAACTGCTCAGCGAGATCACCCCCGGCGTCGTGCAGGAGTACAGGGTTCACAGGATGACATCGCGCCTGGACCCTAAAACCGGGGAGCCAAAGCGACCGGCACGGACGACTCTTCACCATGAGATCGTCACGCTGCGACAGGTTCTAAAGACCGCCAATCGGCATGGCTGGATCACCATACTTCCCGACCTTTCAACCCCCTACAAAACATCAGGAAAGATCGTTCATCGCGCGTGGTTCTCGCCAAAGGAATACAAACTTCTCTATGAGGCCACCCGCGAACGAGCCGCCAATCCGCGCCACAACAGAGGGCGTTGGGCTTTCGAAAGCCAGCGGCTGCATGACTACGTCCTCTTCATGGTCAACACGGGCCTGCGACCTGACGAGGCAGGCCGGTTGGAGTTCCGGGATGTTGAGGTCGTCCTCGACGAGGACTCCAACCAGCGCATCTTGGAGATCGAGGTTCGGGGCAAGCGTGGCGTCGGCTACTGCAAAAGCATGCCAGGCGCCGTGCAGCCGTTTCGGCGTCTAGTTCAACGCAACACGCTTCCCGGAGAGAGAGCCCCAAAACCGACCGACAAGGTCTTTGGTTGCACACCGCGCGAGCTTCTGAACGCGGTACTAAATGAGTTGGATCTCAAACGAGATCGGGATGGCCAGGTTCGGACCGCTTACAGCCTACGGCACACCTACATTTCGATGCGCCTCATGGAAGGCGCTGACATCTATCAGATCGCCAAGAACTGCCGCACAAGCGTCGAGATGATCGAGAAATACTACGCCTCCCACATCAAAAATATGATCGATGCCTCGGCCATCAACGTTCGGCGTCCTAAGCCGACGAAGAGAGCGGGAATCCGCCTTATGGACACCACTAACCCTAAGAGGGCGCCGTCACTTCCCGCTCCCCAACCGCGACTCGTTAGGGTGACGACCACTCAACGAGAGATTGGCTCCGCCGATTCATCGTTGAAATGGGCTGACGCTCGCGTTAGGACCCTCCCGCGACATGCCTGTGCGGGTGTGGTGGAATTGGTAGACGCGCTGGACTCAAAATCCTGTTCCGAGAGGAGTGCCGGTTCGACCCCGGCCACCCGCACCAAGGCTTTTCCGGGGTTTTCCGGGGATTGGCCGATCTGGCGAGGCGCGGGGTTCCGCCCTGTTCCGACACAAAACGCGAACGCTGCGGCACATCTACGGCACACTACGTGCTGGTTTTGTTCTCAGGCGGCGAATCAGGCGGCGGCGCGAAAGTCGTCCGTCAGCATCTCGGGCGTGACCACGGTTTCGAAAACCCGGCCGGTCTTGTCGCTATAGGTGATGGCGCAGGCTTGGCGCTGAGCCACATAGCCGCCGCGCGCTGAATGGCTGTCGTTCGGCGCCAGGGTCGGGTGCTGCGTCCACTTCATGCCCGGCTCCTCTTTCACCACCACCTCATGGTGATAGTGGCCGGAATGGCCGTAGCGGTATCGGGTTGCGCCCCACATGACGCCGAAGGCTGCGGCGAAGTAGGCCGAGAGCGTTTCCTTTTTCCGGCCGTGGCCGTGGTGGAAGGCCAGCATCGTGGCGCCGTGCTGATAGGCGTAGAAGGGCTTGCCGCTGTCCAGAACCTCGACGCGGGGTTCCAGCTCATAGAGGGTCTTGAGCAATTCGCGCATCCAGACGGATGGGCGGAGCACGCGAATGACGGATCAACCGTAGCGAACATCGTCAAGCACCTGAAGCGGATCATGGCTGGAGAGTACAGCAGGGAACTCTCAGAGCGGCTGCCCGCTTCGGCTCGATCACCAAGGCCTATGAACTGGCCGGGTTTACCGGCAATCCGCACCAGCTAGCCTGGCATCGGAAGCGCATCCGGGACAGGTCGCCAATACAGGGGGAGCTTACCGACGCGGCCACGGGTTCGCGAAGCAAATAGCCCAATCGCCAAGATCTGCAGGCAGAAATTTTAGCGCACAGATTAGCGCACAGATTCTGAAACATAGAAAAAAGTCAATATTTTCAATATTATTGCAGTATTCTTAGCCGATTCAAAATCCTGTTCCGAGAGGAGTGCCGGTTCGACCCCGGCCACCCGCACCA
>CAYWDO010000140.1:0-3863 GCA_964456995.1 uncultured Brevundimonas sp.
TCCTGCGTCCGTCCGGTCAGGATGCGCAGGTCGCAGTGGACCATGGCCTGGGCCGGGTCGCCGTCGGCGATGATCAGGTCGTCGCAGCGCACGATGCGCGTCTTGCAGGCCTGGGTCGTCGCGCCGACCAAGCCCGCGCACAGCTGATGGATTTCCAGCGCCAGGGCGCGCCAATCTGTCCCGTCGAAATGGGGGGAGTGTTCCAGGGTGATCTGTGGCATGAGGGCGTCCTTGTTTCGCGCCCTTCCTTAGCCTGCCGCTGACGCGGGCGGAATGCGAAGGGCGCACGAACCGATGGATGGAATGCCCCGATGCCTCTTGGCCCCTTCACCCTGGTGGCGCTGTATCTGACCTCGTGGTGGATCGTGCTGTTCACGATCCTGCCGCTGGGCTCGTCCAAGCAGGTCGAGACGCCGCCGACCGACGGCAGCCAGTGGGGCGCGCCCGCCAATCCCCAGCTGAAGAAGAAATTCATCACCACGACCTGGGTGTCGGCCATCGTCTGGGCCTTCATCGTCTTCATCGTCTGGACGGGGTGGATGCCGCTGCCGGACTTCAGCCGCGGACCTGCGCTCTAGCTTTCGCCCCATTCGCCCGGTTAACCTCGGGCCAGACTGATTTTGCAGAGATTCTCCCATGCGCCTGTCGCGCTACTTCCTGCCGACCCTCAAAGAAGCCCCTTCCGACGCCCAGATCGTGTCGCACCAGCTGATGCTGCGCGCGGGCATGATCAAACAGGAGGCCGCCGGCATCTACGCCTGGCTGCCGCTGGGCCTGCGCGTCCTGCGCAAGATCGAAGGCATCGTGCGTCAGGAGCAGGAGCGGGCAGGGGCGGTCGAACTGCTGATGCCGACGCTGCAACTGGCCGACCTGTGGCGTGAGTCCGGGCGCTACGACGCCTACGGCCCCGAGATGCTGCGCATCACCGACCGTCATGAGCGCGAGCTGCTGTACGGACCGACCAACGAGGAAATGGTCACGGATATCTTCCGGGCCTATGTGAAGTCGTACAAGGCCCTGCCGCTGAACCTCTTCCACATCCAGTGGAAGTTCCGCGACGAGCGCCGTCCGCGCTTCGGCGTCATGCGCGGCCGCGAGTTCCTGATGAAGGACGCCTATTCCTTCGATCTGGACGAGGCTTCGGCCCGCATCGCCTACAAGCGCATGTTCGCCGCCTACCTGAACACCTTCTCGCGTCTGGGCCTGAAGGCCGTGCCGATGCGCGCCGACACCGGCCCGATCGGCGGCGACCTGAGCCACGAGTTCATCGTTCTGGCCGAGACCGGCGAGAGCGAGGTCTTCTGCGACCGCAAGCTGGTCGAGATGGACGCGCCGGGCCACAACCTCAGCGTCGAGCAACTGGAAGGCGTCTTCAACGAGCGCACCGCCCTCTACGCCGCGACCGAGGAAATGCACGACGCGGCCCAGTTCGAGGCCCAGACCGCCGAGGGCGACCGCCTGTCGGCGCGCGGCATCGAGGTCGGTCACATCTTCTACTTCGGCACCAAATACTCGGCCCCGATGAAGGCCAAGGTCGCGGGCCCGGACGGTCAGGACACCGAGGTCCACATGGGCAGCTACGGCGTCGGCGTGTCGCGTCTGATGGGCGCCATCATCGAGGCCAGCCACGACGCTGGCGGCATCATCTGGCCGGACTCGGTCGCCCCGTTCGACGTGGTGGTGATCAACCTGCGCGCCAACGACGAAGCCGTCTCGGCCGCCTGTGAAGAGGCCGTGTCCAAGCTGGAAGCCCTGGGCAAGGACGTCCTCTACGACGACACCGACGAGCGTCCCGGCGGCAAGTTCGCCACCGCCGACCTGATCGGCGTGCCGTGGCAGTTGACCATCGGTCCCAAGGGCCTGGCCGACGGCGTGGTCGAACTGAAGCGCCGCGCCACGGGCGAGAAGCAAACCCTGCCGCTGGACGCCGCTCTGGAGCTGCTGACGAAATGACTGACGTCGCGACGGCTTCCACGCCGCCTGCCGTAAAGCCCGCCGGTGCCTTCTCCTCCTGGGAGATCGGGCTGGCGCTTCGCTACCTGCGCGCCAAGCGTAAGGAGGGCGGGGTCGCCCTGATCGCCATCATCAGCTTCGTCGGCATCATGCTGGCCGTGGCGGTGCTGATCAGCGTGATGAGCATCATGGCGGGCTTCCGCAGCGAACTGCTGGGGCGGATGCTGTCATTCAACGGGCATATGTATGTGCAGGGGCCGGTGCTGACCTCGCCTGATCGCGAGGTGGCGCTGAAGCGTCTCAGCGATGTCCCGGGCGTGGTTTCGGTTTCGCCGCTGACGGAATCCCCGGCCATGTTCCGGGCGGGCGGGCAGATGACGGGCGGTGTCGTGCGCGGCGTGCGGCCCCAGGATCTGGCCTCGACCAAGTTCGTCTATGACAGCCTGACGCCCGAAATGCGCGCTTCCTTCGGCCAGGGCGCCTATGGCGGCGACAACATCCTGATCGGCAAGGCTCTGGCCGACCAGATGGGTCTGACCGTGGGCAGCGCCCTGTCCATCTATTCGCCGACCGGGGCCGACAGCGCCTTCGGCAACCTGGGCGGTCTGGAAAAGACCTACAGGATCGGCGGCATCTTTAGTTCGGGCACTGCCGACTTCGACCGCGCCTACATCTTCATGCCGCTGGAACAATCCCAGCTCTTCTTTGGCAAGGAAGGCGTCTGGGAGGTGATCGAGATGAAGGTCGCCGAGCCGGATCAGGTCGAGAAGATGCTGGCCCCGGTGCAACAGGCGGCCGGAGCGGGCAACGTCGTCACTGACTGGCGCACGCGGCTGGCCGCCTTCTGGGGCGCGCTGAAGGTCGAGCGCGTGGCCATGAGCATCATCCTGGGCCTGGTCGTCGCCATCGCCGCCATGAACATCATCAGCGGCATCGTCATGCTGGTGAAGAACAAGACCCGCGACATCGCCATCCTGCGCACCGTGGGCGCCAGCCCGTCGTCGATCCTGCGCATCTTCTTCATCTCGGGCGCGGCAATCGGCATCGGCGGCACCATCGCCGGCCTCGTGCTGGGCCTGCTCTTCTGCCTGAACATCGGCTCGATCCAGCACTTCATCGAAGGCGTCACCGGGGTCCAGCTGTTCAACGCCGACGTCTATATGCTGGACGGCATCCCGGCCCTGGTCGATCCGTGGGACGTGACCTGGGTGGCGGTCTTCTCCTTCCTCATGAGCTGTCTGGCCAGCCTGCCGCCGTCGTGGAACGCGTCGCGGATCGACCCGGTGGAGGCGCTTCGCTTTGAATAGTTCGCTAAACACGGCCACGCCGACCCTGTCGCTTCGTGGGGTGACCCGCACCTATCCGACGGCTACGGGCGGGCTGACGGTGCTGCGCGGCGTCGATCTGGACATCATGCCGGGCGAGGTCGTCGGCCTGATCGGGCCGTCAGGCTCGGGCAAGTCGAGCCTGCTGCACGCCGCCGGCCTGCTGGAGCGCCCGACCAGCGGTCAGGTCATGATCGACGGCGAGGACGTCGGCGGTCTGGACGAGCGGGCGCGCACGCGTCTGCGCCTGTCGCGGATCGGTTTCGTCTATCAATTCCATCACCTGCTGCCGGAATTTGATGCAAGGGACAATGTGGCCCTGCCCATGCGCATCGCCGGTCATTCCGAGGCTGAAGCGCGCCGCCGGGCCGAGGCCCTGCTGACCAGCCTGGGTCTGGGCGAGCGCTTCCTGCACCAGCCCGCGCAGCTGTCGGGCGGCGAACAGCAGCGGGTCGCTATCGCCCGCTCCCTAGCCAACAGCCCGCGTCTGTTGCTGGCCGACGAGCCGACCGGCAACCTCGACCCGACCAACAGCCATGCGGTGTTCGAGTCCCTGCGGGAACTGGCCAAGACCACAGGCGTCGC
>CAYWDO010000140.1:3963-6087 GCA_964456995.1 uncultured Brevundimonas sp.
CCGGCGGGCCAGAAGCGCATGGCGGGATAGACCGGGGTGGTGAAGCGCGAACCCCTGGCGCCGAGCGCGGCCCGGGCCGCGGTGCGAGACGCCTGGGCGGTCGCCGTCTGGGCCTCTGTGGCATAGACCGCCGTGACATAGGACGGGCCCTGATCGCAGAACTGGCCGGTCTGATCGGTCGGGTCGATGGTGCGCCAGTAGCGGTCGACCAGGGTGCGGTAGCTGACGACGGCGGGATCAAAGGTCACCTGCACGGCCTCGCGATAGCCGGTCCCGCCGCGGATCACCTGCTCATAGGTCGGGTTGGGCCGCGTGCCGCCGACAAAGCCCGACACCGCCGAGCGCACGCCGCGCAGTCCATCGAACGCCTTTTCGCTGGACCAGAAACAGCCGCCGGCGAAGACGGCTGTCTGATAGCCCGGCGGCACGGGCTCCAGCGGCGCGGTGCTGGCGGGCGCTTCGCTGGGCGAGCAGGCCGCCGTCAGGATCAGGCCGATCAGAGGCAGAAGGCGCGACATAGGACACTCCCGGTCATTCTCTTCAACATACGCGCAAGCCGGGAAGACGGATGGCTGTGCGCGATTACGGGCGCTTGCAATGAGAACAAAGCGGGAATATAGAACGTTTCAGGAACACGCTAACTGGGGATAAGCCGATGTCGCGTTGGGTGAGGGATATGCTGTCGCTTGCGTCGTGCGGCGGCTTCGTCTGGATGATCTGGCAGGCGTCTTTCCTGGTGACGTGATCGCCGCATCGACTCCTTGCATGATCAAACTTCGGCCGCGCGGCGGTCGGATATGAGAGGTCCCGGTTTTCGGGATCAGCGGAGTGGGTATTGGCGGAAACGGCGAACAGTCAGGGTTTTGTCCATCTGCGGGTCCGCAGCGCCTATTCCCTGCTGGAAGGGGCGATCAAGGCCAGCAAGATCGGCAAGATGGCGGCGGACGCCGGCATGCCCGCCGTCGCCGTGGCCGACCGCGCCAACCTGTTCGGCGCCCTGGAGTTCAGCCAGACCGCCAAGGACGCGGGCGTCCAGCCCATCGTCGCCTGCGCCTTGCCTGTGCTGGGCATCGGCGGCCAGGTCGCCGAGCGTTGGGCCAAGACCTCGACCGTTGTCCTGCTGGTCCAGAACGAGCAGGGCTGGCTCAACCTCTGCGCCCTGTCGTCCGCCGCCTATCTTGACGCCGGCGAGATGTCGGAGCCGGGCGTGCCCTGGGGACTGGTTGTGGATAAGTCCGAGGGGCTGATCCTGCTGTCCGGCGGTCCCGACGGCCCGATCGACCCTCTGTTCGTCCAGAACAAGCGCGATGACGCCATATCTTCTCTCGAAGAGATGAAGCGCGTCTTCGGTGATCGTTTCTATGTAGAGTTGCAACGCCACGGTCTGCCGCAGGAGCCGGTCGCCGAGCGTGGCCTGGTCGACTGGGCCTACGCCAACGACGTGCCTTTGGTCGCCACCAACGACGTCTATTACGCCAAGGCGGCGCAGGCGAAGTCGCACGACGCCTTGCTCTGCATTTCCGACGGCGCCTTCACCGGCCAGGAAGACCGGCGCCGCATCACCGGGGAACATTGGTTCAAGACGGCGGAGGCCATGCGCCAGCTGTTCGCGGACCTGCCCGAGGCTTGCGACAACACCATCGACATCGCGCGCCGCTGCGCCTTCCTAGTGCCCACGCGGGCGCCCATCCTGCCGCGCTTCGACACCGGCGCCGGTCGTTCCGAGCTCGACGAACTGGCGCACCAGGCGCGCGAGGGGCTGAAGGCCCGCCTGCAACAGGTCGCGCCCGCCGCGCCGGAAGAGGAATACTGGACCCGCCTCGAATGGGAGGTCGGGATCATTCAGCAGATGGGCTTCCCCGGCTACTTCCTGATCGTGGCCGACTTCATCAAATGGGCCAAGCTGCACGGCATTCCGGTCGGACCGGGGCGGGGCTCCGGCGCCGGCTCTCTGGTGGCCTGGTCGCTGACCATCACCGATCTGGACCCCTTGCGGTTCGGGTTGCTGTTCGAGCGGTTCCTGAACCCCGAACGCGTCTCCATGCCAGACTTCGACATCGACTTCTGCCAGGAGCGGCGGGAAGAGGTGATCGACTATGTGCAGGACCACTACGGCAAGGACCG
>CAYWDO010000141.1:0-2130 GCA_964456995.1 uncultured Brevundimonas sp.
GCCTCGTCCGCCCCGCCGCGATGATGGACGGCCACGTCCCAGCCCGCCTCGGCCAGAGCCCGCGCCAGACCGGCGCCGACGCGGCGCGCGGCGCCGGTGATCAGCACCACCTTGTTCAGGGGCTCGCTCATTCAGCCCGGCCTGCGGCGGAAGATTTCCACGCCCGCGCCGGCGGCTTCGGGAAAGATGTCCGGCTTGGTGATCCGCACCCGGCAGGCCTCGACCGGCGGCAGGGCGAAACAGACGCCGATCAGCTCCTCGACCAGTGTTTCCAGCAACTCGACGTGGTCACGCCCACGCCAGCGGGCGATGTGATCGCGCACCCGGTCGTAATCGATGAAGCCGCCTTCAGCCCCCGCCTTGGGCAAAGGCCAGGCCGCGAACATCTCGACATTGACGATCAGCCGCGCGGGGCGCTCGGGGTGCCGCTCCCACGGGTGCAGGCCGATGCGCACATCGACCGCCACATCCGACAACAGGACGCGGACATGGTCCCCGGCGTGACGCCAGTCGAACCCGCCCGCGCCTTGAGCGGATTCAGTCAACCGAGCCGAACTCGTAGAAGTTCACAGCGGCGATGACGGCGATGAAGGCGAAGATGATGGCGATGGCCAGCATGGGAAGGCTCCTGTTCAAAGGTCCGAATAGAGGCACAGGCGCGACTGTTCAAGCCGCCCCGCCAAAGCCTATCGTCGCCCCATGATCCCCTGGCGCACCCGAATCGAGCCCTTCACCCGCCCCCTCTTCTTCGCCTGGTCGCGGATGAACCGGGGCATGACCCTGGGCGTGCGCGGGCTGGCGGTCGATGCCGAGGGGCGGGTGCTGCTGGTCAGGCACACCTATCTGCACGGCTGGTGGCTGCCGGGCGGCGGGGTGGACAAGGGCGAGACCACCCAGGCCGCCGTGGTCCGCGAACTGCGAGAGGAGGCGGGGCTGATCGCGGAGAGCGAGCCGCGCCTGATCTCTGTCCACTCCAACGAGCGCTTCTTTCCGGGCGATCACGTCCTGGTCTTCGCCATCGACGCCTTCGACCTGACCGAGCGCACCAGCCATGGCGAGATCGCGGAGATCGGCTGGTTCGCCCCCGACGCCCTGCCCGAGGACACGACCCGCGCCACCCGCGATCGGCTGGCCGAGATCTTCGGCGGCGCGCCCGCCGATCCGAACTGGTAGAGACCGCCGATGCAGACGCCGATCCTTGTCTTCCTGACCCTGCTCATGGCGGGCGCCGCCACGGCCTTGCAGGGGCCGACCAACGCCAAGCTGATGACGGCGGTCGGGTCGCCGGTGAACGCCGCCTTCATCTCCTTCGCGGTCGGCACGGTTGCCCTGGGCTGTCTGGCCCTGGCCTTGCAGACCCGGCCGGACGTGGGCGCGATGAAGGCCCTGCCCTGGTGGGCCTGGATGGGCGGCTTCTACGGCTGCGCCTTCGTCATTTCCGCCGCCTGGGGCGTGCCGCGCCTGGGCGTGGCCACCACCATCACCCTGATGGTCGCCGGCCAGCTGGCGCTCAGCCTTGTGCTCGACCATTTCGGCGCCCTGGGCGTCGAGAAGCAGCCGCTGAACCTGGGCCGCATCGCCGGAGTCGCCCTGGTGATCGGCGGCGTGGTTCTGGTTCGCCGGTCCTGACCCTATATCCCGCGCGATGACCGACGAGACGACTGACATTCCCGGTGACACCGAGGCCCCGCTGCCGCTTCAGGCCGCCGACCTGATCGCCGACGAGGCCCGTCGCGCGCCTGACAAGCCCGGCGTCTATCGCATGTACGGCGAGGACGGGACCTGCCTCTATGTCGGCAAGGCCAAGTCGCTGAAGAAGCGCGTCGTCCAGTATGCGCAAGGGCGGTTCCACACCCAGCGCATCGGCCTGATGGTCAGCCTGACCCGCGCGATGGAGCTGGTGGTCACGGCCTCAGAGACCGAGGCCCTGCTGCTCGAGTCCAACTTCATCAAGAAGCTGAAGCCCCGCTTCAACGTCCTGCTGCGCGACGACAAGTCCTTTGCCGAGCTGATGATCCGGCGCGACCACCGCGCGCCCCAGGTGCGGAAGCATCGCGGCGCCCACACCATTCCGGGCGACTATTTCGGCCCCTTCGCCTCGACCTGGGCGGTCAACCACACCCTGAACAC
>CAYWDO010000141.1:2230-4726 GCA_964456995.1 uncultured Brevundimonas sp.
ATTTCGATGGAGAACAGCGTCAACGCCGACGGCGTGGCCGAGGCCGACGTCTTCGCCCTGCACGCCGAGGGCGGGCAAGCCTGCGTCCAGGTCTTCTTCTATCGCGCGGGTCAGAACTGGGGCGGCCGCGCCTATTTCCCGCGCGTGGACAAGACGGATAGCGACCCCGAAATCCTCGCCGCCTTCCTGGGCCAGTTCTACGAGGACAAGCCGATCCCGCGCCTGATCCTGTCCAACGTCCGCCCGCACGAACTTGAACTGCTGGAAGCCGCCTTCTCGATGAAGGCCGAGCACAGGGTGGAGATCGCCCGGCCCCTGCGCGGCGGCAAGCTGAGCCTGGTCGATCACGCCCTGACCAACGCCCGCGAGGCCCTGGGCCGCAAGATGGCCGAGAACTCGGCCACGTCGAAGATCCTGGACGAGGTCTGCGAGGCCCTGGGGCTGGACGCCCGGCCCGAGCGGATCGAGATCTACGACAACGCCCACATCTCGGGCACCAATGCGGTCGGCGGCATGGTGGTGGCCGGCCCCGAGGGCTTCCGCAAGAACCAGTACCGCAAGTTCAACATCCGCGGCGAAGACCTGACCCCCGGCGACGACTACGGCATGATGCGCGAGGTCATGCGCCGGCGCTTCGGCAAGATGGTCAAGGACGAGGAGGCGGGCGAGGCGGTGGAACGCCCCGACCTGCTGCTGATCGACGGCGGCGCGGGGCAACTGGCCGAGGTGCTGGCGGTGCTGGCGGATCTGGGCGTGGACGACATCACCGCCGTCGGCGTGGCCAAGGGGCCGGATCGCGATGCGGGCAAGGAGCATTTCTTCATGCCCGGAAAGCCGCCCTTCATGCTGCCGCTGAAGAGCCCGGCCCTGTATTACATCCAGCGGCTGCGCGACGAGGCCCACCGCTTCGCCAACGGCGCCCACGCCAAGCGCCGCTCCATGGACATCAAGAAGAACCCGCTGGACGAGATCGAGGGCGTCGGGCCGGGGCGCAAGAAGGCCCTGCTGCACGCCTTCGGCTCGGCCAAGGGCGTGGGCCGCGCCTCGGTCGCCGACCTGGTCAAGGTGGACGGCATCAACCAGCCCCTGGCCGAGCGCATCCACGGCTTCTTCCACAAGAACTGAGGGCTTGAGCCGCCAACCGCTGCCGGTCTAGGAAGGCGCTCATGACCGATGAATTGACCGACGGCTACCACCGCTTCCGCCAGAACCGCTGGCCTTCGGAGCGAGCCGAATACGAGGCCCTGGTCCACGGCCAGAAGCCGCACACCCTGGTCGTGGCCTGTTCCGACAGTCGCGCCGATCCGGCCCTGATCTTCGACACCGCCCCGGGCGAGCTGTTCGTCGTGCGCAACGTCGCCAACCTGGTCCCGCCCTATGAGCCGGACGGCAAGCTGCACGGCGTCTCGGCGGCGCTGGAGTTCGGCGTCAACGTGCTTCAGGTCAAACGCATCGTGGTCATGGGCCACGCCTTCTGCGGCGGCGTGAACGCCATGCTGAACGGCTCGCCCGCCAACTGCCAGGACTTCGTCGCCCCCTGGGTCGAGCAGGCCGCCCCGACCGTGCGCCGCGTGGTCGAGGACTTCCCCGCCGATCAGGTCGAGCGGGTGGCCGAAGAAACCGTGGTGCGCCTGTCCATCGACAACCTGCGCACCTTCCCCTGGATCGCCGCGCGCGAGGCGGCGGGCGACCTGGTGCTCAGCGGCCTGCACTTCGGCATCGCCGACGGCATCCTGTCCAAGCTGACGGGCGCCAAGCGGTTCGAGCGGCTGGACTGAGGCCCGAGGGCGGCGGGAGCGGAATGCGCCGCCCTCGCCTCGGGCGGCGAACCATGGCACACCCTCAGGCGTTGCAATGGACGAAATGATGACTGCTCACAAAGCCAACCCCATTCCGAACATCCTGACCAGCGCGCGGCTGGCGGCGGGCGTGGTCATGTTCCTGTTGCTGGCCGGGGCCACCAGCGGCTTCCCCTTCCTGTCGGCCTGGCTGAGCCCTGACGACCAGTTCGCCATGTACCGGACCGGCTTCTGGATCTTCGTCATCGCCGCCTCCACCGACTGGGTCGACGGCTATCTGGCGCGGCGCTGGAACGCCGAGACGCGCTGGGGCGCCATCCTGGACCCCATCGCCGACAAGATCCTGGTCACGGGCGCCATCCTGGGCGTGCTGACCTCGGGTTCGGTGCAGCAGATCATCATTCCCTGCGGCCTGATCCTGTTCCGCGAGTTCGCCGTTTCGGCCCTGCGCGAAGCCATGGCCGGGCGCATCACCCTGCCCGTCACCCTGGCCGCCAAGTGGAAGACGACGCTGCAAATGGTGGCCCTGGGCTGCCAGCTGTTCGCCCGCAACTGGGACGGCTGGGGTCTGCCGTTCGACTACCTGCCCGCCTTCCAACTGTTCTCGGACACCCTGATCTGGCTGGCGGCCCTCATCACCCTGTGGACCGGCTGGCAGTATTTCAGCGCCGCCCAGAAGCAGATGCGCGACGTCTGA
>CAYWDO010000141.1:4826-6078 GCA_964456995.1 uncultured Brevundimonas sp.
GTCTGCGGCAGGCCGAAGCGTTCGTCGTCCAGGGGGAAGGGCCGGGTTTCGCCGGTCAGGCGATAGCCGCGGCGTTCGTACCAGGCGATCAGTTCGGTGCGCTGGCGGATGACGGTCATCTCCATGCGGGTCGCAGTGAAGCGGGCGACCGCCTCGGCCTCGGCGGCGTCGATCAGGCGGCGGCCCAGACCGCCGGCCTGACTCGTCGGATCGACGGTCAGCAGGCCGAGGTAGGCCAGACCCTGCCCCTGGTCCGCCACCTGGACGCAGCCCGTCAGAGCCCCGTCGACCTCGGCCAGCAGGATGACCCGCGAGGCGTCGGCGAGGATGTCGCGCAGTTCGGCCTGATCGGTGCGCTGGCCGCCCAGAAGGTCGGCCTCGTGGGTCCAACCGACCCGGGCAGCGTCGCCGCGATAGGCGCTTTCGATCAGGCGGTGCAGCCCCGCCACGTCCGAAGACGCGGCGGGACGGAAGGTCGTCGCGGTCATTTGACCCCGAGTTCCTCGATCAGATGATCCATGCCGTAGACGTCGCGCAGGGCCGTGGTCACGGCCTGGGTGGTGACGATGACGCTGCGGTTGACGTTGCGGTCATAGCCGTAGGCGTTGCGCTGGGTCAGGACGGTGGAGTCGAAGTTGGCGCCGATGATCTCGCCCCTGGCGTTGACGGCGGGCGAGCCCGACGAGCCGCCGATGGTGTCGGACGAGACGGCCATGTTCATCACCGCGTTCGGGTCGATGCGGTCCTTGGCGGCCAGCAGCTTGGGCGCGACGTTGAAGGGCTCGGCCCCCGTCGCGCGGTCCCACAGGCCGGCGAAGGTGGTGAAGGCGGCAATACGTTGGCCCGGAACATCCGTGCCTTCGACGCGGCCATAGGTCAGGCGGAGCGTGCCGGTGGCGTCGGGATAGACGGCGTCGCCATAGGCGGCGAAGCGGGCGGCGGCCAGCTGTTCCGAGGCGCGGTCGGTCGGGGCCTTGACCTTGTCATCCCATTCCTTGCGCACGGCGCGGGCGTCGGCGTCGATGGCCAGGACGTACTGGATCAGCGGGTCGGTCGAGGCCTGGACGGCGGGCAGGCCGCCTTCCCACAGGGCGCGACGCACGGCGGGATCAGCAAGCTTCGTGCCTTCGATCAGGCGGGCCGACAGGGCTTCGGGGCTTTCCTTGCCCAGCAGGGTGCGGACATAGGGGCTGTCGACGGTCAGCCATTCGCGGGTCTTGGACAGCCACCATTCCAGACGGATCTGCTCCAG
>CAYWDO010000142.1:0-6068 GCA_964456995.1 uncultured Brevundimonas sp.
GGCAGGATGTCGGCGGGGGAGAGATTCATCTCGTAATCCTCAGCGATACTTGAACACAGGCGCGCGCTTCTCGGCGAAGGCCGCGCGTCCCTCGCGCGCGTCCTCGGTGGCGAAGCAGATGGTCTGCAGGTCGCGCTCGTACTCCACCGCCTTTTCGTAGGGCATGGCGTGGGCGGCCTTCAGGTTCAGCTTGGCGGTTTCAGCGGCGATGGGCGCACGCGAGGTGATGACCTCGGCGATGGCGCGGGCGCGGGCCGGCAGATCGCCCGGCGCCGTCACCTCGGTGACCAGTCCCCAACCCAGAGCCGTTTCCGCATCCACCGGATCGCCGGTCAGGATCATCATCGCCGCGTTCGACGCGCCGATCGAATGCGACAGGCCCGCCGCCATGCCGCCGCCGCCGATCCAGCCCAGCTTGATCTCGGGCGCTGCAAACCTGGCGTTGGTCGAGGCGATGCGGATGTCGCAGCTCATCGCCGTCTCCAGCCCGCCGCCGAGCGCATAGCCGTTGACCGCCGCAATGGTCGGCTTGCGGCATAGGCGCACCGCGTCGCAATAATCGCCCCGGTTTCGGAACTGCCAGGGCGTCTTGTAGTCATCCAGGGTCGTGATATCCGACCCGGCGCAGAAGGCTTTCTCGCCCGCGCCGGTGATGACCACGCAGCGGATGGTCTCGGAGGCGTCGCACTCGGCGATGGCCGCCTCGATGGCCCTGGCCATGTCGGGCGTGACGGCGTTCAGCTTGTGCGGTCGGTTCAGGGTGATGACGGCGACATGGCCGTCCACTTCGAACAGCAGTTCGGTGTCTTCGCTCATGGCGTTCGTCCTCAGGTTTCGGCGCCGCACGGCCGATGCCGCACGAACAGCGCCTGCAGATGGTTCAGTACGACGTCGGCGGCGTCCCCGGCCTCCAGCCCCTGACGCAGGCGCTGCGACACGGCGGTCTGGAAGGCGATGGCGCCGTCGTGGCGCGGGCGCAGGCTCGCCCCCTCCAGCGTAGCGCAGGTGTCGGCGTAGAAGCCGCCCCAGCGCGCGTTGACGCCCGTATCGCGCCAGGCGCTCCTCAGCGCCGGCTGTCCCTCGTGGTCAGGAATAAAACCCGACTGAGCCTCTGCGGACATCAGCCAGCGCAGGTGGTTCAACAATCCCGGCGTCACCGCGCAGTGTTTCGACACGCCGATGCCGGTGCCGCCCAGCATTGAGCCGACCGGCCCGTCGGCGCTGACGCGCGGGGCTTCGGCAAAACCCAGCACGCCGCCCGGCGCATAGTTCACATAGCCATAGACCAGCGGGCACAAAACCACGTCGTCATGCGCGCTCATGTGTTCCAGAATGCCGATCGGGTTCAGGGTGCCCAGAGCCTTCGGACTGCGCGCAGCCAATCGTGAGAGCAAAGTCCAGGCTTCGCGCCCGGCCGCCCGGTCGATGAAGGTCTCGCCATCCGCGACCGGCGTCGCGCCATGGGCGGCGCAGATCGACTGAAAGCTGAGCGCCGCGTGGGGACCGGACAGGGACATGACGACACCGCCCTTGTCGGACAGATCGGCCACAGCCTCCCAAGTTGTCGGGGGGCGCTCCATGACCTCGCGTCGCCAGGCCATGACCTGGGTCGCGGCATCCAGAGGCAGGGCCCAGTGACGGCCAGCGTACTGGTAGCTGGACAGGCTGCGGCCCATAACCGCTTCGCTCCACCCGGCGATCTCTTCGGCGGTGAACAGGTCCTCCAGCGGGATCAGGCAGTCCGCCGCCACCGCCTCGCCGACGTGCGGATGATCCAGCACGACCAGATCGTAAAGGTCGCACTGCTCGCCAATGGGCCGTTCCTCGAACCCTTCCAGCGAATGACGGTCCCAGCTCAGGGCGAAGCCGTCGCGCGCCGGATCGACGCGCGCCGCCGCGGCTTCCAGCGCGCGATAGCCGCGCGGATGGTCCCAGGTCAGGCCGCGATAGGCAGGCGTCGTCATCCCGCGCGGACCACGCCTGCGGCGATCAAGGCCTCGATCGCGGCCGGATCACGCCCGGTCTCGCCCAAGATTTCACGCGTATGCTGGCCGACCAGCGGCGCCCCGCGTTCAATGGCGGACGGGGTCTTGGAGAACTTGATCGGGAAGCCCGGCGTCGTCACCCGACCCTCGGTCGGATGATCGTATTCGACGAAGGTGCCGTTGTGCTTGATCTGCGGGTCATCGACCACGTCAGCATAGCCGTAGACCGGGCCGCACCAGATGTCGTTCTCACGGAACAGGGTCAGCCATTCCTCACTGGTGCGATTAACCAGTCTGCGACGCACGCAGGCGTAGATCTCGTCGCGATGGGTCCAGCTGTCCGTCTCATCGTCCAGTTCAGCGAAGAAGGGTTCCTCGATCAGGCGGCCCAGGGTCTTCAACGAGGCCATGGCGATGGAGATATAGCCGTCGCTGGTGGCGAAGACGCCGTAAGGCGCTCGAATATAGCTATGGGCGTGGGGCTCGGCCGAGCGCGTCTGCGGCTTGCCGCCGACGGTGAAGACCGACATCTCCTGCATCTGAATCGTGGTGATGGCGTCCAGCATGTTGATCTGGACCAACTGGCCCTCACCAGTCCGCTCGCGATGGAACAGCGCCGCCAGCGCGCCCTCGAAGGCGGTGTAGGCGGTGATGGCGTCGACCAGAAACTGGCCGGCCGGCGACGGCGGTTGATCCGCCGATCCCGACGACATCATCGCCCCCGACATGGCCTGCAACAGGAGGTCCTGGCCCGGATAGTTCCGGTAGGGACCGTCTTCGCCGTAACCGGACATGGAGACGTAGATCAGCCGCGGATTGATCTTCGACAGAGTCTCGTAGTCCACCCCCAGACGGGCCGCGACGCCGGGCCGATAGTTTTGCAAGAAGACGTCGGCCGTCTTCACCATTTCCAGCAACAGGGCCTTGCCCTCGGCCGCCTTCAGGTCGACGGCCAGCGACCGCTTGTTCCGGTTCAGCGACAGGAAGGAGACGTTGATCTGATTACCGCGCGCCCCGCCCGCCGAGACGTGGCGCTGCCATTCGCCCGTAGTCGGCTCGACCTTGATCACATCGGCGCCCATGTCGCCCAGGCGCTGAGCCGCGAAGGGGCCGGCCATGGCGATGGAGCAGTCCAGCACGCGGATTCCGCTAAGGATTCCCATTGTCTTCAATCCCTTTGAAAGATCAGCTCATCACCCAGCCGCCGTTCACGTGCAGCGTCTGTCCGGTGATGAAGCCCGCCTCGTCGGCGGCGAAAAATGCGATGGCGTGGGCGATGTCGCCAACATGACCGCGGCGTTTGACGGCCTGGCTGTCCAGCACATGGCGGACATAGCCCTCGGGGCCAGGGTGGATGGCCTCGGCGTCGGTCGGAAAGGCGCCCGGCGCAATGGCGTTGACGGTGACGCCATAGGGACCGAACTCGCGCGCCCAGGCCCGCGTCAGCCCGATCAGCGCGCCCTTCGACGCCACATAGGGCGACAGATTGGCCCACTCCCCCGAGAGGGTGATGCTCGCGATGTTGATGATGCGGCCGAAACCGCGCGCTCGCATTTCCGGCAGGGCTTCCTGCACCGCCACGATCCCCGCATCGACGTTGATGCGCTGGACCGCCTGATGCTCCTCGATCGAATAGTCCTCGAACGGCTTGGACGGATAGATAGCGGCGTTGTTGATCACGACATCTAAACCGCCGACCTCGGCCAGCCGCGCTTTCAGTTCGGCGCGAAAGCCCTCCAGGTCCGACAGGTCGACGGTCGAGACCACCAACCGCCCGGTCGGAACAGCAGCCGCCGCCTCTCGCAGCGCCGCCACCTTGGCCGGGTCGTTGTCCACCGCCACCACCGTCGCGCCGCGCCCCATCAGTTGCAGCGTCGTCTGCAGGCCCAGCCCGCCGGCCGCGCCCGTGTAGAGAACGACCTTGCCATCCATGTCCGTCGCCATCTCAGCGCCCCCCGATCGACGGATAGACGTCCGAAGGCTCGGGATACTCGTCCTCGGGCTGGCCCTGCACGCCCTCGATCCGGCGCACGGCGTCAGCCACAGCAGCGGCGTCGGGCAGGATACGGAAGACGCTGTCGTAGCGCCGCTCCTCGCCATGTTCGAGCTGGATCAGCTCGCCCCGGTCACGGGCGAAGTCCTTGCCCTGCACATGGTTGGTCGAGGGCTCGATGCCCAGCGCATAGTGGCCGGCGTGCAGATTCTGCCATTCGTACATGGCCGGGAACTGCGACTTCAACGTCTCGACCTCAAAGCCGAACCCGAGGGCCTCGTTCACCAGGGCGACGTTGACCCGCCCCTCCGCATCAGCGGCCATGTCATGCTGCCAGACCTGTTCGTGGAAGTTCAGGATCGGCGCCGGAAGGGTGCGATAGCCGGCGCCCTGTTTGCGATAATCGTCGCCCGCATGAGAGGCCCAGACCACGTCGCGGATCGGCGCTACATAGCGTGAGCCCTCGCCCAGCACCGGATAGCCGACGTTGATGTGGTAACAGTACATATGCGGCGTGCGATAGAAGCCGTGGTTCACTACCCGGTCATGCAGGCGGATCTCGTCGGTTCCGACCCTGGCCTCGATACGACGGATCAGATGCAGGTCTTCGCCAAAGACGGTCGACTGCTGCACCACCCCCTCGGCCCACAGTATGCAGTCGTCGCCTTCCCACCGCTCGCCATATCCGGTCAGCTTGGCCGGGATGGTCCCGACCCGCCCGTGCAGCGACGAACTGACCGTCTTCCTCGGCCCATAGAAATAGTGATCCGCCGGGTCGTCGTGCATGAACAGGACATGGTCCAGGCCACAGGTGACCATCAGGCCCGAGAAGGAGCGGAACCAACCCAGCCCGCCTTCGCCCTCGTATTCATGCAGGCCCGGATGGCGGAAACCCGACGGTGAATGCCAGCCCACGGCGCGGCCGCTGTGTTCGCACTCCGCGACGTCCATGGCGCGGTCGATCAGGACTGTGAAGCGCAGGCCTGTTCCCGTGCGGAACTCCAGCTGACGCACCCCGCGCTCGACACCGTCGCCCAGGGTCATCAGTCTGACCCCGGCGAACTGCGAAAGCGCGCCGGTGCGTTCGGCCAAGGCGCGACGACTCATCGTCTGGCCATATAGATGGATCACGGCTTGCCTCCCCGAACAGGCTCGTTATTATCATATGTATGATGTTTACAGGCGTCCTTTCCGATCCGTCAACGCCTTGCGAGAGTTCCTTGTGAACCCCACCGCGACCCGCCGCTGCTTCGCCGTCGATCTGCACGACGACGCCGAGCAGATCGCCCGCTATCGGGACTGGCATCGGGCCGGCGGGCCGCCTGCCGCCGTGACCGAGGCCATTCGCGCCGACGACGTGCTTGAACTGGAGATCTGGCTGGTCGGCGATCGGATGTTCATGATCCTGGAACAGGGCGACGCCCACGACCCCGACGCCAAACTTGCCCGTGACGTCGCCAACCCTGAAGTCCAGGCCTGGGATGCGCTGATGCGCAGCTTCCAGAAACCCCTGCCCTTCGCCCCCCACCAGACCTGGGTCGAGATGACCCGCATCTATGCCCTGTCGGAACAGCCCGGCACGGGCGACGACACCATCAAGCCTGCCCAAGGATCACCCGCATGACGACCGCGCCCCTTTCGCTCAGCCACTGGATCAACGGCGAACAGGTCGCCGCCGACCGCCCGACCGAGAGCCTGAACCCGTCGGACGTGCGCGAGGTCGTGGCCCGCACGCCGCAAGGCGGGACGGCCGAGGTCGATGCCGCCGTGGCCGCTGCGAAAGCAGCCTTCCCCGCCTGGTCGGAGGCCTCGCCCGAGGTCCGCTCCGACGTGCTGGACCGTGCCGGAACCCTGCTGATGGAACGCCGCGAAGCCGTCGGCGAACTGCTGTCGCGTGAGGAAGGCAAGACCCTGGCCGAAGGGATCGGCGAGACCGCCCGCGCCGCCCGCATCCTGAAATACTTCGCTGGCGAGGCCCTGCGCCTGCACGGCCAGAACCTGGCCTCGACCCGGCCCGGCGTCGAGGTCCAGACCTATCGCCAGGCGGTCGGCGTCTATGGCCTCATCACCCCGTGGAACTTCCCCATCGC
>CAYWDO010000143.1:0-6059 GCA_964456995.1 uncultured Brevundimonas sp.
CCCTCGACATGGGTGCGCGCCTCGATGCGCTGGCGATAGACTTCCATCAGCCGGGCGGCCGTCTCGGCATAAAGGTCGGGGTTGCTCTTGCCCTCGGCCATGGCGTGCTGCCGATCTTCGATAGCGCGCATGGCGGCCGAGGCGGCGGCGACGCGTGACCGGTCTTCCTCCTCCAGATGCGAAGGCTCGGGCGGCAGTTCGATCCCCTTCAGCAGCCGCGGCAAGGCCACGGTCGCCAGCACCAGGGAGACGATGATCACCCCCGCCGCCAGAAAGATGGCCAGGTTCCTAGCCGGCATGGGCGTGCCGTCGCCCAGCACGAACGGCAGGGTCAGGATGCCCGCCAGAGTGATGGCGCCGCGCACCCCCGCCAGCGACATGACGGCCACCAGCCGCAAACCGACCTTGGGCGGCGCGTTCTTGCCGCGCTTGCGGAACAGAGTCAGCTTCAGCGACGTCCACACCCAGACGAAGCGGAGGGTCGCCAGCGCCGCGACAATAGCGAAGACATAGACCGCCAGCCACCAGACCTCCTTGTGATGGGTCGATTGAATGACCTCGGCGGCGCGCGCCATGATCGACGGCATCTGTTCGCCCAGGATGACGAAGATCAGACCGTTGGCCACGAACTGCACGGTGTCCCAGACGACCGCCCGTCTGATACGTGTCGCCGCCATGGCCGAGCCCTGACGCTCGGTAAAGCTCATGGTCACGCCGGCCGCCACGGCCGCCAGAATACCCGAGGCGTGGACGGCCTCAGCGGCCAGATAGGCGGCGAACGGGATCAGCAGGCTGATCAGGATCTGACCGCCGACGTCCTCACCCCATCGACGGCTGATCCAACCCTTCAACAAGCCGATAGCAAGGGTTACAGCCACGCCGACCGCCACGCCCGCCAACGCCAACGAGGCGAAGGTTCCAACGGCGCTGGTCAGAGAGAAGGCGCCGGTCGTGGCCGCGATGACCGCGATCCGCATGCAGGTCAGCCCGGTCGCGTCGTTCAGCAACGACTCGCCTTCCAGAATGTGCATCAGACGCTTGGGAATCGGCGACCGCGAGGCAATTGCCGAGACCGCAATCGGATCGGTCGGAGACAGAATGGCCGCCAGCGCAAAGGCCACCGCCAGCGGCATGGCTGGAATCATCCAGTGGATCAGGAAGCCCAGGCCCACGACGGTGAAGACCACCAGCCCCAGCGCCAGTTCCAGGATCACCACCCGGTCGCGGAAAAGCGCCTCTTTGGGAATCCGCCAGCCGTCGACAAACAGCAAGGGCGGCAGAAACAGCAGGAAGAAGATGTCAGGCCGCAGATCTACCGCTTCGCCTGTGATCAAGACCACGCCTGCTCCCAGCGCGATCTGCACTAGAGGCAGGGCGATACGCGTGATCCGCGCCACCCAGCCCGACAGCACCACGGCCAGAAGCAGGAAAAGGATGGTCTCGATCAGATGCATTGGACGTCAGTCGACGATGTCGGGATAGAGCCGCTCCAGTCGCCCTAAGGCCGCCGGGTGCAGCCGTACGACCAGATAGGTCCGGCCGTCAGCGTCGGTGTCGCGGAAGGTCACGCGGCCGTTCTCGTACAGCCAGGCCAGGGCCTCGCCCTGGTCCGGTTGCAGCGTCAGGCGTGTCTCGGGGTCGTCGTCGATCAGGCCGGCGATGGTTTCGCGCAGGGGTTCGATCCCTTCGCCCGTCCAGGCTGAGACGGCGACCGCCTTGCCCTCTCGCGCCAGGCGTTCGGCTTGGCCCAGCACGGCCTCGCGCACATCGGCGTCCAGCAAGTCGGTCTTGTTCCAGACTTCCAGGATGCGGCGGGTCTTGCCTTCCGGCGTCGGGATCTGTTCCAGCACCGCCTCGACGTCCTTGGCCTGGGCGTCGCTGTCGGCTGAAGCAATGTCACGGACGTGCAGGATCAGGTCGGCCTCGCCCACCTCCTCCAGCGTGGCGCGGAAGCTCTCAACCAGTTCGTGCGGCAGGTCGGAGATGAAGCCCACGGTGTCGGCGATGATGGCTGGACGACCCTGAGGCAGACGAATAGTGCGCTGGGTCGTGTCCAGGGTGGCGAACAGCAGGTCCTTGGCGAAGACCTCAGACCCTGTCAGCCGGTTGAACAGGGTCGACTTGCCGGCGTTGGTGTAGCCGACCAGGGCAACCGACGGGAACGGGACCTTCTTGCGGGCCTTGCGGTGCAGGCCGCGCGTGCGGCGCACCTCTTCCAGTTCGGCCTTCAGGCGCACGATGCGGTCGGCGATCAGACGACGGTCCAGTTCGATCTGGGTTTCGCCCGGACCGCCGGTCGAGCCTGTGCCGCCGCGCTGGCGTTCCAGGTGGGTCCAGGTGCGGACCAGACGCGAGCGCTCATAGTCCAGACGGGCCAGTTCGACCTGCAGTCGGCCCTCCTTGGTCCGCGCGCGTCGCCCGAAGATTTCGAGGATCAGGCCGGTGCGGTCGATGACCTTCACCTCCCACGCCTTCTCCAGATTGCGCTGCTGGACGGGCGAAAGGTCGTCGTCGATGACCACGGCCTCGGCGTCGGCGGCGCGAACCAGGGCGGCCAGTTCCTCGACCTTGCCCGAACCGAACAGGGTCGCGGGCGTAGTGGCGCGCAGGCGCACGATCTCTTCGGCGCGCACGTCGAGGTCCAGCGCGCGAGCCAGGCCCGCCGCTTCTTCAAGCCGCTCCGAGGCCAGTCTAGGGCTGTCCGAGCGGCGGTCGGGATGGATGACAACCGCCCGGATCAGCGGAACGGTGTGGTCGATATGCTTGGAGGTCAATCAGTCTTCTTCAGCGTCCGGCTCGTACAGTTGCACGGGCGCGGAGGGCATGATGGTCGAAATGGCGTGCTTATAGACGAGCTGCGACTGGCCATCGCGACGCAGCAGCACACAGAAGTTGTCGAACCAGGTCACGATGCCTTGCAGCTTGACGCCATTGACCAGAAAGATGGTCAGCGGGGTCTTGGTCTTGCGGACGCTGTTGAGGAAGGTGTCTTGAAGGTTCTGTCGTTTGTCTTGCGACATGGCAGGTTGGTCCTGTTCTTGGTTCTTTTTCGCCGGCTGAAATCGGCCGGTGCGGACTCGTCGGTCCGCATCAGAACCTTAGACGCGCCGTCGCTGTCGCGGCAACGCCCTAAATGGCCTCTCGCCGCGCCTGTTCAAGATAGACCTCGCGCAAACGCGTGGCGACCGGACCCGGCTTGCCGTCCGCGATCTTCGCCCCATCCAGCGACACGATAGGCATGACGAAGGAGCTGGCGGCGGTGACGAAGACCTCTCTGGCCCGCTTGGCTTCGTCGACGCTGAACGGACGCTCGTCCAGTTCGATGCCCTCGGCCTCGGCCAGTTTCAGGATCGCCGTCCGGGTGATGCCCCTCAGGATATTGGCCTGGGTGTCGCGGGTGCGTAAGCGACCGTCTTCATCGACAATCCAGGCGTTGGTGGACGACCCTTCGGTCACCAGCCCCATTTCATCGAACATCAGACACTCATAGGCGCCCTTCTCGCGCGCCGCCTGCTTGGCCAGGACGTTGGGCAGCAAGCCCACGGTCTTGATGTCGCAACGACCCCAGCGGATGTCGGGCATGGTCACGCCGGCTACGCCCTTGGCGGCCAATGCCTCGCCCTTGGCCAGATCGATGGTCTTGGAGGTGACGATGACGCTGGGCGGCGTGTCGGCCGGGAAGGCGTGGTCGCGGGGCGAGGTGCCGCGGGTGACCTGAAGATAGACGATGCCGTTGTGCACCCGGTTGCGCCGGATGGTTTCCTTGAGCACGCGCTCAAGGGCCTGGGCGGTCATTGGGATCGGGATGCGAAGCTCGGTCAGGCTGCGGGCGAGGCGCGTCATATGACCGTGGAAATCGGCCAGCCTGCCGTCGAACACCGACCAGACCTCATAGACCCCGTCAGCAAACTGGAAGCCGCGATCCTCGATATGAACCGTCGCGCCGCTGTGCGGCTGATAGGTTCCGTTGACATAGGCGATCCTGGACATCAGGCCCCCTCTCCCTCTTCGTCGTCTCCGCCGCGAGCGGGCGAGACGCCCAGCGACTTCAGTTTGCGGTGCAGCGCGGATCTTTCCATGCCGATGAAGGCGGCGGTGCGCGAGATATTTCCGCCGAAACGCATGATCTGGGCCGCTAGATAGTCGCGCTCGAACACTTCACGCGCCTCCCGCAGCGGCAAGGCGATAATGCGGTCGGAACCCAGCGAGGAGCCGCCGCTGGACGAGGCCACTTCTTGCGGCAGCATGTCGGCGGTGATCGGTTCGTCGGCTGCGCCGGTGGCCAGGATCAGCAGACGTTCGACGTTGTTGCGCAACTGGCGGACATTGCCCGGCCATGGGTGGACCTGCAGCACCGCCAGAGCGTCCTCGGCGATGCGGCGACGCGGCAGACCCTGCGAAGCGGCAAGGCTCTCAACGAAATACTCGATCAGTTCGCTGATGTCCTCGCGGCGTTCGGACAGTGGCGGGACGCGGATGGGCACGACGTTCAGGCGGTGGAACAGGTCCTCGCGGAAACGCCCCTCGGTGATCTCGACCCTCAGGTCGCGAGCGGTTGAGGTGACGACGCGGACATCGACCTGCACATCCTGTTCACCGCCGACGCGCCGGAAACGCTGCTCGACCAGGACGCGCAAAATGCGGCTCTGGCTTTCGCGCGGCATGTCGCCGACGTCGTCCAAATAGAGGGTGCCGTTATGGGCGCGTTCGAACACGCCGATCTTGCGGGGACGCCCGTCGCCCCCCTCCTCGCCGAACAGTTCGACGTCGAGACGCTCGGGTGTCATTCCAGCAGCCGAAATGGCGACGAACTCGGACTTGGCGCGCGGGCTGGCGTCGTGGATCTGACGGGCGACCAATTCCTTGCCCGATCCAGGAGGGCCGGAGATCAGCACCCGGCTATTGGCGGGGGCCACCTTCGCGATCGTACTGCGCAGCAGTTGCGCCGCCGCCGATTTCCCGATCAACCCCGTCAGCGCCATGGTCTGCGTCCGAAGCCGACGGTTCTCGCGTTTCAGTGAAGCCGCTTCCAGCGCGCGCTCGACCACGACCACCAGGCGGTCGGACTTGAAGGGCTTTTCGATGAAGTCGTATGCGCCGCGCTTCAGGGCGCTGACGGCGGTTTCGATATTGCCGTGGCCAGAGATCATGACGACCGGCAGGTCCTCATCTAGACCCTTGACCACATCCAGCAGCTCAAGCCCATCCAGACCGCCACCCTGCATCCAGATGTCCAGCACGGCCAGCGATGGCTTGCGCGCCCGGATAGCGGCCAGGGCCTCGTCCGAGTTGGCGGCAACACGGACCGAATGGCCCTCGTCTTCGAGCAGGCCAGAGACCAGTTCGCGGATGTCGGCCTCGTCGTCGACGACCAGAATGTCAGCACCGGTGTTTCGCATGACGCCTCTCTACTCCGCCGCTCGCGCCGCGCCGGGGGCACGGTGAGCAGCCTTGCTGTCTTGGGTCAGGGGGAAGGTCAGGCACACGCGTGCGCCTGATAGTGTCTCCGCGTCGGCCAGCTTCAGCTCGCCGCCGTGGTCTTCACAGATACGCTTGACGATGGCCAGGCCGAGGCCCGTGCCCTTCTCGCGCGTCGTGACATAGGGCTCAGTCAGCCGGTCGCGATCCTTGGCCGGCAGGCCGATGCCGTCGTCTTCAATGGCGAAGGTGGCTATCCCACCCTCCACCGTCAGCCGCGCGATGATGCCGTTCGCACCAATCGCGACCGGTGCGAGCATCCGCTTGGCCGCTACGGCCTCCCCCGCGTTCTTCAGGATATTGGCCAGCGCCTGCCCGACCATGCGGCCGTCGCATTGCAGGACGACCGCAGGCAAGGGCTCGACCAATTCGACGCCGATGTCCGCCGCCGCGACGCGCTGGGCGAAGACCGCCTCGCGCAGCATTTCGGCCGGGTTCTCGCGGGTGAAGCGCGGCGCCGGCATACGGGCGAAGGACGAGAACTCGTCCACCATCCGGCCGATATCGCCGACCTGGCGAATGATGGTCTCGGTGCAGCGGTCGAACACTTCCACGTCGTCGCCGACCAGAGCGCGATATTT
>CAYWDO010000144.1:0-6032 GCA_964456995.1 uncultured Brevundimonas sp.
CTGGTCACCGATCAGGAGAAGGCCACCTATCTGCGCACCGTCCAGGACTGGATCGTCGCGCCTCAGCTGAAGACCGTACCGGGCGTCGCCGGCGTGGACGTTCTCGGCGGCTATGTGAAGGAATATGCGGTCCACCCCGACCCCAGCCGGCTGGCCGCCTATGGCGTCGGTCTGGTGCAACTGGTCGAGGCGCTGGAGCACGCCAACCGCATCGCCGGCGCGGGCTACGTCAACCGCGCGGGCGAGGCCTATATCGTGCGCGCCGACGCCCGTCTGAAAAGCCTGAACGACCTGGCCCAGACGCCCATCCTGAACCGGGGTGGTCAGGTGATCCGCGTGTCGGACGTGGCGACGGTCGAGATCGGCCGCGCCCCCCGCCTGGGATCGGCCAGCGCCGACGGCCGCGAGACCGTGGTCGGCACGGCTCTGATGCTTCAGGGCGAGAATTCGCGCGAGGTGGCGCACCGCGTCGGCGAACGGCTGAAGGCCATCGCGCCCAGCCTGCCGCCCGGCGTGAACCTGCGGCCCGAACTGGACCGCACCGAACTGGTCGAGGCGACCATCCGCACGGTCGAGCACAACCTGCTGCTCGGCGCCCTGCTGGTCGTCGCCGTGTTGTTCTTCGCCCTGGGCAATGTTCGGGCGGCGATCATCACCGCCTTGGTCATTCCGCTGAGCTTCCTGTTCGCCGCCTCGGCGATGAACCGGTTCGGCATCAGCGCCAATCTGCTCAGCCTCGGCGCCCTGGACTTCGGCCTGATCGTCGACGGCGCCGTGGTGGTGATCGAGAACACCCTGCGTCGACTCGGGCTGAAGAGAATGGAGGCGGGTCGCGCCCTGACGACCGCCGAACGTCTGTCAGTCGCCGCCGCCTCGGCCCGCGAGATGGCGCGTCCGGCCGCCTTCGGCCAGGCGATCATTCTGCTGGTCTATGCGCCACTGCTGATGTTCGAGGGCGTGGAGGGCAAGATGTTCGGGCCGATGGCCGCCACCGTCATGCTGGCCTTGGCCGCCGCCTTCGTCCTCAGCTTCACCTTCGTGCCCGCCATGGCCGCCCTGCTGGTCAAGGAGCCCAAGGCGGATCATGAAGAGACCCGGCTGACCCGCGCCGCCAAGGCCCGCTATCAGCCCCTGCTGGAGCGCGCCATCGCCCGGCCTCGCCTGGTGATGACCGGCGCGGGCGTCGCTCTTCTCGCCGGCCTGATCGCCTTCCTGACCCTGGGCCGCGAGTTCGTGCCGCAACTGGACGAGGGCGATGTGCTGGTCCAGGCCCTGCGCGTGCCCTCGACCTCGCTCGAACAGAGCCAGGCGATGCAGTTCCAGGTCGAACGCACGTTGAAAGCCATGCCGCAGGTCGAGCGCGTCTTCACCCGCACCGGCACGGCCGAGGTCGCGTCGGACCCCATGCCCCCGTCGATCTCGGACACCTTCGTCATCCTGAAGGAGCGGCGCGACTGGCCCAGGCCCGACCTGCCGAAGGCTGAACTGGTCGCGGGCATGGAGATGCGCCTGTCCACCCTTCTGGGCAACAACTACGAGTTTACCCAGCCCATCGAGATGCGGTTCAACGAGTTGATCGCCGGTGTCCGGTCGGACGTGGCGGTCATGATCTACGGCGACGACTTCGCCGCCATGGACCGCACGGCTCAGCAGGTCGCGGTCGTGCTGAACAGCATAGAAGGCGCGGCGGACGTGCGGGTCGAGCAGGTATCTGGACAACCCACCATCACCGCCAGCGTCGACCGCACCGTGGCGGCGGCGCAGGGCGTCCACGCATCGGACGCCGCCGACGCCCTGGCCATCGCCTTCGCCGGCCGCGCCGCCGGGCAGATCAACGAAGGCGACCGGCGGTTCGATGTGGTGGTGCGGCTGGACGACGCCTTGCGCGCCGATCCAACTGTCATGGAGCATTTGCCCGTCATGCCGGAGAACGCCCAGGCCGGCGCTCCGACCGTGCCCCTGTCCTCGGTCGCCCGCTTCGAAGTGGCCGAGGGGCCGAACCAGATCAGTCGCGCAGACGGCAAGCGTCGCATGATCGTCCAGGCCAATGTCCGCGGCCGAGACCTGGGCGGCTTCGTCGCCGAGGCTCAAGGCAAGGTCGCCGATCAGGTCCAGCCGCCGCCGTCCGGCTGGATCGACTGGGGCGGCCAGTTCGAAAATCTTCAGCGCGCCTCAGCCCGCCTGGCGCTGATCGTGCCCATCGTCTTCTTGACCATCGGCGGGCTGCTGGTGCTGGCGCTGCGCTCATGGAAGGACGCAGCCCTGGTGTTCGCGGGCGTGCCGCTGGCCCTCGTAGGCGGTACGCTCGCCTTGGCGCTCCGAGGGATGCCGTTGTCGATCAGCGCGGCCGTCGGCTTTATCGCCGTGTCGGGCGTGGCGACGCTTAACGGCCTGGTCTTGATGCAGGCCATCCGACAGCGACTGACCGAGGGTGATCCGCCGGCCGCGGCCGCGCTTCACGGCGCCGTCAGCCGCCTGCGCGCCGTGCTGACCACGGCCCTGGTCGCGGTCATGGGCTTTGTGCCTATGGCGTTTGCAGCCGGCGCAGGGGCCGAGGTGCAAAAGCCGCTGGCCACCGTCGTCATCGGCGGGCTGACCACGGCCACGCTGCTGACCCTGATCGTCTTGCCGGTTTTCGCGGCAAGGTGGCGAGCCGCTCCGGGTCATTCATGACCCGGAGCGAATGGACATTATTCATACGACGTTGCCCTCTCGGGAACGCCTTACGGGCGCCCCGCGACCACGGTCGCGACGATTTGAGCTGCCGTGTCGAGATCCGACGATGTCATGCCCGTCAACTCCACGTCACCGAGACATTGGCCAGCGTGGCTACGCGATCGCCGATAGGCTGGATCGTAATGTTCCGTCATCAATCCTTCCACCAGAACAGCGAGTTCGCCCTTCCGCGCGAGGTTTCGCCAGGTTTCGATGAGGGCTCGGCTGTGATGTCGGGGCAGACGCCGCAAGGCATCTTCGAGTGCTTCGGCATCTGAGCCGATCGTTGCGTACTGATCGACGACATAGCCAACGCGAGCGCCCAGCGGAGCGGTCAACTGCACGCGAGGCGCAGTTTTCATGGCCGCCCACAGGACGGACGGGAGTGTGACCTGACCAATACGGCTCGATTCCGCTTCCACAATAATGGGGCGGGACAAGTCTAAAGCCTCGATCGCTGCATAAAGCCGCGTTTCGAATGCCTTTTGGCTTGGTTGTGGCGTCGGCGTCGCGCCGAAAAGCGAGCCCCGGTGATCGGCGAGCCCTTCGAGGTCGAGCGTCTGGATACCGAGTGTCGCCAGACGTCCCAGGACTTCCGTTTTTCCGCTGCCGGTGAAACCATCCAGAAGCACCGGTTTCAGCGAGACGCCCGCGTCGTCGCCACAACCATACAGGGCGCAGACCACACGGCGCCGCCAGGTCTGGTAGCCGCCGTCGAGTAGGGTGACCGGCCAACCCACCTGATCCATCACCGTCGCCATCGCCGTCGAGCGCTGTCCGCCCCGCCAGCAATAGACCAGAGGCTGGAACCCACCGCCACGCTCGGCGAGGGGTCCGTCGAGGTGGTCGGCGATGTTGCGGGCGACGTATGAGGCCCCAAGGCGCCGCGCCAGGAACTTGGAGCGCTTCACGAAGAGGGTTCCGACCTCCGCCCTCTGCGCGTCATCCAGCACTGGCAGATTGATCGCGCCCGGCAGGTGATCCTCTGCGAACTCAGAGGGGCTGCGGACATCGACAATGGCGTCGTAGGTCTGGCGAGATCTCGCTGCGAGAACGTCGGTTTTGCGGATCATGGAGCCGACCTAGCGGACCACGACGATGGGACTGCCGTCAATGACGCGGCCGACACGACGAGCCGAGGGAAAGCCCATTCCCATGACGAGGTCCATGACGGCCTGAACGCCGGCGGGCGCTACTGCGATCAAGAGACCGCCGCTCGTCTGGGGATCGGTCAGAAGATCACGGCGCCAATCGGCCGTCTCCGAATGCAGCGAGACAGCATCGCCATAGGCCGACCAGTTCCGAACCGATGCACCCGTCCGCACCCCGTCCTTAGCCAGATCGACGGAACCCGGAAGCCAGTCCGGTGCGTCCGCGTCGATCTCTACGGTGGCGCCGCAGCCACGCGCCATCTCCAAGGCGTGGCCGAGGAGGCCGAAGCCGGTGACATCGGTAACCGCATGAACCCCGGATACGGTCGAAAGCCGTGGCCCCGGCGTATTGAGTTGGGTAGTCGAAGCGATCAAGGCGTCGTAGCCCGAAGTTCCTAATCGCCCCTGTTTGAAGGCCGCACTCAGGACGCCGACGCCGAGCGCCTTGGTCAGGATGAGCACGTCGCCGGGTCGGGCTGTGCGGTTGGTCAGCACCAGATCGGGATGAACCAGACCCAGGGCGACCAGGCCGTAGATCGGTTCGAGGCTGTCGATCGAATGACCGCCGGCGATGGGGATGCCGGCAGCGGCGCAGACCGCCGCCCCGCCCTCCAGCACCTTGCCGATAGTCTCGATGGACAACCTGCCTACCGGCATCCCGACCAAGGCCAGGGTAAAGATCGGTGTGGCGCCCATCGCATAGACATCAGACAGGGCATTAGTCGCTGCGATCCGGCCGAAGTCGAACGGATCATCGACCATCGGCATGAAGAAGTCGGTGGTCGCAACCAGCGCCTGACTGTGATTCAGGCGCCAGACCGCAGCGTCGTCGGAGGTCTCGGCCCCGACCATCAACGCAGCGAAGGGCGCGGCCTGCGGTGTGCCGGCAAGAATGGATTGAAGGACGTCCGGGGCGATCTTGCAGCCGCAGCCGCCGCCATGGGCCAAGGAGGTCAGTTTGGGTTCTGGTGACGTCATGCTTCGCCGTCTCGCGTCACAGCCGCCGCGTCAACCTTCACGCGCCGAAGCCGAACGGTTTGAGCGATCGGATCACCAGCAGGTAGTGCGCCATTGTCATGAGGCAGACCCAATTCAGCCAAGACCAGAAGCCTTGGGAAGTAAACAAGCTCCAGCCCGCCCCTGCCCGCCCGGCCTCAGCGCTTCATCGCCTTCTCGTGCACCCAGCCCTCGTTCATCAGGACCACGGCGGCCTTGCCTTCCAGGGTCTCTGCATTGTCGCGCGCCAATTGGGCAAAGGCTGCCTGCATCGGCTTGGACCTGGCCCACTCCGGCATATTCTTCAGCTGATAAGTGTATTCGACCTGGGACACCGTCATGCCCATCATGTCGCCTGGCTCTGTGAAGCGGACGATTTCCTTCACACTCGGCTCGCCGTAGCAGAAGGACGGGTCCGCCCTCATGCGCGAGTTTCCCTTGGCGCTGAACGCCTTCTCGCCCTCTGGCGTCAGGGTATAGGCGACGACGGCCACCTTGGGCTGAGGTCCACCGAAATAGCCGCTCTGCGTGATTTCCGCCGCCTCGCCCTTAAGCAGGCCCGCAGCCGCCAGAGTTTCAAAGGGAGCCGCCGCCTTTCTCTGGTTCTCCAACCGCATCGGGTGTTCGCTGACAGCAGCCTCTACATATATGGGGAAGACGCCAGTGTCGGCGGCGCGGTCCGCAGCCCGCACGCCGCTGTAGGGCAGCGAGAGACAGGGCGGATTCTGGCTGATCCAGTCGTTGATGGCCGTCTCGAAATTCTTCTTGCTGGCCGTCTTGGGATCGGAGCACCCCGCGACCAGGGCGGCGACGGCGGCAAGAACCACAACGGATCTCATGACAGCTTTCCTTTCAAGGCCAACGGCCGGCCAACGAGCCAAATCCGAACAGGCGGATACTAAATAACGGTAAAGCTTGTAATTGCGCCCCGCCGGGCTTCCGTCGAATAGGACTGCTGCTGAGACTGCCGCGAGTAACGGACGCGCGGCAGCTCTCTCCCGCCAACCTTCAAACGGAATTCGTCACCTGCCCTGTGCGTCAGCTGCGATGCAAGGCAGGACTGTCTGGAGACAAAGCAAAGCTGGCGATGGTTGATATCTGACCGCCCGGCTTCTGAACCTGATCCATCACCATGACGTCGGTGCGCCACTCCCGCGCCGTGATGTCATA
>CAYWDO010000145.1:0-6002 GCA_964456995.1 uncultured Brevundimonas sp.
ACGCTTCCCCGGATGACGCCGCGCGCGGGAGGCGTTACACCCCCTGTCATGACCCAGGCCGACAGTTCCTCCCCCACCGGCGCCCCCTCTGGCAAGACCTCCTCCTTCGGCTTCCGCGACGTCGACGCGAAGGAAAAGGTCCAGATGGTGCGCGGCGTCTTCGATTCCGTCGCGTCCAACTACGACCTGATGAACGACCTGATGAGCGCGGGCGTGCACCGCCTGTGGAAGGACGCTACGGCGGCCAAGCTGAACGCCCGGCCCGGCGAGGTCATCCTGGACATGGCCGGCGGCACCGGCGACATGGCGCGGCGCTATTCCAAGATGGCGCGGGCGGCGCAGGCGCGGCGCGGCGGCGAGGACGCCACCGTCATCGTCATGGACTACAACGCCGAGATGATCCTGAACGGCGTGTCCAAGGGCGGCGAGCCCGAGATGGCCTGGGGCGTCGGCGACGCCATGAACCTGCCCTTCCCCGACGCCTGCCTGGACGCCTATTCGATCAGCTTCGGCATCCGCAACGTGTCGGACGTGGCCGGCGCGCTGAAGGAAGCGCGCCGCGCGCTGAAGCCGGGCGGGCGCTTCATCTGCCTGGAGTTCTCGCGGCCCACCACCGAGGCCCTGCGCAAGGCCTATGACGCCTGGTCCTTCCACGCCATTCCGCGCATCGGCGAATGGGTCGCCAAGGATCGCGACAGCTATCAGTATCTGGTTGAGAGCATCCGTCGCTTCCCCGATCAGGCGACCTTCAAGCGCATGATCGAACAGGCCGGCTTCAGCCGCGTCAGCGTCACCAACCTGTCGGGCGGGATCGCGGCCATCCACCACGGGTGGGCGATCTGAGCCGGCTGTCCGTCAAGACCCCGCCCGCCGCCCCGACGCCGGAACCCGTCCGCGATCCGCTGGGCGCGACCTTCCGTCTGATCGGCTGGGGCTGGGTGCTGGCGCGTCACGACGCCCTGATCCCGCGCGAGGCGACCCACCTGCTGCCCGTCTGGGCGCGGCCCTTTGCGCGGCTGGTGCAGATGACCGCCAGCCGCAAGCATCGCGCCGGCCGGCCCGGCGAGCGCGTGGGGCAGGCCTTCGAACACCTGGGCCCCGTAGCCATCAAGCTGGGTCAGGTGCTGGCCACCCGCGCCGACATCTTCGGCATCCAGTTCGCCAAGGACCTGGGCCGGCTGAAGGACAAGCTGCCGCCCTTCCCGCTGTCCGAAGCCCGCGCCGAGATCGAACGCTCGCTGGGCCGCCCCGTCGAGAGCCTGTATCGCGATCTGGGCGAGCCGGTCGCCGCTGCGTCCCTGGCCCAGGCGCACCCCGCCTGGCTGGCCGACGGGCGCAAGGTGGCGGTCAAGGTGCTGCGGCCCGGCGTCGAGCGCCGCGTGGCGCGCGGTCTGGATGCGATGCGTCTGGGCGCCAAGCTGGTGCAGAAGTTCGTCGCGCCCGCCCGGCGGCTGGAGCCGCAGGCCTTCGTCGAGATCATCGCCCGCGCCCTGTCGCTGGAGCTGGACATGCGACTGGAGGCGGCCGCCGCCTCGGAACTGGCCGAGGTCATGGCCAAGGACGGCTATATGTCCGCTCCCGCCATCGTCTGGGACGGGGTGGGCAAGCGGGTGCTGACGCTGGAGTGGGCCCCCGGCCTGCCGATGACCGATCCGGCGCTGGAGGCCCTGCCCGGCCTCGACAAGGACGCCCTGGCCGACAAGGTGGTGCGCGCCTTCCTGATCCAGGCCCTGGACCACGGCGTCTTCCACGCCGACCTGCACGAGGGCAATCTGTTCGCCGACGCCCCGGACAAGGTGACGGCCATCGACTTCGGCATCGTCGGGCGGCTGGGGCCGGCCGAGCGGCGCTATCTGGCCGAAATCCTGTGGGGCTTCATCAGCCGGGACTACGACCGCATCAGCCGGGTCCATTTCGAGGCCGGCTACGTGCCGCCGCACCATTCGGTCGACACCTTCGCCCAGGCCCTGCGCGCCGTCGGCGAGCCGGTGATCGGGCGTCAGGCCAGCCAGGTGTCGATGGGCCGCCTGCTGGGCCAGCTGTTCGAGATCACCGCCCTGTTCGACATGCATATGCGGCCCGAACTGGTGCTGCTGCAAAAGACCATGGTCTCGGTCGAGGGCGTGGCGCGACGCCTCAACCCCGACCACGACCTGTGGGAGGCGGCCAAGCCGGTGGTCGAGCGCTGGATCAAGCGCGAACTGGGCCCGCAGACCCAGATCAGGCAGACGGTGGAGGAGGCCATCGCCACCCTGAAGGCCCTGTCGCAGCTGGCGCAGAACCCGCCGTCGTCTCAGACGTTGGTGATCGAGAAGGCCGGAACCCGGCCCTGGGTGGTCGCCGCCGTGACGGTTTCCGTCTGTGCGTCGGTCGCCGCCTTGGTCCTGACACTCTGGCCGATGATCGTCGCCTGACGTTTCTTCGGAGCTCGCCGCCTATGAAAACCCCGATCCTTGTCGCCGCCGCCCTGGGCGCGAGCCTGCTCGCCCTGCCCGCCGCGGCCCAGACGGCTGCGGCGACGCTCCCCAACGCCTTCGGACAACCGGCCGCTGAGCCAGCGCAGGCCCCGGCGGCGCCCGCAGCACCTGCGGCGGCAGAGGCCCCCGACATCGCTCGCTCGGAAGCCGCGCTTCGCGCCGTGATCGCCTCGCTGCAATCCGACGAAATCGACTATTCGGTGTTCAGCGCCAGCCTGGCCGAACAAATTCGCGGCCGCGCCGCCGAGTTTGCGCCGCGCGTGCAGCAGCTGGGCGCGATCAAGGCCGTCGAATATCGCGGCCAGCAGGAGGGCGCCGAGCTGTTCCGCGTGGTGTTCGACAAACAGGCGACCGACTGGGTCATCGCCTTCGACGCCGAGGATCAGATCGCCGCCCTGCTCTATCGCCCCGCACAGGGCGACTGACGCCTAGTCCAGCGTCGGCTTGCCCCGCCCGCTCTTGATGGTCGAGCGGGTGGACTTGCCCTTCAGCCGCCGCTCCTTGGATGCGCGCGTCGGGCGGGTCGGCACGCGATAGACGGGCCTGATCGAGGCCTCGGCCACCATCTCGTCCAGCCGCGCGATGGCGTCGGCGCGGTTGCGTTCCTGGGTGCGGAAACGGACGGCCGTGATGACGATGACGCCGTCCAGCGTCAACCGGCTGCCCGCCAGCTTCATCAGGCGCTCCTTGACCGGATCCGTCAGGCTGGGCGAGTTCTTGACGTCAAAGCGCATCTGGACCGAGGTCGAGACCTTGTTGACGTTCTGGCCGCCGGGCCCGCCGGAGCGGAAGAAGCGGAACTCCAGCTCGTCGTCGGGAATGCGGCTCACGGGCTGACTTTCCGTGCACGGACGACCGCCGTGTCCAGGGCCTGAAGGAAGCGCGAGCGGTCGGCGGTGGAGAAGGGCGGCGGGCCGCTGGTGGCCACGCCCATGGAGCGCAGATGCTCGCCCACCAGCCGCCCAGCCAAGGCCGAACCGATAGAGTCGGGGGTAAAGGGTTGCCCGTTCGACTTCAGCGCCTGGGCCCCGGATTTCAGGCAGCGGTCGGCCAGGGGAATGTCGGCGGTGATGACGATGTCGCCGGTGAGGGCGCGCTCGGCGATCCAGTCGTCGGCCACGTCGGGTCCGGCGTCGACCACCACCTGTTCGATCAGCGGTTCGCGCGGGACGTTGATCCAGGCGTTGGAGACGACGAAGACCTTGAGGCCGTAGCGGCGGCCTACGCGATAGACCTCTTCCTTCACGGGGCAGGCGTCGGCGTCGATGTAGAGGGCGGTGGGCATGGGGGTCTTATGACGTGTCGAGCGCGCGGGGAGAAGACGCGCGTTTCAGTCCCTTCTCCCGATGGGAGAAGGTGGCCCGAAGGGCCGGATGAGGGTCGGCGTTCTCAGTCGGCGTGAGCCGTCACGCAACGGCGTCCGCCGACTGAAAGCGAAGCCCCTCACCCTTTGGCTGCTTCGCGCCGCCCTTCGGGTCGCCTTGCCAATCGCTGCGCTCTTGGAGGCTCAAGCCCTCTCCCGCCGGGAGAGGGCAGCCAGACGAGCGTTTTCTACTGCGGATAGGCCACCGGCATGGCCCCTTCGCCGCCGGTGCGGTAGCGGTCGCGCAGCAGCAGGTTGCGGGCCTCAAGCGGCTGCTCCACCCCGTCGATGAAGACGGCCGAGGGCTGGCTCAGCGGCTCCAGCGGATCGCCGGACCAGACCACGACATCGCCCGCCGCGCCCGGCTTCAGCTCGCCGAACTGGCCGTCAAAGCCGAAGATGCGGGCCGGGTTGACGGTGATCGCCTGGATCGCCGCAGCGAAAGGCAGGCCGTGCGAGACGGCGTTGCCGGCGTTATAGCGGATGTCGCGGGCGCGGTGTGTCGAGCCCTCATTGCCCTTGATGGCGATGACCACGCCCGCCGCGTTCAGCGCCGCCGCGTTCTGCATCCGCGCCGCCCGCATCTCGAAATTGCCGGGCAGGTTGGTGATCGGGTGCAGCAGGACCGGGACCTTGGCGGCCGCGATCTCGTCCGCCACCAGCCAGCCCTCGGCGGCGCCGTCGAGGATGACCTTGACGCCCTCCTCGCGGGCCAGACGCAGGACCTGCTGGATGTCCGCGGCGCGGTTGACGCTGACGATCAGCGGCATGGCGCCATTGGCCACCGGGATCAGGGCCTCAAGGTCGGCGCGCGACAGCGACAGGTCGCGAAGCGCGGCGCGGTCATAGGCGGCCTTGTTGCGGGCGTAGAGGCGGACCTCGGCCAGGGTTTCCTTGAACAGGACGAACTCGGCCCCGCGCGCGCCGCCGGCGACGCCTTTGCCGGCTTCGCCGAAGGGGGCGACCATGGCCACGCGCGGCTTCACCAGAATGTCGGCGCCGCCCAGCTTGATGACCGCCGCTTGCCCTGCGAACAGGCCCGGCGACTGATAGCCGCCGTGACCGGCCCCGGCGAAATCGCTGTCGTCATGACTGTGGCCGCCGCCTGAGCCCGCGTGTTGAGGCGTGACCACGGCGCGGGTGACGCCGCCGAGACGCGCCACCGGCAGGGTGAAGGACCAGGGGTCCAGGCCGTAGGACAGGTCGAAGGCGGCGCTGAGGGTGTTGGCGTTGTTCGACAGGTCGTTCGAGCCGCGCACCGAGCCGACTTCCGAACCGGCGAGGCCGGAGTCCACGGCGACGAAGCCGGGGGTCACGACCTTGCCGCGCGCATCCATGACGCGCAGGCCGGCCGGAGCCGCCCCGGTTCCGACCGAGACGACGCGGCCGTTACGCACGACTACGGTGCCGTTTTCGATCACGGAGGTTCCGGTCAGGACGCGACCGCCGGTGATGGCGACGTCCTGAGCCGCTGCGGGACCGACGAGGGCGAGGGCGGCGACTGCGCCCGCGAGAAGGGTTTGGATACGCATGGTTCAGCGAGCTCCCTGGGCGACGCCGGCGGCGGACTGGCCGAAGCCGGGCTGACCCAGTTCGAAATCGGATACGGGCTGGAAGGCGGGGTTGGACCGGTCAAAGGCCAGACCGCCGTCGATGAAGACCTGATCGGCGCGGGCGTAGACCGAAAAGGGGTTGGCGCTCCAGATGACCACGTCAGCGCGTTTGCCGGGCTCCAGCGAGCCGGTTTCCTTGTCGATGCCGATGGAGCGGGCGGCGTTCAGGGTGATCCAGCTGATGGCGTGTTCTTCGGAAATGTTCATCCCGGCGCGGCGACCGGCCGACAGGGCGGCGGCGGCTTCCTGGTTGAGGCGCTGGATCAGTTCGGCGTCGTCGGAGTGGATGACGGCGCACGAACCCTCGGGCGCGTCGGTCAGGGCGGCGTTCTCCTCGATGCCGTCCAGGGCTTCCATCTTGAAGCCCCACCAGCCGGTCCACATGGCGGCGCAGACGCCTTCGCGGGCCAGCAGGGGCGCGATCTTGTAGGCCTCGACCGCGTGGTGGAAGGTGGTGACCTTGTAGCCGAACTCCTTGGCCACATCGAGCATGACCGCCATCTCGTCGGCGCGGTAGCAGTGGTTCTGGATCAGGATCGAGCCGTCCAG
>CAYWDO010000146.1:0-5899 GCA_964456995.1 uncultured Brevundimonas sp.
TATGCCTATGAGTTCCTGTGGTTCGGGCTGAAGCAGGGGTGGGCCTGTCTGTTCGGCGGGGCCATGCTGGTGCTGCTGGTCGGGACGCATCTGCTGTGGCCGGTCTTCTGGCCTGAAGGCGGGGCGCCGGTCGCGCGCTATGACGTGCTGGTCATCGGGGCGCTGATCATTCAGGGGCTGATGCTGGCCTTCCGGCTGGAGAGCTGGGAGGAGGCGCGGGTCATCTTCCTGTTCCACATCGCCGGGACGATCATGGAGCTGTTCAAGACCTATCACGGGTCGTGGCTGTACCCCGAGGACTCGCTGTTGCGGATCGGGGCGGTGCCGCTGTTCTCGGGCTTCATGTATGCGGCGGTGGGCAGCTATATCGCGCGGGTGCAGCGCATCTTCCATATCCGGGTGCGGGGCTATCCGCCGCTGTGGACGACCTGGGTTCTGGCGGCGGCCATCTATGTCAACTTCTTCGCCCATCACTGGCTGCCGGACGTGCGGATCGCGCTGTTTGCGGCGACGGTGCTGCTGTTCGGGCGGGGCTGGTTCTACTTCACCGCAGACCGGCGGCGGCGGTCGATGCCGCTGCTGCTGGGCTATGGGCTGGTGGCGCTGTTCATCTGGTTCGCCGAGAACCTGGGGACGTTTGCGCGGGCCTGGGTCTATCCGGGCCAGGAGAGCGGGTGGGAGATGGTCAGCCTGAACAAGCTGGGGGCGTGGTTTTTGCTGATGATCATCTCGGTGGTGCTGGTGTCGCTGGTGCATCGGCCGGAGGAGGAGCCGAGGTAGCGTCCTTCTCCCCTTGCGGGAGAAGGTGGCAGCCGAAGGCTGACGGATGAGGGGTTTTGCTGTCGGTTGAGAGACCCCTCATCCGACCTCGCTGCGCTCGCCCACCTTCTCCCGCAAGGGGAGAAGGGAGAGGTCAGGGGCGCCGTTCAACCTTGTGCGCCATGTTGGGGCGGGGGCGTTCCAGCGGGGGGTCGGTCAAGGTTCCGAGGTGGATGAAGCCGGCGATGGTCTCGCCGTCCTGGACGCCGAACAGGGCGACGGCGGCGGGGTCGTAAGAATACCAATCGGTGATCCAGCTGGCCGAATAGCCGAGGGCGTCGGCGGCGTGTTCGAGGTTCATGCAGACGGCGCCGGCGGACAGCTGCTGCTCCCAGACCGGGACCTTGTGGCCCTGGATCGGGGTCGAGACGACCATGATGGTCAGGGGCGGATTGGCCAGCTTGGCCAGGACGGCCAGGTCCTTGTCGATGCGGCCCTGGCTTTCGGCCAGGACGGCGAGGGCCTCGGACAGGTCGGCGCGGCTCTGCGGGCCCAGCACGACGAAGCGCCAGGGAAAGAGCTTGCCGTGGTCGGGGGTGCGGGCGCCGAGGTGCAGGATCTGCTCGATCTCGGCCTCGGAAGGGCCGGGGGCGATCAGCAACTGGGCCGAGGCCGAGCGGCGCACGGCCAGACGCGTCAGCATGGCCTCGGAGCGGACGGGCAGGGGCAGGGCGGCGCTGAGATCGGTCATGCCGTCTAGCTAGGATTTCATCGCGCCCGGCGCCATAGCGGAGGGATGCACGATATTCCCGACATCCAGCCCCGCTGGGCCAAAGACCTGCCCGAACCGCCCAAATGGCAGAGCCACGGCGAGAGCCTGCTGGTGGATACGCCGTGGATGCGAGTGACGCGGCATCCGGCGACGGCGCCGACGGGGGCGGCCGCCGACTATCAGGTGGTGCGGCCGAAGAATGTGGGGACCGGGGTCCTGCCGCTGCATGAGGACGGGACCGTGACGCTGGTGGGGCAGCACCGCTTCGCCCTGATGCGCTATTCCTGGGAAATGCCCGAAGGCGGCGCGCCGGAAGGCGAGGACCCCTTTGAGGCGGTGAAGCGCGAACTGGCGGAGGAGGCGGGGCTGGTGGCGGAACACTGGCGCGCCGCGCTGGACCTCGACCTGTCGAACTCGATCACCGACGAGCGGTGCCTCACCTGGGTCGCCTGGGGGTTGAGCTCGGTTCCGGTGGACCCGGACCCGACCGAGGTGATCGTTGTGGCGCGCGTGCCCTTCCGCGACCTGCTGGCCGAGATCGAGCGCGGGGCGGTGCGCGACGGCCTGACGGTGGCGACGGCCTACAGGGCCTATCATATGGCGCGGGAAGGCGAACTGCCCGCCGCGCTGGCGCGGGCCATGCTGGGAGCGTAGGATCGGGCTCAGACAACGGAGGGCCGATGGCCAAGCTCGAAATCGTGCCGCAACAGCCGGACCTGTGGTCGCAACTGCGCGCCGCAGCCGAGGACGCTGCGCGCGAGGAGCCGCGTCTGGCTTCGCAGCTGAACGCCGTGGTGCTGGCGCATGACGACCTGGCGGGGGCGTTGAGCTTCCAGATCGCGCGCAAGCTGGGCGACGCCGAGCTGGGGGCCATGTCGTTGCGCGAGGTGGCGCTGTCGGCCTTTGCGGCTGATCCCGGCATCCTGGCGGCGGCTGAGGCGGACCTGAAGGCGGTGCAGGACCGCGACCCGGCGATCCGGTCGCTGTTGCAGCCCTTCCTCTATTTCAAGGGATTCCAGGCCTTGCAGGCCTGGCGCGTGGCGCATTGGCTGTGGAGCCAGGACCGCGACACCCTGGCGTTTCACTTCCAGAGCCGGATTTCGGAGCTGTTCCAGGTGGACATCCATCCGGCGGCGCGGATCGGTTCGGGCGTCTTCATCGACCACGGCACCGGCATCGTCATCGGCGAGACGGCGGTGGTCGGCGACGAGGTGTCGATGCTGCACGCCGTGACCCTGGGCGGGACCGGGGCCGAGCGCGGCGACCGCCACCCCAAGATCGGGCGCGGCGTCCTGCTGGGCGCGGGGGCCAAGGTGCTGGGCAATATCGTCATCGGCGACTACGCCAAGGTGGCCTCGGGCTCGGTGGTGCTGAAGCCGGTGCCGGCGGGCTGCACCGTGGCCGGGGTGCCGGCGCGCGTGGTCAACTGCCCGACCGACGCCACGCCCGCCCGAACCATGGACCATACGCTGGCCGACATCGCCTATGACTATGTGATCTGAGATGCGTGGCTTGCCGCTTCTGGCGATGCTGCTGCTCGCCTCCCCGGTCGCGGCGCAGAACGCCTTTTCCGACGTGGCGGCTCAGGCGCGTGATCTGACATTCGAGCGCAGGCCGCCTTTTGCGGGGCTGAACGAAGTCGGGGCGCTGAGCCAGGCTTGGTCGGTCAATACTTTCTACGTCGTCTTTAAGGGCCGTTATCCCGACCAGACGGTGTTCTGGGCAGTTCGGCGGGTGGTAGGCGACAGGCAGGGCGCGCAGGTCGCTCGCTGGGCGGATTCACGCGCCTGCCCGGCCGTAGAGACGGTGTTGCTGGCCATGGAAGACTTGCCGATCGTCCGTCCGGACGCCATCGCCCTGGGCGCCGAGGCGCCAAATCTGGGGCTGGTGATGGATGGAACCTGGCATCGCTTCTGGAGCAAGTTCGCCAGGTCCGGCGACAATAATGCGTCGGTCCAACTGGAAATCCAGGGCAATGTGAACTCGCCTGTCGCGCAATGGTGGGCTGAGTCCGCGGAAGCCCTGGCTGCCTGCTGGACGGAGGCTGAGCCCGGCGCCTGAGCGCCTTACGCCTGTGGACGTCTGATACGCGGGCTTCCCATGTGGGGGCGGCTTCTTTAGGTTCCGCCGTCAACGACACCAGCGAGGCTACCCCGTGAAAGAATCCGATCTGAAGCGCGTCGAAGCGCACATGAAGCGCACGTTCAACCACGGCGGCATCAAGGTGAAGGCCCGCAAGGTCGCCGATTCCGCCGAAGTCTATGTCGATGACGAGTTCATCGGCGTGGTGTTCGAGGACGAGGACGAGGCCGGCTCGTTCATGTTCGAAATGGCGATCCTGGCCGAAGACCTGCCGCAAGACTAAGGCCTAGGCTTCCAGAGGCTTCTCTGGAAAGCAGGCAAGGAAAAAGGCCGGAGGGGCGAACCCCCCGGCCTTTTGTCGTTTCGAACCTGTAGGTTGGCCTAGAGGCCGAACAGGCGGGCGAAGAAGCCCTTCTTCTTTTCAGGCTGGGGCGCAGTGGCGGCGGGCGCCGGTTGCGGAGCCGGAGCCGGAGCCGGCTTGGGCGCTTCGACCGGCTTGGGGGCCGGCGCGGCGGCGACCGGAGCCGGAGCAACCGCGGGCTTGGCGGCCTCGACGGGCTTGGCGACAGGCTTGGGCGCAGCAGCGGCCTTGGGGGCTGCGGGCTTCTTCGGCGCGGCGGGCTTGGCGGCAACCTTGGGCGCAGCGACCTTGGCGACGGCAGGCTTGGCGGCCGCCGACTTCGGCGAGGTCTTGGCCGGCGCGGTTTCAGGCTTGGCGGCCTTCGGCGAGGCGGCGGTGCTCTTTACAGCGGCGGTCTTGGGTGCAGCCGGCTTCTTGGCGGGCGCAGCCGCTTTGGCGGGAGCGGCCTTGGCGGCGACGGGCTTGGTCGCAGCCTTGACCGGAGCCTTGGCGGCGGCCGGCTTTGCGGCTGGCTTGGGCTTGGCGGCGGCTTTCGGCGCCGCAGCGCTCGACTTTGCCGCCGGTTTCGGCTTGGAAGCGGCAGGCGCCGCTTTCGGCGCAGCAGTTTTCGATTCAGACGGTGCTTTAGCCATGGATACCCGGACCCCTCAATGGATACGGGCGATCCGCACGCCCGCACTCGTGATTCGTTATCATAACGGTGTTTGAGAAATGTCCGAGTCCGCTCTTCAGGTAATCGCACGCGGCGGGCGCGAGCCCGCCGAGGCCGCCGCCGCCATGATCGACGCCGACCCCATGCTGGAAAACGCCACCTATTCGATCCTGGAAGAGGACGAGGACAAGGGCGTCTGGCGCATCGACGCCTTTCCGACCACGGACGAGGAAGCCGAGGGCATAGCCGCCATCCTGCGCGCCCAGGGCGAACTGGAAGTGATCGTGGAGAAGCTGGCCGACGCTGATTGGCTCGCCATGAGCCTGTCGGGCCTGCCGCCGGTCGAGGCCGGGCGCTTCTTCGTCTATGGCGCCCATGATCAGGGCAAGATCCCCGAGGGTCGGGTCAACCTGAAGATCGACGCCGGCGCGGCCTTCGGCACCGGCCACCACGGCACGACGGTCGGTTGCCTGGAGGCCTTTGACAATCTGCTGAAGACTGAAAAGTTCGACAAGGTCCTGGATGTGGGCTGCGGCACGGGCGTGCTGGCCATCGCCGCCGCCAAGACCGGTTCGCCCATCGCCGTCGGCACCGACATCGACGAGCCCTCGGCCCGCATCGCCAACGAGAACGCCCAGATCAACGACGCCAAGTGCGAGTTCTATTTCGCCGACGGTCTGAGCGATCCGCGCATCGCCCAGCACGCCCCCTATGATCTGGTCTTCGCCAACATCCTGGCCGCGCCGCTGGTCTTCCTGGCGCCCGAAATCGGTCAGGCGCTGAAGTCGGGCGGGGTGGCCATCCTGTCGGGCCTGTTGCGGACGCAGGAAGAGCGGGTGCTGGAAGCCTATCTGCCCCTGGGCTTCGTGGTCGAGCAGACGATCCACCATGATGCGTGGACGGCGCTGCAGTTGCGCAAGAAGTAGGCGTGATTTTCCTTCTCCCCTTGCGGGAGAAGGTGGCTCGCGAAGCGAGACGGATGAGGGGTTGCGGGGCATCAAAGTCTCGCAGCCCTTTTTGCGTTGAGAAACCCCTCATCCGCCCCTTCGGGGCACCTTCTCCCGCAAGGGGAGAAGGGATAAGGAAACGCCATGCGCCAGACATTCGACGAAACCACCGATCCGTCCTTCGGGGCGAAGCATCTGCCTCTGTTGCGGGCGAAGATGGCAGAGCAGGGTTTGGACGGCCTACTGGTCCCGCACGAGGACGAGCATCAGAACGAATACCTGCCCGACGCCAGTGAGCGTCTGGCCTGGGTCAGCGGCTTCACCGG
>CAYWDO010000147.1:0-5748 GCA_964456995.1 uncultured Brevundimonas sp.
CCCAGATGCTCATAGGCCCGCGCACAGGCCATCCGCCCGCGCGGCGTGCGCTGGATGAAGCCCTGCTGCAGCAGATAGGGTTCGATCACGTCCTCGACCGCGTCGCGCGCCTCAGCGATGGCCGCGGCCAATGTGTCCATCCCCACCGGCCCGCCCCCGTAGTTCTCGATCAGGGCCTTGAGAAAGCGCCGGTCCAGACTGTCCAGCCCGGCCTCGTCCACCTCCAGCCGCGCCAGCGCCCGCGCCGCCGCCAGACGGTCGATGGTCGCCGCCCCTTCGGCGTCGGCGAAGTCGCGCACCCGGCGCAACAGACGCCCGGCGATGCGCGGCGTGCCCCGCGCCCGACGCGCGATCTCCATCGCCCCGTCCTCGCTGATCGCCACGCCCATCTTGCGCGCCGCGCCGCGAATGACCGCCGTCAGTTCTTCCGGCGAATAGAACTCCAGCCGCAGCGGAATGCCGAACCGGTCCCGCAGCGGCGTGGCCAGCAGCCCCGCCCGCGTCGTCGCCCCGACCAGGGTAAAGGGCGCCAGGTCGATGCGCACGCTGCGCGCCGACGGCCCCTCGCCGATGATCAGGTCCAGCACATGGTCCTCCATCGCCGGATAGAGGATCTCCTCCACCAGCGGGGACATGCGATGAATCTCGTCGATGAACAGGACGTCGCGCGGCTCCAGATTGGTCAGGATCGCCGCCAGATCGCCCGCCTTGGCCAGGATCGGGCCTGACGTGGCCCGGAACCCGACGCCCAGCTCCCGCGCCACGATCTGCGCCAGCGTCGTCTTGCCCAGCCCCGGAGGTCCGAACAGCAGGACGTGATCCAGCGCCTCGGACCGGCCGCGCGCCGCGTCGATAAAGACCTTCAGATTGCCCTTGGCCGCCGACTGCCCGACGAACTCGGACAGCGTTTGCGGCCGCAAGGCGCGGTCGTACTTCTCGCCCGGCTCTGCGTCGGCGGAGATGATGCGATCCTCAGTCATTTCGCCCTTCTCCCCTTGCGGGAGAAGGTGGCCGAGCGGAGCGAGGTCGGATGAGGGGTCTCGCCACCTTCAATCCGCGCAGGCTGTCGTCGGCTCCGGCGCAACCCCTCATCCGTCAGGCTTCGCCTGCCACCTTCTCCCGCAAGGGGAGAAGGATCAATGCTCAGCTCCTTCACCGTCCCAGCTCCTGCAGCGCCGCGCGGATCACCGCCGGCAGCTCCGCCTCGTCGCCCAGCCGGATCAGCGCCTGATCCACCGCCCGGCGCGCATTGACCTCGGCGATGCCCAGCCCCAGCAGGGCCGCGACCGCCTCGCCCGTCACGCTCGGCGGCGGCGGCGCGACCTCGGCGTGGACGCCCTGCGCGCTCGGCGCGAAATGCCCGTCGCCCAAGGCCTTGCCCTTCAGCTCAGTGACGATGCGCAGGGCCAGCTTGGGCCCCACGCCGTTGGCGCGGCCGACCGCCGCCTTGTCCTCGCGCGCCACGGCGCCGGCCAGTTCGCCCGGCGGCAGCACGTCCAGCACGCTCAGCGCCGCCTTCGGCCCCACGCCCTGAATGGCCAGCAGCACGGTGAAGGCGCGGCGCTCGTCGCGCGTCAGGAAACCATAGAGACGCGGCCCCGCGTCCTCGCTCCACTGGCTATGGATATACAGCGTCGTCTCGTCGCCCGGCGCCGGCAGACGCCCCAGCGTCCGCGCCCCGCAGGACGCGACATAGCCCACCCCGCCGCAGTCGATCAGGCACTCCGCCTCCCCGACCTCGGCCAGAACCCCGCGCAACCGCCCGATCATGCCGCGCCCCTCAAACTCGCCGTCAGACTCAAACTCCGCCGATGGTGCGCATGGGTGATCGCCACCGCCAGCGCATCCGCCGCATCCGCCTTCACATCCCCCGCCGCCGGCAGCAGCCGCTTGATCATGAAGGCCACCTGGCTCTTGTCCGCCTGGCCGGCGCCGACCACGGCCTTCTTGACCAGGCTGGGCGCATATTCCGCCACGCTCAATCCCGCCCGCGCCGGGGCCAGCATGACCGCCGCCCGCGCATGGCCCAGCTTCAGGGTCGAGGCCCCGTTCATGTTGACGAAGACCTCCTCGATCGCCGCCTCGTCACAGGCATAGGCGGCGCAGATCGACCCGACCTCCTCCAGCAGATGCAGCAGCCGCTCGGGAAAAGGCGCCTTCTCGGGCGGGGCCACCACCCCGTGCGCGATCCAGCGCAGGCGGCTGCCCTCGCTTTCGATCACGCCCCAGCCGGTGCGGCGCAAACCGGGGTCCAGCCCCAGGATTCGAGTCGATACGTTCGTCATTCGTTCCAGTCATGCCCCAAACCAGGTTGACGAACAATGACCGGCCCGGCCCCCACGCGGAAAAGGCCGGCCGCATCGCGACCGGCCTTCCTGCGCCACCGCCCTGGTGAGGACGTCAGAAGCGGTAGTTCATGCCGATCCGCACCTGATGCGCGCCAAAGCGGCCGTTGCTGCGGATCATGTCCGTGCCCGTGGTGTTGGGCGCCAGGACGAAGGGGTTGGTCGCCGGGGCCGTGCCCTGACCCACGCGAACCACAGGGCTGTCGGCTTCCAGCGAGGTGTAGATATATTCGCCGTTGACGGTCAGACCGCCGCCCAGGGCGTATTCGACGCCGCCGCCCGCCTGCCAGCCGTTACCGTCGTCCGAGTCGCTGGTCACGGTGAAGCTGTTGGCCGTATTGCTGGAGCGGAACGTGTTGTCGAACTTGCCATAGGCGTAGCCGCCGGTGCCATAGACCAGCGCCGGCCCCATGGCGTAGCCCAGACGCAGACGCGCCGCAGCCACCTGCTCCAGGTCGCGGGTGAAGGTGTAGTTGGCGGGCGTGGTGCTGAAGCCCGTCACCGAATCCTCGATGCTGGTGACGCTGTATTCGCCGACGACCCCGGCGACGATATTGCCGAAGCGCCAGTCATAGCCCATGCGCACGCTGGCCTCCGTGCCGCCCGCGTCCTTGTCGCAGCCGCCCGCCGCCGTGGGATCATTGGCGGCGCCGCCGCAGAATCCGGGGCTGAAGGCGTTCGCGCCTGCGCCCGTGACGACCGTGTCGCCGTATCGACCGTCCAGGTTGCGATCAAAGCCCAGACGCTCGTCCTCGTCGTCATTGGCGTCGCCATAGCCGCCGAAGACCCCGACATAGGGACCGGTCCAGGCCTCCCTGTCCGATTGGGCGAGCGTCGGGGTTGCGACCAGCGCGGTCAGGGCGACGGCGGAAAGCAGGACTGTACGGATCATGGAGCGACCTTTTCGGATGACGCGGCCACGCCGCTTGTCCCGAAAAGCCGCCAGCCTTCCCGGCGTTCCGTCCTGCGCGGGCGGCCAGATGCCGCACATCCAGAACCGATTCTGAAACGTATGGGCCGCACGAACGCCTCAGGTTGCTGGCTCCTGACGCGGAGCTGAACCGTCGCTTCAGTCGTCTCGCGGCATGACGGAAAACCCGGCGAGACCGCCCTGCTGCCCCAGCCGCAGGGACAGGTCATCGACCCTCAACGGCATCGGCCCCCGCGCCTTGATGTGATGCTCATAAACCTGCCCGTCGTGGCTGACCACATGGCCGATGCGCACCGGCTTCAGCCCGCTTTCGGCCAGCAGGCCGCGCAGGACCGCCTCTCCGGGCGCCGATCCCCGCGTCCAGCGCAGGGTCACGTCCATGACCCCGACGTGCGGCAGGCGGGCGTCCAGGAACCTCAGGATGGCCAGCACCAGCAGGGTCGCGCCCCCGGCCACCAGCCCCAGGTCCCACATGCCGATGCCGAACATGACCCCCACCGCCGAGGTGGTCCACAGCGACGCCGCCGTGGTCAGGCCGTGCACCGAAAAGCCTTCGCGGAAGATGACCCCGGCGCACAGGAAACCAATGCCGGTCAGGATGCCGTGCGCCATCCGGGTCGGGTCGATCACCAGCCGCTGATCCGGCAGGGCGACAAAGGCCCAGGTCGACTGATGCATGGCCGCCAGCATCAGCACGCACGACGTCATGCAGACCAGGATGTGGGTGCGGAACCCGGCCGGATGCCCATGATAGGTGCGCTCGATCCCGATCAGACCGCCCGCCGTCATCGCCGCCGCCACCGGCCCGATCAGGGCCCAGTTCAATGCCCAGTTCGCCGTCACGCCCATCGCCATGTCCGCCCCTCAAGCTGCGCAGGACCGCTCACCGTGGACCGCGCCGCATCTGGCGGCAAGCCTCAGTCGTCGCGTGGGTCCAGGACGTAGTCCGTCACCCCCGGCAGGGCGCACAACCTGGACGCCAGCCCCTTCAATTCCGCCTCGCTGCCCGCCTTGATCCGCCAGCTGCGCCGGATCACCGCCCCGCCGTCGATCAGTTCGAACCGGTCGTGGCGCGGCGCGGGATCGATGGCCCTCAGCGCCGCCTCGACTTCGGCCTCGGGCGAAGCCCCCTCGCGCCGCCAGCGCACCTCGACGTCCGTCAGGATCTGCGACGGCAGCCGCACGCTGACCAGCCGCAAGGCCACCAGGATCAGCCCCGTCGTCACCGTGCCGACGATGCCCAGCGTGAACAGCCCGGCCCCGAACAGCAGGCCGATGGCCGAGGTGATCCACAGGCTCGCCGCCGTCGTCAGCCCATGAATGGAAAACCCGGTGCGGAAGATCACGCCCGCGCACAGGAAGCCGATGCCGGTCAGAACCCCATGCGCCATCCGCGTCGGATCGGTGACAATGTTCTCGTCCGGCAGGGCGCGAAACGCCCAGTCCGCCTGCCCCATGGCCGCCAGCATCAGCAGGGCCGAGGCCAGGCTGACCAGGATATGGGTGCGAAACCCCGCCGCCCGACCGCGCCATTCGCGCTCGAACCCGATCAGCCCCCCGGCGAGCACGGCGCCGAGGATGGGCAGGGCGAAACTCTCGATTTGTGACAGATTCATTTCACGGCAACGGCCAGCCGTCCCGCCCCGTTCCCCGGATCGACACCGAGTTTCCCCTGCGCGCGTTGCGCTTCCGCGCTGGGTCGGCGGCATGGCCCCCTTTCGAGCAAGGCGACGCCCTCGCCCGAGGATTGCTAGGATTTCCACACGCTGACTGCTACAAAACGGCACAGCTTGTTTTGGAGGGCAGCCCGTGCGTCGTTTTGGTCTCGTTCTGGGTTTGGCCGCGTCGCTCGCCGCTGGCTCTGCTTTCGCCCAGTCTACTCTCACCGCGACCAATGCAGGCTTCCTCAGCACCAGCGCCGTTCTTTCCGGTGCGCCTAACGCAATCTACTTCACCGGCGCCTCGGGCGGGCAGTACCGCAGCTATATGACGTTTTCGATCCCCGTCAGCGGAACAGCGTTCACATCTGCAGTCCTGAACCTGAACGTCGCGACCGTCGTCGGCGGTCCCAACGATCTGGAGGTTTACGATGTCACCTCGAACATCCTGGCCGACCCCCCTGCCACGGTCTTCAGCGACCTGGAAAGCGGCGTCCTCTTCGGGACGGCGACCGGACTGAATGGCGGCGAAACGATCCAGATCACGCTCAACCCTGCCGGCCTGGCGGCGGTCAATGCAGCCCGCGGATCGAACATCAGCTTCGGCTTTGTCAACAGCACCAATACCCTCGGAAGCGACGGCATCTTCGGGGCGTCCAGCGGTTCGACGCCTCGCGAACTGATCCTGACGCCGACCGCCGTTCCGCCCCCGGCTCCCGTCCCGACCCTGAGCGAATGGGCCATGATCCTGTTCGCCGTGCTCATGGCGGGCGGGGCGGCCCTCTACCTCCAGCGTCGGCGACAGGTCGCCTAG
>CAYWDO010000148.1:0-5695 GCA_964456995.1 uncultured Brevundimonas sp.
TGGCCACCGGCTGAAGCTGGACCACGGCCGGATGCTCGCGCCACGGATAGGCCGAGGCGAACCAGTGCTCCTCCTGCGTCACGCAGAAATAGGGCCCCTGGAACAGCTCCGACGGCAGAATGACCTGCGCGCCCTTGGCCGCCGCCTGACGGATCAGGCCGATGGTCTTGTCGATATTCGCCTGCATGTCCTCGCCGTACGAGGTCTGGAGGGCGGCGACGGTGACGGTGCGGGTCATCTTTACGCAGGCTCCTGCTGGCTGATGCAGTGGAAGGATCCGCCCCCGGTCAGGACGGCGTTGGACGGCGAGAGAACGATCTCGCGGTCGGGGAAGACCGTGGCCAGGGCCTCGACCGCCAGGCGCGCAGCGACATCATCGCCATAGGTCGGCACCACGACGGCGCCGTTGGCGATCAGGAAGTTCATGTGGCTGGCCGGGATCGGACGCTCGTCGGCGTCCAGCACCAGACCCGGCGACGGGATGCGCAGAACCTTGAGCTTGCGGCCCATGGCGTCAGTCGTCTCCGACAGCAGGCGGGCGGTCTCGTCATAGACCTCGGCGTTCGGGTCCTTGCGGCCAAAGGCGATGGGGCAGGCCACAACGCCCGGCGCGACAAAGCGGGCCAGGTTGTCGACATGGCCGTCGGTGTGGTCGTTCAGCAGGCCGTCGCCCAGCCAGACCACCACCTTGGCGCCGACCGAAGCGGCCAGCGCGGCCTCGGCGTCGGCCTGGCTCCAGGTCTTGTTGCGGTTCTTGTTCAACAGGCACTGGCGGGTGGTCAGAACCGTGCCCTCGCCGTCGTGGTCCAGAGCGCCGCCTTCGAGGATGAAACCGTGGCGCGTCACCGGGACGCCGGAGAACTCGGCGATCTGGTCGGCCACCTCGTCGTCGTGGGGATAGTCGTACTTGCCGCCCCAGCCGTTGAAGCTGAAGGCGTTGGCGACGGCCGACCCGGCGCTGAAGATCGGGCCGGTGTCGCGCAGCCAGATGTCGCCGAAACGACCGGCCACGACCTCGACCCCGTCCACGCCGTCCAGGCGCGCACGAGCGCCGGCCAGCACCTCTTCATTGCCGACCATCAACTTGACCTGCTCGCGGCCGGGACCGGCAAGCGCCCGAACCAGGGCCTCGACCTCGTCCTGGGCCTTGGCGAAGTCCTCGCCCCACAGCTCGGCATGGCTGGGCCAGCCGACCCACATCGCACGGTGCGGCGACCATTCGGCGGGGATGGCCAAAGTCAGAGGCGGGGTCATGGGCGAAGTCGATCCGAATGGGAGAAAGGCAGACCGCGCCAAATAGGGCCTGCCGCCCTCCGGTTCAATGTTTGCGGGCGATAGGCCACGGCCCGACCTGTCCCGTTCTCAAGCAGGGCCAACGCACGGTAGGCCCAGATCAACAGGCCTCAAGTAGCGCGAAGCGCGATAGGCCAACAAAAAAGGGCGGCCCGTTTCCGGACCGCCCTTCCCTGTCGGTGTCGAAGCTAGAGCTTAGAAGCTGTAGCGGATCGAGGCCATGACGGTGCGCGGAGCGCCGACGCCCGCGAACGGACGGCTGTAGCCCAGCTGGCCCGGGGTCGCCGAAGCGCGGGTGCCCAAGGTCGAGTAGTACTGCTCGTCAAACAGGTTGATGACGTTCAGCTGCAGGTAGGTGCCTTCCAGACCCAGGGTCGAGAAGTCGAAGCGGGCGTCCAGATCGACGACGGTGAAGGCGTCAACCTTCAGATCGTTGACGTCGGTGACCCAACGCTCACCCGTGTACTTGCCCTGGACGCCGGCCGAGAAGACGTCGTTGAACTTGTACGAGGCGCGCAGCGAGAACATTTGTTCCGGCGTTTCGACCTGCTTCTTGCCCTTGGTCTGCAGTTGGGCGCCGGCTGCGTTGTAGATGTAGTCGTCCTGCAGTTCGCTATCGAGCAGCGAAACCGTACCGTAGAGGTTCAGGTTTTCAGTCGGCTGCCAGCCCAGCGAGGCTTCGAAGCCGAGGCTTTCCACCGAGCCGACGTTGCGGTCGACGAACTGACCCAGGTCTTCGTCGAAGGTCGAGACGATGCGGTTGTCGAACTGGTTCTGGAACACCGAGGCCTGAGCCACGATGGTCGAGGTGGTGTAGCGATAGCCCAGGTCGATGTTCTTCGAGGTTTCCGGCTGGACCGTCGGGTTGCCGATCGAGCCGTCGGCGAAGCGCGTGACGGCGTAGAGGCTGTCGGTACGCGGAGCCGACAGGGACTCGCTGTAGCTGCCGAAGACCGAGTGGCCTTCGCCGAAGCGGTAGGTGGCGCCGACGTTGGGCAGGATGTCGTCGAACTTCACTTCACGCTCGTACGGCGCGATGTACTGCGCGGTGCGGCCAGCGAAGGTCACATTGCCGTTGGCCAGGGTCGCGTTCGGCGTTTCCGAGGTGCAGAGCACGTTGGAAGAGGCGTTCTGCGTGTAGCAGTTCTGGTTCAGCTCGCGCTTGAAGAAGGGCGCGCGAACACCCAGCGTCACCGTCAGGGCTTCCTGCAGGAAGCGGCCGCGGTACTCGAGCGAGAACTGGTTCAGCGAGGCGATCGACAGACGGTCGCGCGACTGAAGGTCGTAGCCGTCCAGGTTGATGACGCGGTTGTCTTTCTCGTTACGACCGCCGAACTCGTCGACGAAGGACGGGTTCGAGGGGTTCGAGAAGTCGACGAAGCCGTAGTTGCCGGTCTGACGGTGACGACCCCAGTCCAGCGCATAGGCGGCGCGCAGGCGATGGTTTTCGTTCATCTCCCAGATCAGCGAGCTGTTCAGGCCGTAACGGTGCGTATTGGTGTTGGACGGCGTCATGACGCGCACGCGGTCCAGGATGTCGCCGTCGCCGTTCAGGTCGACGCCGCCCGTGGTCTTGGTGCCGCGCAGCAGCAGATCGGTTTCCGACAGGACCGCTTGCTGGGTGCCGCCGTTGGCCAGGGTGTACTGGAACGAGGGGTCGACCGTCAGGGTCAGGCCGTCCATCAGGGTGAAGCGCGAGTTGCCGCGGATGTTGCCCGTGTTAGAAGGGTTGATGCGCAGGCCCCAGTAGTTGGAACCGTTGGTGTCATTGTCGGCCACGCCGGCGCGGACGGTCGGCGCCACATAGGTGCGGTCGAAATCAATGCCCCAGCCGAACGGGTTGGCCGGATCATTGACCTGGTCGATGCAGACCTGCGTCTTGGCGACGTCGCAGAAGCCCGTGGCGGTGCCGAGGTTCGGGCCGTTGTAGTTGTTGTTGCGGTTCTCGTTGTAGTGACCGGCCAGAGCGATGAAGTCGCCGTTGTCGCCCAGGGGCTGCCAGATGCGGGCGTTGTACTGAACCTTCTCCAGCTCGCCGATGCCCTTGAACTTGTCATAGTTCTGGTAGGAGGCTGCGAACCAGGCCGAGGTGCCCCAAGGGCCGAACTCGCCCGTGTTGAACAGGCCCATCATGCGGCGATAGTTGAAGTCGCCCAGCGAACCCTGGACCCAACCGCCCATGTCCGTGGTGGGACGCAGGGTCACATAGTTGATGGTGCCGCCGGTGGCCGAAGCCGTCGGGCTGTCGACGTCCGTCGAGCCGGTGTTGACCGAGGCGCGCTCGATCAGTTCCGGGTCCATCTGCTGGTTGGTGTAGGATGAATAGTTGCCGGTGTCGTTCAGCGGGATGCCGTCAAACGTCAGCGAGACGCGCGCGCCGTCGAAGCCGCGCAGGCGGATGTTGCCGCCCGACGAGCCGTAGGGGTCGGCGTTGGTGAAGCTGAGGCCCGGCGTCAGGTTCAGGGTCTGCAGGATGGTTTGACCCGCAGCCTGGGTGGCGATGAATTCCTGGTTGACGGTGTTACGGGTCTTGGCGACCGTTTCGGCGACAGCCAGACCGTCGAGGTTGCGCGGGCCGCGCTGGCCGGTCACGACGACGTCGCTGACTTCCGTGGCCTCGGTGCCGGTCGACTGGGCCGAAGCGGCGCCGGCCATAAGGAAGCCGCTCATCAGGGCGGTCGTCGCCCAGAACAGCTGTTTGCGGTTGGTCATCGTTCTGTATCCCCAGTGATGAAGGCGTAGCGCCATGACGGCAGGCCATGGCGCCTGTCGATATGGGCTGGGCCTTAAGGCCGCTGAGGGAAGGTTGGGCGACAGTCATGTGACAGTGATATGACAGCGCCCCAGGGTGGCCATATCGCCACACCCCTGTGGATCAATTCGGACCCGCGTCTTGGCGGTTATCCGTCGGCGCGGAAGGCGAAGGCGTCAGCGACAAGCCCGGCCGTGGGGCGCATGGCGCGAGGCTCGTGATAGTTGCCGTTGATCTGGGTGCGAGCGATCACATGCGCCCTGAACGCCGTAAACAGCTTGGCGTCGGCGGCGACCGGGGCGCGCCAGAACCCGTCCAGGGGCTGCTGGTCGGTGAGCCCCTCGAAATCAAAGAAGGCCTCGCCCAGAACCTTGACCGGGGTGCGGAACCCCAGGGCTGAAAGGGCCGCGCTTGAGTTATTGACCACCACGCCCTGCGAGGCGCGGCACAGCTGAGCCAGGTTGCCGCCGTCGATGAAATCAACCCTGTCGTCGAGGCCTCGCTCCACGGCCAGGCAGCGGGTCATATGCTCCAGATCCGACAGGCCGGGATCCAGCGGATGGTTCTTGACCACCAGTCGGCAGTTCTTGGGCGCATGACGAGCAAAACTGCCCATGACCTCAGCCAGGAAGGCCATGTTGTCGGCATAGGACGAATAGCGCAGCAGTTGGGCGTCGCCCTCGCGCTGAAGGCAGGCGATGAAGAAGGGACCACGCGCGCCAATCGCCTCGGCGTCGCAGGAGTGTTTGGGGCGGGTCGCCAGACCGAAATAGCGGCGGATGTGGCCGAAGAACTGGCGCCACGGCGAGACCGTATAGGGGTGCCGATAGCGCGGGAAGGCCAGCCGGCCCAAGGGTTGGACCGCGTGATAGAAGCTGATGTTGAAGACATGATGCGGCAATATCTTGCCGACCGTTCGCGTCAACGGCAGTTCCGGCGCCGGCATGGCATAGCCTGCGGCCGAACGCGGCAAGCGGCTCGAACCATTCACGCCGTTTCTTTCCAGCGTGATCCAGTCGGGACGGAAATAGCCGTTCTCCAACACCCAGACACGGGCGTTCAGACTATCGGCCTGGGCCAGGACCCCCTGATTATAGGGACCGCCTTCGCCAAAGACGACAATATCGGTGAACTCGCGCGCCAGTTCTCGCACGCGGGCGGGCCAGCGCCGCACATCGTCACGGAACGCCACGCCGCCCGGGCGTCGCCATGTCACCGCGTCGCCGGCGTTGAGGATCACACGCTGAACCTCGCCGCCACGGGCAATCACGGCCTGGGCGAGAACTCGCGCGAAGCCTCCGAACGGAGCCGTGACGATCAAAAAGCGGCGGCCACGCAGATCCGCCTTCACCAGCGGGATTGCGTTCGGCTGATCGGGATCAAATGGCGCGAGCAAACGCTGAGTGTCTTTCCAAGGAACGAACCCCTTCCTAGGACCAACGGCCCGCCGATGACAAGGCGGTTGGACGACCGGGGAAAAGCGCGTTGTAAACAAACGGCCGCCGGCTCTGGATGAGTCCGGCGGCCGGGTCTTTGTCGACAATCAAGTCACGACCCCCGAAGCGAAACCTCACGGTTCGCTTCGGGGAATCGACCTTAGAAGTTGATGTCGATGGTGGCGCGACGGTTGAGCGGCTCGCGCACGCCGTC
>CAYWDO010000149.1:0-5530 GCA_964456995.1 uncultured Brevundimonas sp.
CCCCATCGGCGTTGCGCGTCAGCAGGCAGGCCGCATCTGTTCTGAATTCAGCCTCGAGCCGAGCATAGAGCACCAGTCCGCCTGCTGGACCGACATCCTCGCGATACATCATGACCAGTGGCCCGGAGGCGTGGGCGTTGAACGCCTTGGAGTCCGACCCATCGCCGCCCAGCAGCGCGCGCGCCTGCCCTTCGGGATCATCCGGCATGAGGCGGAACAGTTCGGCCTTCAGCGCATCGCCAGGCTCCGGCGTCATCGTGAAGCGCGGCAGATCCTGCGGGGCCGTCGTCAGCAACCCTGCGATGACGACTGCGACCAGCATCAGGCCGCGCGACTGACCGCGAAGTCAGCCAGATCTTCGAGCGCTGAACGCCAGTCGCTGGCCGGCAGGACCGAAAGCGCCGCCTTCGCCCGATCGGCATAGTCGCCGGCAGCGTCCAACGTCGCCTCGACCGCGCCGGTGCCCAGGATCAGTTCACGCGCCCGGGCGAAATCTTCGGGCGTGCGTTCACCCTTGGTGATGACCCGGTCCCAGAACAGGTCTTCCTTGCCCTTGGTGCGCTGAACGGCCAGCAGCAGCGGCAGGGTAGCCTTGCCCTCATTGAAGTCGTCACCCGCGTTTTTGCCCAGGGTGGCGGTGTCGCTGCCGTAATCCAGAGCGTCGTCCGCCAGCTGGAAGGCGATGCCCAGGGCCATGCCATAGTCGCGCAGGGCCGCGACCTGCTCCTCGGTCGCGCCCGCACCCACGGCGCCGGACTCGGCGGCGGCGGCGAACAGTTCAGCGGTCTTGGCGCGGATGATCTGCAGATAGGTGGTCTGGTCCAGGTTCAGGTCGTGGGCGCGCGTCAGCTGCAGCACCTCGCCCTCGGCAATGACGCTCGACGCGGTGGCCAGAATGCCGAGCGCCCGCAGGGAATCCGTCTCGACCATCAGTTCAAAGGCGCGCGCGAACAGAAAGTCGCCGACCAGCACCGACGAGGCCGCGCCCCAGATCAGATGCGCCGCCACCTTGCCGCGCCGCATTTCCGAGCCGTCAACGATGTCGTCGTGCAGCAGGGTGGCGGTGTGGATGAACTCGACCGAGGCGGCCAGCTTCTTGGGCCCCTCGATGTCGCCGGTGGCGCCGATGGCGCGGGCTGCGGCCACCGTCAGCAGGGGACGCAGACGCTTGCCGCCCGCCGAGACCAGATGCTCGGCCAGCAAGGGGATGACCGGCACGTCGGACTGCATCCGGGCGATGATCAGGGCGTCAACCGCCGCCATGTCGTCCTTGGCCAGACGGACAAGAGCGTCCACATCGCCCTTGGGGCGGGGAGCGGCGACGAGAGCTGCGTCCACGAAAATCTCTTTCAACTCAGGGGGCGAAGGGGGAGATTCGCCCGGAAATCACACGCATCCGCTTGCCCGAACGCGATGCGGCGCACAATGGTGGCGGCGTCATGACGGGTCAAGCCGGGTCAATCCTTACTGTCGCCGCCGAAGTTGCGGAATCCGCCCTGCTGGGCGGGCGCGTCCGGCTGCGCCAGCCGGTGAAAGGCTATCGCGCGGGCATGGATGCCGCCCTGCTGGCCGCCGCCGTCGACGCCAAGCCGGGCGAGCGGCTGATCGAGGCGGGCTGTGGCGCGGGCGCGGTGCTGATGCAGGTCGCCGCCAGACGTCCCGGCGTCGCCCTGACGGGGCTGGAGCGCGATCCGACCGCAGCCGGACTGGCGCGTGAGAACGCGATGCTGAACAGCGTCGATGATCGCACGACCATTCTCAGCGGCGACGTGGCGCGGGGATTTCGGGCGCTGGACCTGCCGACCTTCGACTGGGCCGTCAGCAATCCGCCCTTCTTCGACGACCCCGGCGCGCTGCGGGCGCCCGGTCCCGGCAAGATGGGAGCCTGGATGGCCGACGACGGCTTGAAGGCCTGGACGGGCTTTCTGCTGAAGGCGGTGCGTGAGGGCGGCAAGATCGTGGTCATCCACCGCGCCGACCGTCTGGCCGACCTGCTGGCCCTGCTGGGCGACAAGGCCGGCTCCTTCGCCATCCGCCCCATCCAGCCCTACGCCGATCAGCCCGCCAAGCGGGTGCTGGTCCAGGCCATCAAGACCGGCAAGGCGCCGCTGCGTCTGCTGCCCCCGCTGGTCCTGCACGACCGCACCGAAGCCAAGCACAGCCCCGAGGCCGAGGCGATCCTGCGCGGCGAAGCGGGGTTGGTTTTCTAACCCTTTCCTTCTCCCCTTGCGGGAGAAGGTGGCAGGCGGAGCCTGACGGATGAGGGGTCTTGCAACCGGCGGAGCGACCCCTCATCCGACCTCGCCTTGCTCGGCCACCTTCTCCCACAAGGGGAGAAGGGCTATGACCGCCTCATGTCCCTTCGCCCCCTCTTCCCGACCCAGATCTATGAAGCCTCGCTGGCCGCCGCGCCCGGCTGGGCCGAACTGCACGAGGAAATCCTCGACCTCTGCCTGGTCATGGCCGAGGAGGACGAGGCCGGGATCGCGTGGTGCAAGACCAACCATTATCCGGGCTACACCTCCTACGGCTCGATCAACGACCTGCCGCACCGCTTTCCTGAGTTCGCCGAGCTGAAGCGGCTGCTGGACAAGCACGCCGCCGCCTACGCCAAGGCCCTGCACTTCGATCTGGCGCGCAAGCCCAAGCTGGACAATCTGTGGGTCAATGTCCTGATGCCCGGCGGCGGCCACACCGGCCACATTCACCCCCACGCCATCATTTCCGGCACCATCTACGTCCATGTGCCCGACGGCGCCTCGTCGCTGAAGATCGAGGACCCGCGCCTGGTCATGATGATGGCCCGCCCCGGCCTGACCGCCGAGGCGACCGAGGCCGAGAAGCCCTTCGTCTATCTGAAGCCCGCCTCAGGCACGATCCTGATGTGGGAAAGCTGGCTGCGCCACGAGGTCCCGGCCAACCGCGCCGAGGAACAGCGCATCTCGATCAGCTTCAACTACGCCTGACCGCCCTTTCAACGCCGCATTTGCCCTGAAGTCTGCCCTTCTGGTGAAGCTTGAGGGGGCGTCCATGCGGGCATTGGGACTGGCGACGATTCTGCTGACGGCGAGCCTCGCTACGGGCTGCGGCGAACGGGCGGACGCCCAAACCACCGCCGAATCCGCCGCCGAGGGCGCGCCCTATGTGCTGAAAGGCACCCAGGTCTGGAGCGTGCCCGACCCCGTCTCGGGCCGAAACTACGAGGTCTTCGTCAGCCTGCCCGCCAGCTATGAGGCCGAGCCAAACCGCCGCTATCCGGTCCTCTATGTCACCGACGCCGACTACGCCTTCCCCATCATCCGCCAGATCGCCCGGCGGGTGAATCTGGATGGGCCGGTGATCGAGGAGTTCATCCTGGTCGGCCTGTCCTACGCGGTTGGCGAAGGCGGCATGAGCAGCCGCACCCGCGACTACACCCCCGTCCGCATCAATGACCGCACGGGCGGCGGCGTGGCCTATCAGGCCTATCTGAAGACTCAGGCCCTGCCCTTCATTGAGGACCGGTTCCGGGCGGACCCAGAGCGCCGCATCCTGCTGGGCCATTCCTATGGCGGGCTGCTGGGCGCGCAGATCCTGTTCAGCGAACCGGAGCTGTTCGATGGCTATATTCTGGGCAGTCCGTCCTTCTGGTTCGGCGATCACGCCATGATGCAGACTGAAGCTGACTATGCCCGCGCCCACACGGACCTTCCGGCGCGGGTCCATATGTATATCGGCGAGTACGAGTTTCCGGGGTCAGGTCGCCTCAACACCCGCTATGACATGGTCGGAGACAACGCCCGTTTCGAGGAGCGCCTGCGGGCGCGCGGCTATCAGAGCCTGACCTTGACCAGCGAAGTGTTGAACGACGAGGACCACCTGACGGTCGCGCCACGCGGCTTCACACGGGCGCTGATGGCGGTCCTGCCCGCCAAGCCCTAGTCCCGCACGAACACCGCGTCCTGATAGACCAGCGAGGCGGGGCGCCCGTCGGCGTCCAGTTTGAACACCAGGCCCTCGCCCCGGAACGGGGTCAGTTCGACGCGCAGACCTTCCGGCTCGGTCAGATAGTCCGCCAGCGCCTGCTGCGCGCCGATGGCGACCGATAGCCGCTCGCCCGCCTCGCGGATCGTCAGGCTTCCATAGGCCGGATTGACGTAGTCGCCGACATAGGCGGCCTTCGGCAGCGACAGGGTGCGCGGTCGTTTCGCCCGCGCCTCCATGGCCCCCATGATGCCTGCACGGCGGCGATCACGCTCGGCGATCAGCGCGTCGAGTCTGGCATCGTAGACCGCCTCGATGTCGGGCAGGCCAGCGAACCAGTCATAGGCATAGTTGGCGACCACATCGGCCAGGTCGCCGGCAAAGGCGTCCTCATTCAGCATGACCGCCACGCCCAGACCACGCTCGGGCATGAAGGAGACATGGGCGCGCGAGCCCGAGAAGTTGCCGAAATGGTGGATCAGCGCGTCGTCGCCATAGCGCCCCACCTGCCAGCCGAGGCCATAGCCGGTGCGAACATAGGGGCCGAATGTGGTCTCCTGAACCACTTGCGGCGCATGGGTCGAGGCGACCAGCCCGGCCGGGAAGACCTGACGACCGGCCACGCGGCCGTCGTTGATCTGGGCCTCCAGCCAGATCGCCATGTCGTGCGCCGTCGAAATCAGCCCGCCCGCCGACTGCATGGTGGCGTCTGTCTTTTGCAGCGGCGACCGCTCGGGCTGGCCAGGGATGCGTCCGAAATGACCGGCGGCGACCACGGCACCGGATGCGCGCGCCGCGTCAATGCGCGCCGTCGTGGCGGTCATGCCCAGCGGCGTCAGCACCTCGTCCTCCACCATGTCGCGCCAGTCGCGACCCCAGCGGCGCTCGCTCAGGACGGTGGCCAGGTTGTAGCCCGCGTTGGCGTAGACGAACTGGCCGTAGGGGGTGTCGCGCGGCGCAGTCTCCGCCGTCAGTCGCCACAGGACCTCGGGCGTCCAGTCGCCGGAATAGGCGACACGAAACGCGATCGGGTCGTTGTCCACGCTCGAGCGATGACTGAGCAGGTCCGTCAGGGTGATCCGGGCGGCGATGTCCCCCGGCACGCCGGAAAGCGGCGCCCAGTCGGCCAGCGGCACGTCCAGATCCACCTCGCCCCGCCGCGCCATGGCGGCCAGCGACATCGCGGTGAAGCTCTTGGTGGCCGAGGCGATGTAGAATCGCGTGTCCGTCGTCACGGCGGCGCCCGTCGCCACGTCCGCCACGCCGAAGCCTGCGGCATGAACCAGCCCGTCCTGATCGACCACGGCCACGGCCAGACCGGGTGCCGCCTCGACCCGTTGCATCGCCCGGCTGGCAAAGGCGTCCATCGCCGCGCCGAAGGCCGCGCGGTCCTGTGCGCTCGCCCCGCCAGCGGCGCAGACCAGCGCCGCCGCCAGCAGCGCCCCCATCGACCGTGATCTCATGATAGCCGCTCCCCTGCCCCCAGCGGGCTGACGGGTAGAGGCCGCGACGGGCGCGAACGGATGCAGCGCCTTCAAACCGCCCCGCGTTACGTCTAGAGATTTGC
>CAYWDO010000150.1:0-5516 GCA_964456995.1 uncultured Brevundimonas sp.
CTCGTCCGTGGCGCTGTTCCACAGGGCGATGGCGGGCAGGGGGACGCCGTTGAAGGTGTTGGTCTTGACCATCGAATAGTGGGCCTGATCCAGGAAGGCGAGGCGCGTTCCGGGCGTCGGGCGCTCGGCGAAGACGTAGTCGCCGATGATGTCGCCGGCCAGGCAGGACGGGCCGCCGAGGCGCACCGTGACGCCGTCCTCGGGCTCATGCAGCATGGCCGGGCGATAGGGGGCCTCGATCACGTCCGGCATATGACAGGTGGCCGAGATGTCGGTGATGGCGATGGGCATGCCGTTGTCGAAGACGTCCAGCACCTCGCCGATCAGGATGCCGGCGTCCAGCGCCACGGCCTCGCCCGGCTCCAGATAGACCTGCACCCCATGGCGCTCGGCGATCTGGTTCAGGAAGGCGACCAGACGGTCGGTCTGATAGTCGGCGCGGGTCACGTGATGGCCGCCGCCGAGGTTCAGCCACTTCACTCCGCCCAGCAGGGGCGCAAGCTTCGGCTCCACCGCCGCCCAGATGCGGGCCAGGGGCTCGAAATCCTGTTCGCACAGGGCATGGATATGCAGGCCGTCAACGCCCTGCATATGCTCGGGCCGCAGCTGCGACACCGGGAAACCCAGACGCGAGCAGGGCTGGGCCGGGTCGTACTTGGCGACCTCGCCCTCGGAGTGTTCGGGGTTCAGCCGCAGGCCGATCTCGAAGGTCTCGCCAGCCGCGCGGGCCTCTGCGATCAGGTCGGCGAAGCGCGTGACCTGATCCGGCGAGTTGAAGATGACGTGGTCGGACAGGCGCAGGATCTCGGGCAGATCCTCGGCCTTGTAGGCGGGCGAATAGGTGGTCAGCTCGCCCTTGTAGAACTCGCGCGCCAGCCGCGCCTCCCACAGACCAGAGGCGCAGACGCCGTCGAGGTATTCCCCGACGACGTCCGCCAGCGACCACATGGAAAAGGCCTTGAGCGCCAGCAGGACCCGGGCGTTGCCCCGGTCACGCACGTCCTTCAGCACGGCCAGATTGCGCCGCACCGCAGCCTCGTCCACCACGAAAGCGGGCGAGGCGACGCGGTTCAGATCAAAATGAGCAAAGGCTCCGGGATCGCCGGCCTTGGTTTCCATGTCGTCTTTTACTCAGGTCTCTAGAAAGCGAGCATTTTAGAACGCGAGAGGGGCGTCCAGCTCTTCCACGGTCCACGGCAGGCCATGCTTGTTCAGCATGTCCATGAAGGGATCGGGGTCCAGCTGCTCCATGTTGAAGACGCCTTCGCCCTTCCACGTGCCGGTCAGCATCATGGCCGCGCCGATCATGGCCGGAACGCCCGTGGTGTAGCTGACGGCCTGGTTGCCGGTTTCGGCATAGGCGGCTTCGTGGTCGCAGATGTTCTTGACGTAGAAGGTCTTCTGAACGCCGTCCTTCTCGCCGGTGGCGATGGTGCCGATGTTCGTCTTGCCCTTGGTGATCGGACCCAGCGACGAGGGTTCCGGCAGCAGGGCCTTCAGGAACTCGATCGGGATGATTTCGCGGCCTTGGAACATCATCGGCTCGATCGAGGTCATGCCGATGTTTTCCAGCACTTCCAGGTGCTTCAGATAGCTGTCGCCGAAGGTCATCCAGAAGCGGATGCGTTTGATTTCCGGGTAGAACTTGGCCAGCGACTCCAGTTCCTCATGGTACATGAGGTACATGTTCTTCGGGCCGACGCCTTCGAAGTTGAACTCCTGCTTGTGGCTCAGGGCCGGGCCCTCGACCCACTGGCCGTTTTCCCAGTGACGCGACTCAGCGGTCACTTCGCGCAGGTTGATTTCCGGGTTGAAGTTGGTGGCGAAGGGCAGACCCGTGTCGCCGCCGTTGCAGTCCAGGATGTCGAGCGTGTCGATCCGGTCCAGCAGGTGCTTCTTGGTGTAGGTGGCGAAGACCGAGGTCACGCCGGGGTCGAAGCCCGAGCCGAGCAGCGCCATCAGGCCTGCTTCCTTGAACTTGTCCTGGTAAGCCCACTGCCACTTGTATTCGAACTTGGCTTCGTCGCGCGGCTCATAGTTGGCCGTGTCGAGGTAGTTGACGCCGGCGGCCAGGCAGGCGTCCATGATGGCCAGGTCCTGATAGGGCAGGGCCAGGTTGACCACGAGCGCCGGCTTGACCGACTGGATCAGGGCCGTGGTCGCGGCGACATCGTCGGCGTCGATCTTGGCCGTGTCGATGGTCACGCCAAAGCGCGACTTCACGGATTCGGCGATGGCGTCGCACTTGGACTTCGTGCGGCTCGCCAAGGTGATATGCGAGAAGATGTCCGCATTCATCGCCATCTTGTGGACGGCGACAGAGCTGACGCCGCCTGCACCGATAACCAGCACCCTGCTCATGTGTGGCTTCTCCTAGAAGTCTGAAAGGCTTTGGCGACACCGCCGCCGCTATAAAGGGCGGGGCTCTTAACACGATGATGACAGGATCGCTAACGGTCGCGTGTCGCAGCGGTTGCGGTCAGCCCTCCGCACGCTCGGCGATGGCCATCAGCGCGTCATGCAGCGACTGCCCCTTGGCGTCGATGATGTCGGCGATGCGCCACATGGGGCCTTCCCTGACCAGCTTCAGGGTCTGTTGCTGCGTCTCGCCGTGGTTGACGAAGGTCACATCGGCCGAGGCCGCCTTGTCGCCGTCGGGCGTCATCTTCAACGCGGTCAGGGCGAAGCCGTCGGCGTCCTGACAGGCGCAGACGGGGTCATAGTTCAGATAGGGAACCTCACCCTTGGCCTCGCGGAAGTCGACGCCGATCAGGGCGTTCAGGGTGCGGGAATAGAGCGGGTCGCGACCGGGGCTGATCGTCGCCGCCGCCGGGTCCGACGTCGCAGAGAGCGGGGCGGCGTAGAGGGCGCGAGCGAAGGCCTCGGCGCTCTGTTCACCGGCGGCATAGACGGCCGCGCGCCCGGTCAGCGGCGCCTCGGCAGGGGCAGGGGCCTTCTCCTCTGCGGGCGAACAGGCCGCCGTCAAAGCCAGCATCGCCGCCGCCGTCATCGCCTGAATGCGCATCTGATCGCCTCCCTCTATTTGCATCGACTATGGCGCAGGCGCCGCCCGGTCTGCTAGACGGTTTCAACCATGACCGTTCGCGTGATCCGTCCGATTTCGATTAGCCGCCCGGCGTAGCGCCAGGGCCGTTAGAGCCCCGCGCACGTCGGGATCGAATATCGCCGATGCCGTCCAACGGCCTTCACGCTAGACTGCGTCCGCGCCGCCTCCTCGGCGCCCGCGCTAAAGACAAAGATTACCCCATGGCCGACGCCACCAACGACACCGCTTCCGACGCATCGGGCCGCGACTATCGCGACACCGTCTTCCTGCCCGAGACGCCCTTCCCCATGCGGGGCGGGCTGCCCAAGAAGGAGCCGGAGATCATCGCCGCCTGGGGCGACCTCTACAGCCACCTGCGCAGCGTGCGTCAGGCCCAGAAGGCGCCGCTCTACGTCCTGCACGACGGCCCGCCCTACGCCAACGGCGACATCCACATCGGCCACGCCCTAAACAAGACGCTGAAGGACTTCGTGGTCCGCTCGCGCTTCCTGCTGGGCTATGACGTCGACTACGTCCCCGGCTGGGATTGCCACGGCCTGCCGATCGAGTGGAAGATCGAGGAGCAGTTCCGCGCCAAGGGCCGCCGCAAGGACGAGGTCTCCAAGTCGGAGTTCCGCAAGGCCTGTCGTGAATACGCCGCCGGTTGGATCGACGTGCAACGCGATCAGTTCAAGCGCCTGGGCATCACCGGCGACTTCGACAACCGCTACGCCACCATGGACTTCACGACCGAAGCGGCCATCGTCGCCGAGTTCCACAAGTTCAAGAACTCGGGCCAGCTGTATCGCGGCTCCAAGCCGGTGATGTGGTCGCCGGTCGAGCGCACGGCGCTGGCCGACGCTGAGGTCGAGTATCACGACCACGTCTCGCCCACGATCTGGGTCAAGTTCCCGGTGGTCGGCGCGACCGACAGCCATCCCGACGACCTGCTGTCCTTCCGCGCGGCCACGCCCTCGGTGGTCATCTGGACGACCACGCCCTGGACCATCCCGGCCAACCGCGCCATCTCTTACGGCCCCGAGATCGCCTATGGCCTGTATGAAGTCACGGCGCTGGAGGAAGGCCTGGACTACGAGCCCTGGGCCAAGCCGGGCGACCGCTTCATCATAGCCGACAAGCTGGCCGAAGAGGTGTTCAAGGCGGCCAAGATCAGCGGCTTCACCCGCGTTGACGCCATCAACCCGTCGGGCCTGGAATGCGCCCACCCGCTGGCGGCGCTCGACAGCGGCTACGGCTTCTCGGTGCCTCTGCTGGCGGGCGATCACGTGACCGACGACGCCGGCACCGGCTTTGTCCACACCGCGCCGGGCCACGGCGCGGACGACTACGCCGTCTGGCTGGCCCACGGCCACCGCGAGGTGCCGGACACGGTGGACGCCGACGGCGCCTATTACGACCACGTCCCCCTGTTCGCCGGCCTCAAGGTGCTGGAGACCGAGGGCAAGAAGACCGGCAAGTTCGGCCCCGCCAACGGCGCGGTGATGGAAAAGCTGATCGAGGCCGGCAATCTTCTGGCGCGTGGCCGGATGGAGCACTCCTATCCGCACTCGTGGCGCTCCAAGGCCCCCATCATCTTCCGCAACACGCCCCAATGGTTCATCCGCATGGATGAAGAACTGGAAGACGGCGCGACCCTGCGCGACAAGGCCCTGACCGCCATCGACGCCACCGCCTTCCACCCGGCGGCGGGCAAGAACCGCATCCGCTCCATGGTCGAAAGCCGCCCCGACTGGCTGATCAGCCGTCAGCGCGCCTGGGGCACGCCCCTGGCCATGTTCGTGGACAAGCAGACCGGCCAGCCCCTGCATGACCCCGAGGTCGACGCCCGCATCCTGAAGGCCGTGGCCGAGGGCGGGGCCGACGCCTGGTTTGATCGGCCTGACGCCGACTTCCTGGGCGCGCACGACGCTGATCGCTTCGAGAAGGTCGAGGACATCCTCGACGTCTGGTTCGACTCCGGCTGCACCCACGCCTTCACGCTGGAGGCCCGCGATCCGGCTCACGGCTACACCGGCGACCGCCCGTCGCACTGGCCCGCCGACCTCTATCTGGAAGGCTCCGACCAGCACCGCGGCTGGTTCCAGTCCAACCTGCTGGAGGGTTCCGGCACGCGCGGCCGCGCCCCCTATGACGCTGTCCTGACCCACGGCTTCACCCAGGACGAGAACGGCGAGAAGATGTCGAAGTCGCGTGGCAACACCACCGACCCGGCCGTCGTCATCAAGGAGTCGGGCGCCGACATCCTGCGCCTCTGGGTCGCCCTGGTGGACTACGCCGAGGACCAGCGGATCGGGAAACAGATCCTGCAAACCACGGTCGACGCCTATCGCAAGCTGCGCAACACGGTCCGCTATCTGCTGGGCGCCCTGAACGGCTTCGACGAGGCCGAACGCCTGCCCTACGACCAGATGCCGCCGCTGGAGCAGTTCATCCTGCACCGTCTGCACGA
>CAYWDO010000151.1:0-5447 GCA_964456995.1 uncultured Brevundimonas sp.
TGGGCACGCAGCCGCGAATGACGCAGGTGCCGCCGACGCGATACTCCTCGGCCACAGCCACCTTCTTGCCGCCGAGCGCGGTCAGGCGCGCCGCGCGCACCCCGCCCGAACCGGCGCCGATGACGAAGAGGTCGTAGTCGTAAGCGTCGGCCATTCAGAAAGCTCCGGGCGCCGCGACGGCGCATCAGTCAAAGGGGCGCATCCAGGCATCGGCGCGCCTCGCACAAGCATCGCAGTTAGGCAGCAGCGCTGCGCCGCGCAAGCCGAAGGGGGTTTGACCTACCTCTTGATTACGCTCAACCTCGCCGAACAACATTTCACGAAAGGAGGCGTCCATGTTCGTCTCGCTGCTCGCCGCCCTCGCGATCGCCGTCGCTCCGCAGGAACAGACGGCCGCCGTCACACCCGATCAGGCATCCGACGCCGTGCGACTTGAAGACGTTGAAGTGACCGGACGACGGCTGGACTCGCTGATCCGCTCCTTCGTCGATGAAGTCGCTGCGCCCAATCCGAACCGGGGCATCGCACGGTGGGACACGCGTCTTTGCGTGGGCGTCGCCAATCTTCGCGGCGAGGCGGCGCAGTATCTCGTCGACCGGGTCTCGACAGTGGCCGAGGACATCGGCCTTACCCCCGGCGCACCGGGCTGCAAGCCCAACCTGATGATCATCGCCACGGAAGACGGCGGCGCCCTGGCCGCTGAACTGGTCCGGCAGCACAAGGGCGCGCTTCGGATGGGCGGATCGGGCATGGATCAAGGCGGCGCCGCCCTGCGCCGGTTCCAGGAAACGGATCGGCCGGTGCGCTGGTGGCAGGTCAGCATGCCGATTGATTCTGAGACCGGCATGCGAGCAACTCGGATTCCGGGTGAGTGCGCCAACGCCTGCACGAAGCTGTCTGACTTTGCGCCGACCATCAATGTCTTCGCTGCTTCGCGCCTGTCCACCCAGATCATCGACAACATCTTCCGCACCATCGTCATCGTGGACGTGAGCCAGACAAGCGACGTGAACATCAACCAGTTGGCGGACTATATCGCCATGGTGTCGCTGGCGCAGATCAACCCGGACGCGGACACCAGCGCCTACGCCTCGATCCTGAACGTCTTCGCCGAACCGGACGGCGCGGCCTGGCTGACGGACTGGGACCGAGCCTATCTCGCCGGCCTCTATGACGCGGAGCGAACCCGGAAAAGCCTGCGCGCCGGCAAGTCAGAGATCGCAGCCTCGATCCATCGGGCCCACGAACAATCGCAATCCGATCAGCCGGATTGACGCCGGAGAAGTCGGAAAATTTGACGTTTCAGAGCGGGGCGACCAACGTCGTGTAACAAAGATATGGAAAGGTGTTCGAAATGTTGGCCTTTGCTCTTGCCGCCATGCTGGCGTCCACGCCCAGCCAGACTCCGCTGACCGTCGCCCCGACGTCGTCGCCTGAAGTCGAGAGCGCTGTTCGCCTTGAAGACGTCGAGGTCACCGGCCGCCGTCTCGACACCATGATCCGCAGCTTTATCGACGAGGTGGCGGCGCCCAACCGGAACCGCGGGCTGGCACGCTGGTCAGGGTCGGTGTGCGTGGGAGCGGCCAATCTTTCGAATGACGCCGCCCAGTATCTGATGGACCGCGTGTCCACCGTCGCCGACGATCTCGGACTCAGGCCCGGGACGCTAGGCTGCGCGCCCAACATCATCATTGTCGCTACGGATGATGCCGATCAACTCGCCCAGGCCATGATCGACCGAAGCCCCCGGGCCTTCCGCATGAACGGCGCAGGCATGGATCGCGGCGGTGCGGAACTGCAACGCTTCACGCAGTCAGACATGCCGGTCCGCTGGTGGCAGGTTAGCATGGCCTTCGATTCTGTGACCGGCATGCGAGCCACCCGCCTTCCCGGAGACGGTCACGACAATGGAGCGGGCGGTCAAAGCATCAACTATGCGCCACACACGCAAATGCGTAGTGGATCTCGCCTGACGACCCAGGTCCATGACAACCTCTTCCGTACCTTCGTGTTGGTCGATCTCAACAAGATGGACGGTCTGACGATTGACCAACTCGCGGATTACATCGCCATGGTGTCGTTCGCCCAGATCGACCCCAGGGCCGACACCAGCCGCTACACGTCGATCCTCAACCTGTTCGCTGACCCGCAGGCGGCATCGACTGGGCTCACAGAGTGGGACAAGGCCTATCTCGGCGGCCTCTACGACGCCCAACGCACCCTGAGGAGCGTGCGCGCCGGGCACACCGAAATCGCCGCGTCGATCCATCGCACCCATGGCCGCCTGACCTCGGACGCCGAGGACTGAGGTCCAATGCGCTCATCGACGGCTTCGGTCGTCGGTGAGCAGGCCCCTAGTCAAGGATTCAGCGTTTCGAATCCCTCATCCTTGCCAATGATGGCCAGGTCGGTGAGGTCGAGGAACAGGCCGTGTTCGACCACGCCGGTCAGGCTTTTCAGGTCGGCGGCGAGGCGGGCCGGGTCAGCGATGACCTTGCAGGCGGCGTCGTAGATCAGGTTGCCGCCGTCGGTGCGGATCAGGCCTCGGTCGGCCTGACGGACGCGGGCGGGCATGGGGATGTCGTGGTCGGCCAGGACGTCGGCGATGCGGTTGGCGGTCGTCTTGTGACCGAAGGCGACGACCTCGATCGGCAGGGGGAAGGTCCCCAGCACCGGCACGACCTTGGCCGCGTCGGCGATGCAGATGCAGCGTTCAGACGCCTCCCACACCAGCTTCTCGCGCAGCAGGGCCGCGCCGCCGCCCTTGATCAGGGCCAGGCCGGGGCCGATCTCATCGGCGCCGTCGACGGTCAGGTCGATGCGGGGGGTGTCTTCCAGCGTCGACAGAGTCAGGCCCAGCTCGCGCGCGAGATCGGCGGTGCGCTCGGACGTCGGGACGCAGCGGAGGTCCGGCAGGTTGCGCGCCGCCAGCGCCTTGACGAACCAGGCGGCGGTGGAGCCTGTGCCCAGCCCGACGACCATGCCGGCCTCGACATAGGCGGCGGCGGCTTCACCGGCGTTCTTTTTCTGCAGGTCGCTCATTTTGCTTTCGCCGCCTTCTTTGCGCGCATCGTGTCCATGAAGCGGGCGGCCCAGCCCGGCTTGGTCGTCTGAGGGGCACGGCCCAGAGCCAGATCGCCGGGCGCGACGTCCTTCGTCACCACCGAGCCGGAGCCGACCATGGAGCCCGCGCCGATGACCACAGGGGCCACCAGCGACGAGTTCGACCCGACGAAGGCCCCCTCGCCCACCGTGGTGCGGTGTTTGAAGAAGCCGTCGTAGTTACAGAAGATGGTGCCCGCGCCGATGTTGGCTTTCGCCCCGACATGGCCGTCGCCGAGGTAGGCCAGATGGTTGGCCTTGGCGCCCGCGTCCATGCGGACGTTCTTGACCTCGACGAAGTTGCCGACCTTGACGCCCTCGCCCAGGTCCGCGCCGGGGCGCAGGCGGGCGTAGGGGCCGACCTCGGCGCCGCTGGCGACCTTGGCGCCCTCGATGTGGCTGAAGCTGCGGATGCGCGCGCCTTCGGCCACGACCGCGCCGGGGCCGAAGACGACGAAGGGCTCGATGGTCGTGCCGGCGCCGACCTGGGTATCCCAGGCGAAGTGGACGGTGTCCGGGGCCGACATGGTCACGCCCGCCGCCAGGAAGTGTTCGCGTTGGGTCGACTGGAACAGGGCCTCGGCCTGAGCCAATTCGGACTGGGCGTTGACGCCCATGACCGAGTCTTCGGCGGCGAAGACCGCGCGGGTCGGGGCGCCGCGCTTGCGGGCCAGTTCGACCACGTCGGTCAGGTAGTACTCGCCCTTGGCGTTGTCGTTCTTCACCTGGGCCAGCAGGTCGAACAGCAGGCCCACGGGGGCGGCCATGACGCCAGAGTTGCAGGCGGTGACGGCCAGCACGTCTGCCGAAGCCTCCTTGGCCTCGGTGATGGCCAGAAGGTCGTCGCCGTCGAGGATAAGGCGACCATAGGCGCCGGGGTCGCGCGCCTCGAAGCCGATGACGGTCACGCCTTCATGCACATCGGCAAAGACCGGCTCGATGTCGGCGGCCTTCAGCAGGGGGACATCGCCATAGGTCACGACCACATGGCCGATGAAGTCGCCCAGCACGGCCTCGGCGGCGCGCACGGCGTGGCCGGTGCCGAGCGGCGGGTCCTGAACGGCGATGGAGTCCTCGCCCAGACGGCGCACGACGTGGTCGCGGACTTCCGGCGAATGGGCGCCGACGACGACCACGATGCGTTCGCAGCCCAGGGCCTCCGCGGCGTCGATGGCGTGATCCAGCATGGCGCGCTGGCCCACCGGGTGCAGCACCTTGGGCAGCGGCGATTTCATCCGCGTGCCTTGGCCTGCGGCAAGGATGATGGCTGCGCGAGGATGGTGTGCGGTCATGAATCGATCCGGCGGCTTGTCGTCCTGCGCGATCTAGCCCATTGCCGGGGCCTGCGCGAGCCGGGAGACGACATGAGCACTGAACGCGATCTGCAGGGCTGGACCATCGCCTTCGACCTGGATGGGACCCTGGTGGACTCGGCGCCCGATCTGATCGGCACGCTGAACCGGATGCTGGCGCAGTATGAGTTGCCGCCGACGCCCCTGTCCTCGGCCCGTCATCTGGTCGGGCATGGGGCCATGGCCCTGCTGCGCCACGGCTTCATGGAGGCGGGCGCCGCCTGGGACGAGGCCCATGCGCCCGGCCTGTTCGAGCGCTTCATCGAGGACTACCTGGCCCATATCGCCGACGAGAGCGTCGTGTTTGACGGCGTGGTCCCGGTGCTGGAGCGGCTGGCCGCGCGCGGCGCCATCCTGTGCGTCGCCACCAACAAGCGCACCGACCTGTCGGTGGCCTTGATCGAGGCGCTGGACCTGACGAAACACTTCGCCTTCATCGCCGGGCCGGACGCGGTCTCGGCCCGCAAGCCCAGCGGCGCCCATATTCATGAGGCGGTGCAGAAGGCGGGCGGCGATCCTGCGCGCTGCGTCATGGTCGGCGACAGCACGACGGACACCAAGGCGGCCAAGGACGCGGGCGTGGCCTGCATCGTCGTCGGCTTCGGCTACAACGACGTGCCGCGCGACGCGCTGGGCGGGGATGTGGTGATCGACCACTACGACGGGTTCGAGGCGGCGCTGGCCGAGGTGATGAGCTAGGCTTCCTTCTCCCCTTGCGGGAGAAGGTGGACGGCGTAGCCGGACGGATGAGGGGTTGCGCTACGTTACAACTCGCAGCCTTCATCCGCCGTGGCGAGACCCCTCATCCGGCCCTGACGGGCCACCTTCTCCCGCAAGGGGAGAAGGGAAACTATCGAACGCTTTAGAACTTCTACACCCTATCTGCGCCTGTCGCGGTTGCCGTCTGCGCGCGTGGGAAACACATAGATCGACCGCTTCTCCCCAAAGGTCGTCATGTTTCGTCGCTTCTTCGCTATCCCGCTCTGGCAGCGC
>CAYWDO010000152.1:0-5345 GCA_964456995.1 uncultured Brevundimonas sp.
TGGCGCGGCCCAATCCCTTGTGCGGCAAGGGATTGGGCCGTCCAGCTAGGATAGAATCAGCCTGCCGGGTTCACTTCCAGCAGTTCGACGGTGAAGCGCAGGGCGGAGTTGGCGGGGATTTCCGTGCCCATCCAGCGAGCGCCGTAGGCGAGGTCGGCGGGGATGACGAACTCATAGGTCTCGCCGGTCCGCATCAGGGCGACGCCTTCGGTCCAGCCCTTGATGACGCGGTTCAGGGGGAAGCTGGCGGGGGCGTTACGCGAATAGGAGCTGTCGAACTCGCGGCCGTCGATGAAGGTGCCGCGATAGTGGACCTTGACGGTGTCAGCAGCGACCGGCTGGACGCCTTCCGGCCTAGCCTTGCCGACGCGGCGGTACTGCAGGCCCGACGGGGTGGTGGTCCAGCCGCGTCGCTGGCCGTTCCACATCAGGTAGGCGGTCTGGCCGACCTCCCAGTTTTCTTGCGTGGCGGGGCCTTGCGGGACGACCTGGGCGGTTGTCGCGGGCGCCGAGGCGCAGGCGGAGAGGGTCAGGGCGAGGGCGGCGAGCGCGGGCAGGGCGATACGGTTCATAAGGTCAGGCTTATCACGACGGCGGAAACTGTCACCTGTCTGCGTGAGGGCCTTTATTTCGCCGGAGATCGGCGTATATATGCGCGCTCCGCAGATTCCATGAATCCCGCGCGAAAGCGCCCAGGCCCGGTTTGTCGCCCTCCGACCGGTGCGCAGGCGCCGTCCCTTTCCCAAGGGGCGAGCATATTCAGGCGTCCTGATCCCCTGGCGGATCGAGGGTGGACGCCGAGAGAACTTACGGTCACGGATCGCCGAATGGCGGGCCGTGGCTGCTGCATTGACGTCGGGTCTTTATCGGCTCGCGATTGGGAAAACAGAATGGCAAACTCCACTGACGGTCTCGCCCTTGGTAAGATCGCCTCCGCCACCTCGTTCACCGGCAAGAAGCGCATTCGTCACTCGTTCGGGCGCATCCCCGAAGCGGTGAAGATGCCGAACCTGATCGAGGTTCAGCGCGCTTCCTACGAACAGTTCTTGCAGCGCGAAGTGCGCAGCGGCGTTCGTAAGGACCAGGGCATCGAGGCGGTCTTCAAGTCGGTCTTCCCGATCAAGGACTTCAACGAGCGCGCCGTCCTGGAGTACGTGTCCTACGAGTTCGAGGACCCCAAGTACGACGTCGAAGAATGCATCCAGCGCGACATGACCTATGCCGCGCCGCTGAAGGTCAAGCTGCGCCTGATCGTCTTTGAGACCGAGGAAGAAACGGGCGCCCGTTCGGTCAAGGACATCAAGGAGCAGGACGTCTACATGGGCGACATCCCGCTCATGACGGACAAGGGCACGTTCATCGTCAACGGCACCGAGCGCGTGATCGTCTCGCAGATGCACCGTTCGCCGGGCGTCTTCTTCGACCACGACAAGGGCAAGACCCACTCGTCGGGCAAGCTGCTGTTCGCCGCTCGCGTCATTCCCTACCGCGGTTCGTGGCTGGACTTCGAGTTCGACGCCAAGGACGTGGTCTTCGTCCGTATCGACCGTCGTCGCAAACTGCCGGCCACCAGCTTCCTGCTGGCCCTGGGCATGGACGGCGAGGAAATCCTCAAGACCTTCTACGAGACCGTGCCCTACGAGAAGCGCGGCGACGGCTGGGTCACCCCCTACAAGCCGGAACGCTGGCGCGGCGTGAAGCCGGAGTTCGACCTGGTCGACGCCGACACCGGCGAAGTGGTCGCGCAAGCCGGTCAAAAGATCAGCGCCCGCGCCGCCAAGAAGCTGGCCGACGGAGGCCTGGCCTCGCTGTCGCTGGCCGCCGACGCCCTGCTGACCAAGTATCTGGCCGCCGACGCCGTCAACTATGAGACCGGCGAGATCTACGCCGAGGCCGGCGACGAGCTGGACGCGGAATCGATCGCCCTGCTGGAAGAGCGCGGCTTCACCACCATCGACGTGCTGGACATCGACCACGTCACGGTCGGCGCCTACATGCGCAACACCCTGCGCGTGGACAAGAACACGGGTCGTGAAGACGCCCTGTTCGACATCTATCGCGTCATGCGTCCCGGCGAGCCGCCGACCCCGGACGCCGCCGAAGCCATGTTCAACTCGCTGTTCTTCGATTCGGAACGCTACGACCTGTCGGCCGTGGGTCGGGTCAAGATGAACATGCGTCTGGAGACCCCCGAGGTTTCCGACGAAATCCGCGTCCTGCAAAAGGACGACGTGCTGAAGGTGCTGCAGATCCTGGTCGGCCTGAAGGACGGCCGCGGCGAGATCGACGACATCGACAACCTGGGCAACCGTCGCGTGCGTTCGGTCGGCGAGCTGCTGGAAAACCAGTATCGCGTCGGTCTGCTGCGCATGGAGCGCGCCATCAAGGAGCGCATGTCCTCGGTCGATATCGACACGGTCATGCCGCACGACCTGATCAACGCCAAACCGGCTGCGGCTGCGGTGCGTGAATTCTTCGGCTCGTCGCAGCTGTCGCAGTTCATGGACCAAACCAACCCGCTGTCGGAGATCACCCACAAGCGTCGCCTTTCGGCGCTTGGCCCGGGCGGTCTGACGCGTGAGCGCGCCGGCTTTGAAGTCCGCGACGTTCACCCGACCCACTATGGCCGCATCTGCCCGATCGAAACGCCGGAAGGCCCGAACATCGGTCTGATCAACTCGCTGGCCACCCACGCGCGCGTCAACAAGTACGGCTTCATCGAGAGCCCCTATCGTCGCGTGAAGGACGGTCACGCCACGGACGAGGTGGTCTACATCTCGGCCATGGAAGAGGCGAAGCACGTTATCGCCCAGTCCAACATTGAACTGAACAACGGCGAGATCGTCGAAGACCTGGTCCCCGGCCGGATCAACGGTGAATCCCAGCTGCTGTCCAAGGCCGACGTCGATATGATGGACGTGTCGCCGAAACAGGTCGTTTCGGTCGCCGCCGCCCTGATCCCCTTCCTGGAAAACGATGACGCCAACCGCGCACTGATGGGCGCCAACATGCAACGTCAGGCCGTGCCTCTGGTGCAGTCGGACGCGCCGCTGGTCGGCACCGGCATGGAAGCGGTCGTGGCCGTGGACTCCGGCGCTGTCGTGGTCGCCCGTCGTGACGGCGTGGTCGAGCAGATCGACGGCACGCGTATCGTGGTTCGTGCGACCAACGAGCTGGACGCCGGCCGTTCGGGCGTGGACATCTATCGCCTGTCGAAGTTCCAGCGTTCCAACCAGTCGACCTGCATCAACCAGCGCCCGATCGTGCGCGTGGGCGATCAGGTGAAGTTCGGCGACGTCATCGCCGACGGCCCGTCGACGGACCTGGGCGAACTGGCCCTGGGCCGTAACGTCCTGGTCGCGTACATGCCCTGGAACGGCTACAACTTCGAAGACTCCATCCTGATCTCCGAGCGCATCGTGCGCGACGACATCTTCACCTCCATCCACCTCGAAGAGTTCGAAGTGATGGCGCGTGATACGAAGTTGGGCCCGGAAGAAATCACCCGCGACATCCCCAACGTCGGCGAGGAAGCCCTGCGCAACCTCGACGAAGCGGGCATCGTGGCGATCGGCGCCGAAGTCCAGCCGGGCGACATCCTGTGCGGCAAGGTCACGCCGAAGGGCGAAAGCCCGATGACGCCGGAAGAGAAGCTGCTGCGCGCCATCTTCGGCGAGAAGGCTTCGGACGTCCGTGACACCTCCCTGCGTCTGCCGCCCGGCGTCGCCGGCACGGTCGTCGACGTGCGCGTCTTCAACCGTCACGGCGTCGACAAGGACGAGCGCGCCATGGCGATCGAACGCGCCGAAATCGAACGCCTCGGCAAGGACCGCGACGATGAGCTCAAGATCCTTGAGCGCAACGTCTATGGCCGCCTGAAGCCGCTGCTGCTCGGCAAGTCCGCCGTGTCCGGTCCGAAGGGCATGGGCCGCGGCGACGTGACCGAAGAGAAGCTGGCCGAAGTGTCCAAGGGCCTGTGGTGGCAGGTCGCCCTCGACGACGAGAAGGCGATGGGCGAGCTGGAGGCCATGAAGAAGCAGTTCGAGGACGCCCGCAAAGCGCTCGACCGTCGCTTCGAGGACAAGGTCGAGAAGCTGCAGCGCGGCGACGAGCTGCCGCCGGGCGTGATGAAGATGGTCAAGGTCTTCGTGGCCGTGAAGCGCAAGCTTCAGCCCGGGGACAAGATGGCCGGCCGTCACGGCAACAAGGGCGTCATTTCCAAGATCCTGCCGGTCGAGGACATGCCGCACCTGGACGACGGCACCCACGTCGACATCGTTCTGAACCCGCTGGGCGTGCCTTCGCGCATGAACATCGGTCAGATCTTCGAAACCCACCTGGGTTGGGCTGCTGCTGGCCTCGGCAAGCAGATCAAGGACCTGCTCGAGCAGTGGATGGACGGCGGCATGCGTGACGCCCTGGTGTCGCGTCTGACCGAGATCTACGGCGCCGACACCCCGCTGCCGCAGAGCGACGAAGACCTGATCGAACTGGCGCAGAACCTGTCCAAGGGCGTGCCCTTCGCGACCCCGGTCTTCGACGGCGCGCACATCTCGGACATCGAGGACCTGCTGGAATCGGCCGGTCTGGATCGTTCGGGTCAGTCGATCCTGTTCGACGGTCAGACGGGCGAGCAGTTCAAGCGTCCGGTCACGGTCGGCTACGTCTACATGCTGAAGCTGCACCACCTGGTCGACGACAAGATCCACGCCCGCTCCATCGGCCCGTACTCGCTCGTCACCCAGCAGCCGCTGGGCGGTAAGGCGCAGTTCGGCGGTCAGCGCTTCGGGGAAATGGAGGTCTGGGCTCTGGAAGCCTACGGCGCCGCCTACACCCTGCAGGAGATGCTGACGGTCAAGTCTGACGACGTGGCCGGTCGCACCAAGGTCTATGAAGCCATCGTCCGCGGCGACGACAGCTTCGAAGCCGGCATTCCCGAGAGCTTCAACGTGCTCATCAAGGAAATGCGCTCGCTGGGTCTGAACGTGGAGCTGGAGAACAGCTGATCGGAAACTGAAGCCCTCTTCCGCCGCCTGGCGGGGGAGGGCGGTCCGACCGCCTCTCCTCTCTGAATGAATTTTCGCGGGGCATTCCCGCAGAAGGAAAAAAGATGAACCAGGAAGTCCTGAACATCTTCAACCCGGTTCCGGTCACTCCGACCTTCGACCAGATCAAGATCGCCCTGGCTTCGCCGGAGAAGATCCGTTCGTGGTCGTTCGGCGAGATCAAGAAGCCGGAAACCATCAACTACCGCACGTTCAAGCCCGAGCGTGACGGCCTGTTCTGCGCCCGTATCTTTGGCCCGACCAAGGACTACGAATGCCTGTGCGGCAAGTACAAGCGCA
>CAYWDO010000153.1:0-5311 GCA_964456995.1 uncultured Brevundimonas sp.
TCGCTTAGCGCGTCACGCCCAGTTCGCGCAGGAGGCGCGGCTGGTTGTAGACGTTGCGCAGGGCCTCGGTGACGGCGGCGGTCGAGACCGTCACCGTGCGGTTCAGTTCGCCGTCGTAGCCGTAGGAGCCGCCCAGCGAGTGGATGTTGCCGTCGAAGGCGGCGCCGATCACTTCACCCTTGGCGTTGATCACCGGCGAACCGGAGTTGCCGCCGATGATGTCGTTGGTCGAGACGAAGTCATAGACCACGTCCTTGTTGATGCGGCTCTCGGCGTCGATGAAGCGCTGGGCCGCGTTGAACGGCTCGGCGCCGGTGGCGCGTTCATACAGGCCGCCGATCTGGGTGAAGGCCGGCACGGTCACGCCGCGATAGGTCCAGCCCTTGACCTGGCCATAGGACAGGCGAAGCGAGAAGGTCGCGTCGGGGTACAGGTTGTCGCCATAGACGGCGAAGCGGGCCTGGGCGACCTTTTCGGCAGCGCGGGCGGTCGGGCCGTTGACGCCGGCGTCCCACTGGGTGCGGACGGCCTGGGCCGCGTCGTCATTGGCCAGGACGAAGGCGATCATCGGGTCGCCCGAGGCGGCCAGCTGTTCCGGCGTCATGGCCAGGGCCTGGGCGCGGAAGGCCGGGTCGATCAGCCTGGTCTCCACCAGCTTGGCGGCGATGCCCTCGGGGTTTTCGCGGCCCAGCATCGCCTTCACATTGGCGTTGTCCACGGTCAGGTATTCGCGGGTCTTGGACAGCCAGAAGGACAGCTGGATCTCCTCGACGCCCTTGGCGATCGGGGCTTCCGAGGCCAGACGACGGCCCAGGGCGGCGATGTCGCTGTCGGCGTAGCCGGCGCGGCGTTCGGCGACCGGCTTGGCGCGTTCCTTGGAGGCGCGGACGATGGCGCGGGCGTAGGAATAGAGGGTCGAACCGCCGCCGGCGTTACCCTCCAGCTGGCGGTAGGGCATGTAGAGGTCGCGAGCCGTCGACTGGACCTTATCCAGGTCCGCCCACGGATCGCCGATGCGTTCGGCCAGGGCCGGGTCGGCGGCGACGCGTTGACGCAGCTCGGCTTCTTCCTGGCGCTTCTTGCCCATGAAGGCCGGGTCGGTCAGGGCGCCCAGCTGGCCGTAGTTGACCTTGAAGCCGTTCTCCAGGCCGAAGATCGGGTCCAGCGAGACGCGCTTTTCCTCTTCGCCCTGGGTCGAATACTCGGTCAGGCGACCGCGCAGCTCCGAGCTCTGGATCAGGGTGGTCGGGATCTGCTGGTCGCGCAGGCGCTCCAGCTGGCTCATGGTCAGCAGGCGCGAGGTCGAGCCGGGGTTGCCGGCGACGAAGGTGACGTCGCCTTCCTTGGGCGCGTTGGGGTTCCACTTGAGGTGGTTGGGCGTGGCGACGGGCTTGCCGTCCTCATAGGCGCGCAGGAAGGCGGCATCGAGGGCGTAGCGGGGGAAGTTGAAATTGTCCGGGTCGCCGCCAAAGAAGGCCGCCTGGAACTCCGGCGCGAAGGCCAGACGCACGTCCTCGTACTTGCGGAACTGATACAGGGCGTACTTGCCGCCGCGATAGAAGCTGATGACCTGGCAGGTCAGCTTGCGGTCGTCGCCGCAGGCTTCCTTCTGGATCTTGTCGACCTCGGCCGAACGGGCGGCGACGAAGGCCGCGCCTTCCAGGCCGGCGCCGGCGCCCAGCACGCGCTCGGTCACGTCGGTGATGTCGGTCAGGACCTCGGCGGTCTGGCCGGGGCAGGTCTTTTCTTCTTCACGGGTGGCCGGCATCCAGCCGTTCTTGACGTAGTCGTTCTGGGCCGTGGACAGGTCCTGAACGCAGGAGATGACGCAGTGGTGGTTGGTCAGGATCAGGCCTTCGCCCGAGACGAACGAGGCCGAGCAGCCTTGCAGACGCACGGCGGCGTTGCGCACGCCGTCCAGCCACGACTGGTCGATGCGGGTGCCGTACTTGTCGTTCACCGTCTGGATCGGGAAGTTATCGAAGGTCCACATGCCCTCGTCGGCGAGCGCCGGCGTGGCGGTGGCGCCCATGACCGCAGCGGCGGCGCCGAGGGCGGCCAATGAGGCGGTGAAGGAAAAGGTGCGACGAAGCGACATTCAGGCTCTCCCGACGCGCAAGGCACGGCGCCTCGCGTCTGTTATTGTGTAACTAGCGCCGTCCAGGGACGGGCCTCAAGCCCCCATAGTCCTGCTGCGGGTCGGGGGGAAGCGGAACCCTTACCCCGATTTAACTTGGCCCCAGACCGGCGCGGCCTCAGATAACACTGCAAGTCAGGGGTTTGAGACGCGTCATGTCACTCGCGCTATCCACGCTGCTCTTTGAGTGGCGACGTTATATGGCCGCCGTCATGGCGCTGGCCCTTTCGGGTCTGCTCGTGCTGGCCATGACCGGGGTCTTCATCGGCATCGGCAAGGGCTTCACCGCCCAGATCGAGCGCTCGGCCGCCGACATCATCATCATGCAGCCGGGCGCCAAGAGCCTGATCAACGGCCCCTCGGGCGTGCCGCGTCGCTTCATTCCGCTGGCCTACAACCACCCGGCCGTGGTCGAGGTTCAGCCTCTGGACGGCGCCGGCGGGACCTTCCAGTCGATCAAGGAGGTCGATCCGACCCGCAGCCAGGCCGACCGCGCCAAGCAGGGCGCGCCACGCCAGAAATTCGTCCAGTCCAGCATCATCGACACCACGCCGGGCTCGGTCACCATTCCCACCGACTATTCGCGCGAACTGGTCGACGCCCTGCGCCAACCCTATACGGTTGCGGTCGATGAAACGGCGCTGACGACCCTGGGCGTCAAGCTGGGCGACAAGGCCCTGTATAATGGCCAGACCGTCACCATCGTGGGCGTCACCCGCGGCTATCCTAACATGATGCAGCCGGGCGTGGTCATGTCGCGCGACACCCTGCGCATGGTGGGTCAGGCCGACACCGGCCCCCGCGTCGGGCCGCTGATGATCAAACTGCGCGACCCGGCCCAGGCCTCGATCGTCGCCGCCCAGTTGAACGCCATGGGCAACGGCCAGTGGAAGGCCTGGACGCGTCAGGAACTGGCCGACGCCAACGCCGGCGCCATGTTCGAGGAAGGTATCCTGGTCATCATCATCGGCGGCTGCGTGGTGCTGGGCATCATCATCGGCGTGGCCATCACCTGGCAGACCCTGCGCGGCGCCATCATGGCCAACATCAAGGAGTTCGCCTCGCTGCGCGCCCTGGGCGTGGGCATGGGCTCCCTGCGCCGCATCGTCATGGAGCTGAGCTTCTGGGTCGGGGTGGTCGGCGTGGCGGCCGCCATCGGCCTGACCTGGCTGCTGTCGCTGTTCGCCCTGTCCAAGGCGGTCATCATCGCCCTGCCCCTGCCCCTGCTGATCGTGGTGGGCGGCGGTCTGATCGCCATCGCCATGCTGTCGGGCTTCCTGTCGATGGGCATCCTCAAGAAGAGCCAACCTGCGGACCTGCTGCGATGAACATGCATACAAAAGTTCAAGGCCGGCATGGCGAATTCGCCATCGAGGCCAAGGGTCTGGTCAAGCGGTTCAAGTCCGGCAAGAACTATGTCGAGGTGCTGAAGGGCGTGAACTTCGACGCCCGCCACGGCGACCTGACCATGGTCATGGGGCCGTCCGGTTCGGGCAAGTCGACGCTGATCGCCGCCCTGTCCGGCCTGCTGAAGCCCGAAGCGGGCCGGGTCGACGCCCTGGACGTGGACGACATGTGGAAGCTGTCCTCGGGCAAGCTGGACAAGTTCAGGCTCGATCACTGCGGCTTCATCTTCCAGGGCTTCAACCTGTTCCCATCGCTCAGCGCCCTGCAACAGGTGACGACGGTGCTGAAATTCCAGGGCCTGACCCCGGATCAGGCGAAGAAGCGCGCCACCCTGGCGCTGGAGGAAGTGGGCCTCGGCCATCGCCTGCACCAACGCCCGGCGGCCCTGTCCGGCGGCGAGAAGCAGCGCGTCGCCATCGCCCGCGCCCTGGCCAAGGACCCGCAGATCCTGTTCGCCGACGAACCGACCTCGGCTCTGGACGGCGAGAACGGCCAGGTGGTGATCAGGCTGCTGCGCCGGGCCGCCACCGAGCACGGCGCGGCGGTCATCTGCGTGACCCACGACCCCCGCCTGGAAGCCTGGGCGGACAGGGTCATCCACATCGAAGACGGCGTGATCATCGACGACCAGCGCCGAACCCCCAATCCCGACGCCATTCTGGCCTCGCACTAGACACCGATCCTCAAGGACGCCTCACATGCCCGCTTTCCTGAAAAACAAATGGCTCTGGATCGGCCTCGTGGCCCTGATCGTGCTCGTCGTCGGCTTCGGCATGTTCCAGAACGCCAGCGCCGCCAAGAAGGCCGAAGAGACCGCTCAGAAAGAGAAGAAGGTCGAGAGCCCCTACGCCGCCATCGCCAACGCCAAGATCGACATTGAGGGCGGCATCATCCAGGTCGCGGCCCGCCGCGGCGGCGTGGTGCGCGAGGTCCTGGTGCAGGAAGGCGACCGGGTCACCGCCGGCCAGATCCTGGCGCGTCAGGAAGACGACGAGGCGCGCCTGTCGCTGCAGAGCGCCACGGCCGACGTGGCCCAGGCCGAGAGCCAGCTGCGCCTGATCAACGTCGAAATCGCCACCGCCCAGCGGGAATATGACCGGCTGCAGAAGCTGGTCGCCACCAACTTCGTCGCCGCCCAGCGTCTGGATCAGGCCCGCGACGCCATCGCCTCGGCCCAGGCCCGTCTGGGCGCTCAGCAAGCGGCCGTCCAGACCGCTCGGGCCCGTCGCGATCAGGCTGTCTACAACGTCGAACTGACCGTGATCCGCGCCCCGCAGAACGGCCGGATCGTGCGCCGCTACGCCAACCCCGGCGCCGGCGCCTCGACCCTGAACGTGTCCAACATGTTCGATCTGGAGCCCGACGCCCCGCGCATCGCCCGCGCCGAAATCGTCGAGGCCGACATTCCGAACATCACCACAGATCAGGCCGTCGAGATCACCCCCGAAGGCGACCCGTCCAAGGTCTACATCGGCAAGGTCCTGCGCCGCGCCGCCGTCTTCGGCGCCCGCAAGCTGGCCTCGGACGACCCGTCGCAACGTACCGACGAGCGTGTGGTCGAGGTGGTCGTGGCCGTCAACGACGCGCCGCTGCTGATCGGCCAGCGCGTCCTGGTCAAGTTCATGAAGCCGGGCGAAACCGCCGGCGCCAAGCGCGACACCAGCGTCGTCGGCGTTCCCGCCAGCCGCTCGATGCAGACGCCAGCCAAGCGGTAGGGTCAGCGAGAGCCAGGAATGTAAAAGGGGCGCTGCGAGGCGCCCCTTTTTT
>CAYWDO010000154.1:0-3061 GCA_964456995.1 uncultured Brevundimonas sp.
GGCTATGCGGTCGTCACCCTGAACCGGCCCGAGGCGCTGAATGCGCTGAACACCACCCTGACCGGCGAACTGGGCGACTTCCTGGAGAGCGTGGCCGACGACGACAGCGTGCGCTGCGTGGTCCTGATCGGTTCAGTGAAGGCCTTTGCGGCGGGCGCCGACATCAAGGAGATGGCGGATCAGGCCTATGCCGACATGTATCGCGGCAACTTCTTCGCTCGGGCCCATGACCGGGTGGCCGGGTTCAGGAAGCCCATCATCGCGGCGGTGTCGGGCTATGCGCTCGGCGGCGGCTGCGAGCTGGCCATGCTGTGCGACTTCATCATCGCCTCGGAGACGGCCAAGTTCGGCCAGCCCGAGATCAACCTGGGCGTGGCGCCCGGCATCGGCGGTTCGCAGCGCCTGACCCGCGCCGTGGGCAAGGCCAAGGCGATGGATATGTGCCTGACCGGCCGGATGATGGACGCGGCCGAGGCCGAGCGGTCCGGTCTGGTGTCGCGGGTGGTGGCGGTGGACGCCTTGCTGGACGAGGCGCGGGCGGCGGCGGCCAAGATCGCCGGCCAGTCGATCCTGGCGGTCATGGCCAACAAGGAACTGGTCAACGCCGCCTTCGAGACCACCCTGACACAAGGGGTGGTGTTCGAGCGCCGCCTGTTCCACTCCCTGTTCGCCTTCGAGGATCAGAAGGAGGGGATGGCCGCCTTCGTCGAGAAGCGCAAACCCGTCTTCACGGGGCGCTGAAACCCAGGCTCTGATTCAATTCCGGCCGGGTCGCGTTGACCGGCCGGAGCCTTTCCGCTATAGCCGCCCGCTCTTGAGATTTCCTCGCCGTGGACGTGGGTTCGCGGCGTTTTCGTTCGAAGGTTTTACCCGATGGCCAACAATGCAGGCGCCCGCAAGGCGATCCGCAAGATCGAAGCGCGGACCGAAGTAAACAAGGCCCGCCGTACCCGCGTCCGTACTTACCTGCGTAAGTTCCAGGAAGCTCTGACCGGCGGCGACGCCGAAGCCGCCAAGGGCGCCTTCATCACGGCTCAGTCGGAACTGATGCGCGCCGTGTCCAAGGGCGTGGTTCACAAGAACACCGGCTCGCGCAAGGTTTCGCGTCTGGCCGCCCAGCTGAAGAAGCTGTCGGCCGCCTGATTTAGACGGCGTCGCGGACGGGCTTTCACGCCCTTGTCAAACGACGTCATCTGATGCGTCCGGACGACCCGTAACAGGGTTGTCGCAAGAAAATCTAACGATTCCAACGGCGAGGAAGCGCAAGCTCCCTCGCCGTCTTGCTGTCCGGCGCTAAGTGCCGAACGGAATCCAGCGTTCGAAATTGCGGCGAAATGGCCATTTTCTCAAGCACTGCCGAGGTTTGCCGGAGTCAAACAATTTAAGTGCGAATCTCGACTCGAATCAGCGTTGATCTCCGGCGCGCGGAGGGTAAGTTTTGGCCTGTAACGCACTTCCATCCCAATCTGGATGAAGACGGGGGAAATCAATGGTTTCCGCCGGCGGGAGACGTCTGTCCGTGAGTACGACCCCACCTGCGAAGCCTCGGCTTTGCGGGACAGGAGAAGTCGTCCCGGCTGTCGCCTTCGTTGTGTGTTCGTTCGGTGGTTCTAACTCTTGGCGGGTGTGTTTTGACGATATTGGGGGGCGCGATGACGGGCATGACGGATCCAGACCGTATTTGGACTGAGGCGGCGGGCCGCCTGAAGACCGAGATCGGCGATGGTCCGTTCAGCAGCTACATCGCGCCGTCGGCCGTGCGTCTCGACGGGTCGGGCAATCTGATCCTGGTGACGCCGACGGCCTATGCGCGGGACTGGGTGCGCAAGAACGCCCTGCGTCGCATGAACGAGCTGTGGCTGGGCCTGGACGGCCTGTCGCGCCGTCTGGACGTCCGCTGCCGCGCCGAGGTGGGGTCGCCCGCCCCGGCCACCGCCTTCCCCGCCGGCGAGGCCCCGCGCCTGGCCTCGGTCGGCGGCGTGATCGCCCCCTCGGTCGCCGCCTCGGCCATGGCCGCCTCCGCCTTTGCGCCTGCGACCGACGGCGCCCGCGCCGTGCGCGCCGCCGGCCTGCAAGAGCGCCTGACCTTCGACAGCTTCGTCGAGGGCCAGGGCAACGCCTTTGCGCTGGCCATCGCCAAGCAGGTCGCCAGCTGGGCCGACGGCCACTTCAACCCGGTCTTCTTCTGCGGCCCCTACGGCTACGGCAAGACCCACCTGCTGAACGCCATCGCCTGGGAGGCGCAGCGCCTGCGCCCCGACGCCAAGGTGGTCTATCTGACCGCCGAGCGTTTCCTCTCGACCTTCGTGCGCGCCATGCAGGACCGCTCGACCGCGGCCTTCAAGGAAAGCCTGCGCTCGGCCGACATGCTGCTGCTGGACGACGTGCAGTTCGTCGGCGGCAAGACCTCGACGCAGGAAGAACTGCTCAGCACCCTGACCGCGCTGATCGAGGACGGCAAACGCATCGTCCTGTCGGCCGACCGCGCCCCGACCGCCCTGACCGACGTGGAGCCGCGCCTGCGCAGCCACCTGTCCGCCGGCCTGACCTGCCCGGTCGAAGCCGCCGACCGCAATCTGAAGATCGCCGTGGCCCAGTCGCGTCTGAACGCCCTGGCCAAGCTGGGCGTCGTGACGGGCGAGGCCCGCACCGATGTTCTGGAACATCTGGTGGACCGCACCCCCGGCTCGATGCGTGAGCTTGAAGGCGCCGTGAACACCCTGGCCGCCGTCGCCGGCGCCCGCCTGTCCACCCTGGGCGTGGACGAGGCGCAGAGCCTGCTGGGCGTCGCCCTGCGCGGCGGGCCCGAGCGCCGCATCACGGTGGACGAGATCCAGAAGACGGTCGCCGACCACTTCAACCTGAAGCAGGCCGATCTGCTGAGCGAGCGCCGGACCCGCGCCATCGCCCGCCCGCGCCAGATCGCCATGTACCTGTGCAAGCAGCACACGACCCGCTCCTATCCCGACATCGGCCGTCGCTTCGGCGGGCGCGATCACACGACCGTCCTGCACGGCGTGCGCAAGATCGAAGAGCTGATGCCCAAGGAAGAGCAGATCGC
>CAYWDO010000154.1:3161-5290 GCA_964456995.1 uncultured Brevundimonas sp.
TCCTGCACGGCGTGCGCAAGATCGAAGAGCTGATGCCCAAGGAAGAGCAGATCGCGCGGGACGTCGAGGCCCTTACCCGCAAGCTGCGCGGCTAAACCTTTCCTCCGCTCACCCCGGCGAAGGCCGGGGCCCAGATTGTAGGGCTGCGCCGTTTCAGCATCGAGCATCGCCTGGCTCGAACTGAGCCGCGGCGTGGATCTGGATCCCGGCCTTCGCCGGGATGAGCGGTTTGGGGATCAGGCCTGTGGATAGCGGGGGCAGACGTCTCAGGATGTCGGCCCCCCGTTGCCCCCGCCGCTCAATGCGCTAGTGTTCCCGCCCATCCTTACGGCGACGCTGATCAAGGCGTCGCGGCCCGGGCGAGACCACATGCAGCTGACCATCGAACGTTCCGCGCTCCTGAAAGCCCTCGGGCACGTTCAGAGCGTGGTCGAGCGCCGCAACACCATTCCGATCCTGTCGAACGTGCTGTTGAGCGCCGGGCGCGACCGCCTGGCCTTCGCCGCCACCGATCTGGACATGGAGATGGTGGACGAGGCCGAGGCCCAGGTGAACGTCGAGGGCCAGATCACGGCCTCGGCCCACACCCTGTACGAAATCGTCAAGAAGCTGCCGGACGGCGCCGAGGTCTCGCTGACCTATTCGGGCGACGATCCGCGTCTGGTGATCTCGGCGGGCCGGTCCAAGTTCAACCTGCCGGTGCTGCCGGCCGGCGACTTCCCGATCATGTCGACGGAATCCACGGGCGCGCGCTATTCCCTGCCCAAGGAAGACCTGGCGCGGCTGATCGACAAGACCCGCTTCGCCGTCTCCACCGAAGAGACGCGCTATTATCTGAACGGCCTCTATCTGCACACGGTGGCCGAGGCTGGCGTGCCGCTGCTGCGCGCCGTGGCCACCGACGGCCACCGTCTGGCCCTGGCCGAGACCCCGGCCCCTGAAGGCGCGGCGGGCGGTCCCGGCGTCATCGTGCCGCGCAAGACCATCGACCAGGTCCGCCGACTGCTGGACGACGGCAATGGTCCGGTTCAGGTCCAGGTCTCGGCCCAGAAGATCCGCTTCGAGTTCGGCCAGGCCAGCCTGACCTCCAAGGTCATCGACGGCGCCTTCCCTGACTATCTGCGCGTCATCCCCAAGGGCAACGACAAGCAGGCCGACATCGACAACGCCCTGTTCGCCAAGGCCGTCGACCGCGTCGCCACCATCTCGGCCGAGAAGAGCCGCTCGGTGAAGCTGGCCTTCGACAATGACCGGGTGAAGTTGACCGTCCGCAACATGGAAGCCGGACAGGCCGAGGAAGAGGTCGAGATCGGCTATTCCGAAGAGCCGTTCGAAATCGGCTTCAACGCCCGCTATCTGCTGGACGTCGCTGGCCAGATCACCGGCGAAACCGCCCACTTCAAATTCGCCGACCCGGCGTCGCCCACCCTGGTGCTCGATCCGGCCGATCCGGGCGTGCAGTATGTGTTGATGCCGCTGCGGGTGTGAGTTGACCGATCCTGAGCCGCGCTTGGTGTTTCGGGGCGCGGCATGGAAGTCGGGACTTAGGACGCTCGGATCGATCGGTATCTTGGTGGTTGCTGTCTGGATATTGGGCGACGACTACGAATCTTATCGGTATCCGAAAGCGACGCGCGATATCCTAGTAGTCGGTTGCATGGTTGGGGCCGGTTGGGGAGGTGTGCTGTCTTTCCTCAGGCTGTGCCTTCCCCCTGAACTCGTCCTGACCAAGGAGGGGTTCAGCGTTCGAGGGCTCAGAAAGGCCCGGTTGATACGCTGGGAAGACATTCAGAGTTTCGAGTTGGTTGAGCGCCGAGGTGGAGGCGTGGCTGGCTATGTCCTCAAGCCGGATGCGAGGCTGCGAGTCCGCGGCTTGCCGCGGCTCATGGCCGGCGTTGATGGGACCATTGCTGTATCTCCTGAGGAATCGCCGGGGTATGTCGTCAAGATTCTGAATGACTGGCGTCGGCGCTATGCGCCGCCGTCCTGACCCTAGCGCCTTGTGATCACCGCCCTCGCCCTCACCGACTTCCGTTCCTATGCGAGCGCCAGCCTGCCGGTTTCCGGCGGGGCTGTGGTGCTGCATGGGCCGAACGGGGCGGGCAAGACCAATCTGCTGGAGGCGATCA
>CAYWDO010000155.1:0-5236 GCA_964456995.1 uncultured Brevundimonas sp.
CCCTCGGCGGCCGGAGCGACCTCCGTGGCGGCGGCGCCTTCAGCAGCCGGAGCCGCGCCGTCAGCGGCCGGGGCCGCAGCCGCGCCGGGTTGGCGCGCCGGGTCAGAGGCCGGGATGGCGAAGCCGCCCGAGCCCTGCGTGCGCAGCCAGGCGATCAGGTTGATGCGGGTCTTCTCGTCGCGGATGCCGGCGAAGGACATCTTGGTGCCGGGGACATAACGGCCCGGCGCGGTCAGGAAGGCGTCGATCTGGTCATAGCCCCAGGTCGGAGCCTCGGCCTTGTGCTTGGCCATGGCGTCTGAATAGGCGAAGCCCGCACGGTGCATCACGGGACCGCCCATGACGCCGCTCAGGTTCGGGCCGATGCCGTCGGCGCCGCCCGCGTTGACGGTGTGGCAGGCCTGGCAGCGCGCGAAGGCGGCTTCACCCGCAGCCAGATCGGCGGTCGGCAGAACCGTGCCCCAGTCGATCGGCAGGGCGGCCGGCTCGGCGCCCGCAGCTTCGTCCGGCGCATCCACGAAGTAGCCCATCTTTTCGGGCTGCTTGGTGTGATACACCATGCCCGAAACCTGCTGGACCACCAGGATCACAAAGGCGGTGCCCAGGCACGCGCCCATAATCTTGTTCCACTTCAGATCGCCGCTCATGCGCGTCGTCGCTTCCCGTCTCTAATGAGCCCCCCAACCGCAAAGCGGCCTCAGGCATATTCTTGCGTCGGCGTCTCTTACACGCTAGCGCGACCTTCGCAACCGGCCCGGGCGCTTCCGGGCGCCTCTGGACGTCGTCAAGTCGATGAATCCGCTGATATTGATACCCGCTCGCATGGCGGCGACCCGTTTGCCGAACAAGCCGCTGGCCGATATCGGCGGCAAGCCCATGATCGTGCGGGCCTGGGAACAGGCGGCCCTGTCCGGTTTTCGCGTCGCCGTGGCGGCGGGCGATCCTGAAATCGTGGAGGTTGTCGAGGCGGCGGGCGGCCTGGCCGTCCTGACCGATCCGGCTCTGCCCAGCGGTTCGGACCGTATCCGCGCGGCGGTCGAGGCCGTCGATCCAGACGCCGCCCATGACATCGTCATCAATATTCAGGGCGACATGCCCTTCGCCTCGCCCGATCTGGCGCGGGCCTGCGCCGACCTGCTGGCGCGCGAATCGGCCTGCGACATCGCCACTCTGGTCGCGACGGAGGCCGACGCCTCGGACCGCACCAACCCCGACGTGGTCAAGGCGGTTCTGGCCCTGCCGGAAGGCCAGGCCAGCGGTCGCGCCCTCTACTTCACCCGCTCGACCCTCTACGGGGACGGTCCGATCTGGCGCCACGTCGGCATCTACGGCTATCGCCGCGAGGCCCTGATGCGCTTCTGCGCCGCCCCCCCGTCGCCGCTGGAAAAGCGCGAAAAGCTGGAACAGCTGCGCGCCCTGGAAATGGGCCTGCAGATCTGGGCTTCGGTGATCGACGACGCCCCGCTGTCGGTCGACAATCCGGCGGATCTGGAAGCGGCGCGGAAGCTGGCGTGACGTGACTTTCTCCCTCCCACTTGGGGGAGGGTGGCTGACGCGAAGCGTCAGACGGGTGGGGGCGGCAAGGCAAAATCAGCCGCAGCGCCCCTTTATCACCAAGCCCTCCCCACCCGGTCGCTACGCGACCACCCTCCCCATGAAGGGGAGGGAGAGGCGCGGCGCCTACTCGCCCTCCGCCCACGCCTCCAGCAACCGCCGCGCAATCGCGAACGGCGGCGGCGCATGGATCGTCCCATGCGTCCCGGCCAGCACCGCCCGCGCCTCGGCCCGCGTCAGCCAGGTCACGGCCTCCAGTTCGGTCTGATCCGGCGCGGCGTCCTCGGTCGTGACCTCGGCGATCAGGCCGATCATCAGCTGGGCCGGGAAGGGCCAGGGCTGGCTCGAATGATAGACAACGCCCGACACGGTCTGCCCCGCCTCCTCCATCACCTCGCGGGCGCAGGCCTCCTCGATGGATTCGCCAGGCTCCATAAAGCCGGCCAGGGCCGACATCCGACCCTCGGGCCAGGCGGCCTGCCGTCCCAGCAGGCAGCGGGGTTCCGCGCCCCCCTTATAGACCGGCAGCATGATGACCACCGGATCGACACGCGGGAAATGCTCGACCCCGCAGGCCGCACAGACCCGTCGCCAGCCGCCCGCCGTCTGATCCGTCGCCTTGCCGCAGGCCGCGCAGAAGCCGTGACGACGGCGCCAGTCGAACAGGCTCTTGGCCGTTCCGGCGATGGCTGTGTCGGCTTCCGACAGCGTCGCCGCCGCCGCGCGCATCTCGATGAACTGGCCCAGACCGCCAGCGGGACCGCTGGTCGGGTCGATGGAACCCTCGAACTCCACCGCGAAGACCGGCGCCCCCTTCCACAGGCCCAGGAAGACGTCGCGGTCCGGGACCAGGTCGCGCCCGTGGCTCAGCGCCAGCCAGACCAGCCTCTGTCCGCCCTCATGATCCTCGACCAGGGGCCGCCCCTCCCACAGCACCATGGCCAGGGCCTCGGGATTGGCTTCCTGCTCGCCCAGCCAGGCGGCGTCGTTGCGAAGGTCGCCCGAGCGGTCGAGCGGATTGCCGGAGAAGGTGTTGCGATAGGACATGGCCGGTTCTTACTCCCGACACGACGACGCGGGGAGGGGTCTTGATTCCCGCGTCGTCACCCGTCATATCCCTCCTCGGAGATCGCGGGCGAAGGCTTCGCCAACTTGGTCAGGGCCGGAAGGCAGCAGCCACAACGAATTCACCTTCGGGTCGCGGTCTCTACCTCCTTTTTTTGCGCTACGCGCGCGACGCGGTCGCTCGCCGCTTGAGCGCGATTTTCAGACGATTCAGACGAATTGGACTCTGTTTTTTAGCAGGGCTCTGGGCGGCGTCTCGCAAGCTTCACGGAACCGGAATCGCTCTGGCCCGCTGAAAGGTCTTCACCTTTCAGGAGCAGGCGAATGAGCATTCTCGGGTCCATCCTCGGCGGCATCTTCAAGAAGAAGAAGGAAGAGGCGGCCCCCGCCGCACCGGCTGCGCCCGCCCCCACCGCGACGCCTGTCCAGCCCCAGGTCACGGCGGCCGCCGCCACCGCGCCCCAACCGGCGCCCGAGGTCGACGTCGCCGGCATCCTCGACTTCATGAACGACCAGAAGGCGCAGAAGCTGAACTGGCGCACCTCCATCGTCGACCTGATGAAGCTGGTCGGGCTGGAATCCTCGCTGGCCGAGCGCAAGGAACTGGCCGATGAGCTGGGCTATACGGGCGACAAGTCCGACAGCGCCTCCATGAATATCTGGCTGCACGCCCAGGTGATTCAGAAGATCCGCGACAACGGCGGCCGTCTGCCCACCGATCTCTGAGCCTGCGTCTCTCGCGAGGGGGTGCGCGACCGCGCCCTCTCGCGCTAAGACAGGATCATGAGCGACGTCGATCCTGATCTTGATGGCCCTCCCTGGGAGGAGGACGTTCCCGAGCGGGACGAGAACACCGACGACATGTTCGGCGCGCTCCCGGCTGCGCCTGAGCCTGTGGCGGCCCCGGTCGCCGCCGCCGCCCCAACCCCGGCCAAGGCCGAGCCCTTCGCCGACGAGCCCGCCGACGACGGCGCCTACAAGGTTCTGGCGCGCAAATACCGCCCGCGCACCTTCGAGGACCTGATCGGGCAGGAGGCCATGGTCAGGACCCTGACCAACGCCTTCGCCACGGGTCGTATCGCCCACGCCTTCATGCTGACCGGGGTGCGGGGCGTCGGCAAGACGACGACCGCCCGCCTCTTGGCCCGCGCGCTGAACAACGAAACCGACGTCATCGACAAGCCGTCGCTGAGCCTGACGGCGCACGGCCGTCACGACGCCTCCATCATGGCCGGCCAGCACATGGACGTCATGGAGATGGACGCCGCCTCGCACACCGGCGTCAACGACATCCGCGACATCCTGGAAAGCGTCCGCTACGCGCCGGTCGAGGCCCGCTACAAGGTCTATGTCCTGGACGAGGTCCACATGCTGTCGACGCAGGCGTTCAACGCCCTGCTGAAGACGCTGGAAGAGCCGCCGCCCCACGCCAAATTCATCTTCGCCACCACCGAGATCCGCAAGGTCCCGGTGACGATCCTCAGCCGCTGCCAGCGTTTCGACCTGCGCCGCGTCGAGCCCGAGGTCCTGGTCGGCCACCTGTCGCGCATCGCCGACCGCGAAGGCATGAAGATCGAGCAGGAGGCCTTGGCGCTGATTTCTCGCGCCGCAGAGGGATCGGTCCGCGACGGCCTCAGCCTGCTGGATCAGGCCCTCGTTCAGGCCGAGCACGGGCAGACCGTGCAGACCGCGACCGTGCGCGACATGCTGGGTCTGGCCGACCGCACGCAAACCATCGCCCTGTTCGAATCCGTCATGGCGGGGCGCACGGCCGAGGCGCTGGAGAATTTCCGCACGCTTTACGGCTATGGCGCCGATCCGGTGCAGGTGACCAACGACCTGCTGGAGCACTGCCACGCGGCCTCGGTCGCCAAGATGCTCGGCCCGAACGCCACCCGCCTGCCCAATGATCAGGCGCAGAAGCTGACGGCGCTCGGCGCGGCCATCTCGGCCGGAACCCTGTCGCGGACCTGGCAGATGTTGCTCAAGGCCCTGGACGAGGTGCGGCGCGCGCCCAACCCCGCCGACGCCGTGGAAATGGCCATCGTGCGTCTGGCCTACGCCGCCGACCTGCCGGGACCGGAAGAGGCGCTGAAGGCCATCCAGTCCGGCGGAACCCTGCCGGGCGGCGGCTCCGGCGGCCCGCGCGGCGGCGGCTCTGGAGGAGGCGGCGCCTCGGCCATGCTGGCGGCGCGGCCCATGGCCCAGCCGGCCCTGCCCGACCCGCAGACCTTCGAGGCGGTCGTCGCCCTGATCGGCGAGAAGCGTGAGATCACGCTGCAGATGGACGTCGAACGCTATGTGAAGCCGGTGTCGTTCAAGCCGGGCGCCATCGTCTATGAGCCCGCGCAAGGCTCGCCGCACGATCTGGCGCGGCGTCTGGCCGGGCGGCTCAAGGAATGGACCGGCCGGACCTGGCTGATCGCCGCCAATGGTCAGGGCGGCGGCGAGACCCTGATCGAGGTCGAGAAAAAGGCCCGCTCCGCCCGCCGTGCGGCGGTCGAGGCGGACCCCTTCGTCGTCTCCATCATGCAGGCCTTCCCCGGCGCCGAGATCAAGGACATCAAGACCCTGGCCCCGGCGGTCGAAATGCCCGCCATTCCCGAAGACGACGAGG
>CAYWDO010000156.1:0-5222 GCA_964456995.1 uncultured Brevundimonas sp.
GCGCTCAGCCGTCGCAGCGGCGGCCGCGGCGCGGCGGGTGGCCACGTCCTGAATGGCGACGGCCTGGGCCGGGGTCGGCGGCGGCGCGGCGGCCAGACTGGCCAGAGGCGGCGCGTTCAGCGCGTTCTGGTCGGCCAACTGGCTGAAGTCCTGGAACAACAGCACGCGGACATAGTCGATGGCGGTGCGGTCGCTGAACAGCTTGACCCGCCAACTGCCGTCCACGCCCCTGGCGGCCACGCCGATGGGCAGGCCGCGCGGGAAACCGCCGCCGTCGCCCGAGCTCATGATGCGATCGCCTTCCTGCACCGAGCCTTGGCCGCGCACATAGTCCAGACGCGGGCTGCCACTGCCGTCGCCGGTCAGCATGGCGCGGGCGTCGGTGCGCTCGACCAGAACGGGGGTGCGAGAGGCCACGTCGGTCAGCAGCAGCATACGGCTGTTGCCCGAGGACACGCCCATGATGCGACCGACCAGGCCGTGCTCGCTGAGCACCGGATTGCCGACACGCACGCCCTTGCCGGCGCCGATGTTCAGCAGCCGCGAACGGGCGAAGGGACCCCGCGCGTCGGTGATGGCCAAGCCGGTGACCATAGGCACCGGGGGCTCGGTCTTCACGCCCAGCATCTGTTCGTAGCGACGATTGAGATTCTTCAGCGCCAGGGCGTCGTCGCGCCAGGCGTTCAGTTCGATGATCTGCGCGCGCAGACGCCGGTTCTCCGACACGGCGAAGAAATAGCCTTTGACATAGTCGACGGCGTTCCCGGTCCAGCGCACAGGCGCGGACAGCACCATGCCGGCCGGGGCGGCGCCGGCCTCGAACCCGGCCCTTGCAGGCGCATAGCTGTCTGCGCTCGAGGTTTGGCGGCTGTCGCCAAGCAGAAGCATGACCGCGCCGATGATGCCGACGACGACCACGACCGCGGCCGTCCAGGCCAGCGGCACCTTCAGATTCTCGAACGGTCCGTCGCGAAACGCCACGGCCAGCCTTCCTGTTAGAGATTCGGGACCGGCGGGTCTGGCCCGCCGGCAGTGAGAGCCTATCGCAAAAACCGATTCCCGAAGAACCCAGTCCTCACGACAGGCCGTTCAGCCTCAGAGCGAGGACTCGAGGACGCCCTTCATCCACGACGGGTGCTCCAGCACCTTGCCGCAGCCGATGGCGACGCACGACAGCGGATCGTCGGCCACCTGCACCGGCAGGCCGGTGTGGTCGCGGATCTCGATGTCCAGGCCGCGCAGCAAGGCGCCGCCGCCCGTCAGCATGATGCCCTTGTCGGCGATGTCGGCGGCCAGCTCCGGCGGCGTGGCTTCCAGCGCGACCTTGACGGCCTCGATGATCTGCGAAACCGGCTCGGCCAGGGCTTCAGCCGCCTGACGCTCGCTCATCTTCACTTCGCGCGGCACGCCCTGCATCAGGTCGCGGCCCTTGACCTCGATCGACAGGCCTTCGCCGTCCGCCGGGACGCGAGCCGTGCCGATGTCCTTCTTGATGCGCTCGGCCGTGGTTTCGCCGATCAGCAGGTTATGGTTGCGGCGCATATAGCTGATGATGGCGTCGTCCATCATGTCGCCGCCGACGCGGACCGAACGCGAATAGACGATGCCCGACAGCGACAGGACGGCGACCTCTGTCGTACCGCCGCCGATGTCGACGACCATCGAGCCGGTCGGTTCGTGGATAGGCAGACCGGCGCCGATCGCGGCGGCCATGGGCTCATCGATCAGACCGACGCGGCGGGCCGAGGCGTTCAGGCAGGAATCATTGATCGCGCGGCGTTCGACGGCCGTGGCGCCCGACGGGACGCAGACGATCATCTTGGGGTTCACGAAGCCCTTGCGGTTATGAACCTTGCGGATGAAGTGCTTGATCATCTCTTCGGCGACTTCGAAGTCGGCGATGACCCCGTCGCGCATCGGACGGATGGCTTCCATGTGGCCGGGCGTGCGGCCCAGCATCTGCTTGGCTTCCAGGCCCACAGCATGAACGATCTTGCGACCGCCGACATTACGCAGGGCCACAACCGACGGCTCGTTCAGAACGATGCCCTTGCCGCGCATGTAGATCAGGGTGTTGGCCGTCCCCAAATCCATCGCGATATCGTTGGAGAACATGCCGAAGAGGGGGGAAAGCATGGGCGTCGGTTACCGCTTGTTCGGGCCTGCTAGGGCGTGAGTCTTGTTCGTCCGCGCTGGCGACGCCCTGCTCCGCGCACCCATGTGCGCCGAGCCATCCTGATCGTCCTCGCCTGGCCGACTACAGGCCCGTTTGCCCGCATGGCGCGTCGATTGCAAGCACCTATGACTCCCATATCACAGCCTTGTCACAGCAAGGCTTGAAACCCCGTCTGCTCAAGCTTTTCCGGCCCCGCTTGCAGGTCCCGACGTCAGATCACCGACAGGCCTTCGGCCGCGAGCGCTCGCTGAACGGCGGGACGCGATTGCACCCGGTCGAGATGCGCGTTCAGACCTGGGAACCGGGCCTTGTCCAGCAGGTCCGCCTGGCGCGCCCAGCGGGTGAAGACCATCAGGTATCCGTCCGTGACCGAATGATCCGCGCCCAAAGCCCACGGTCCGACCAGCAGGTGTTGTTCCGCCAGATCATACTTGGCCAGCGCCTGCTCCAGCGCCTCATCGCGGGCGGTGCCCTCAAGCGGTGGACGCGAGAAAAGCACCTTGCCGATGGCGGGATGCAGCGACGAGGCCAGCCAGGCGTTGAACGCCTGAAGGCGAGCGAAGGCATAGGGATCATCCATGGGCGCCAACTTCGCCTGGGGATGGGTCTGGGCGACATAGCCCAGGATGGCGACGTTCTGGGTGATCACGCCCTGGGTGGTCGCCAAGGCAGGGGTGACGCCCGCCGGATTGATCGCCAGATACCCCGGCGTGCGCTGCTCGCCCTGCTTCAGGTCGATCTTCTGAAGCTCATAGTCGGCGCCCGCCTCTTCCAGAGCGATGTGCGAGGCCATGGCGCAGGCGCCGGGCGAATAATAGAGCTTCAACATCGTCGTCTCCGGTTCAATCAAGGTCTGCAGGTCGCGCCGCTTCCCGACGCTTGACCAGTTCGCGCACCGCCAGCATGAGCGCCAGCCAGATGACCGCAACGCCAGCCAGGATCAATGAGGTCCACACGCCGTCGCCTGAAACGGCCGCCATGAAGGAGCCGCCGAAAAAGGCGACCAGGGCGGTCTTTGGCAGGACGCCGAGCGCGCAGCCGGCCAGAAAGCCCGGAAACGAGGCCCGCACCGCACCAAACGCCATGTTGACGACGATGAAGGGCGCTGAGGGCACGTTCCTGATGATGAAGCTGGCGGAAAAGGCGTTGCGCCCGACGAACCGCTTCAGCCGCTCGGTCACGCCGCCGCCGAACCGCTCCAGCGCCCGCGCCGTAGGGCCGCGCCCCAGCCAATAGGTGACGGCGGCCGACACCACCGTCGCGATCCAGCTGTAGAGAAAGCCGAACCACGGCCCAAAGACGACCACGCAGGCGGCGATCAGGATGAACTGAGGGATCCCGACAAAGGCGGAAAGCGTGAAGACCACAATGGCCGCGACCAGACCCCACGGCCCGACGCTGTAGCCGGCCAGCCAAGCCTCCAGCTTCTCTTCGGCGCCAAGGGTGAAATGACTTTTGCCAAAGGCGAACAGGGCGATGATTCCCCCGAGCAGCAGCAGGCTGACCACCAGGGTCCGCCAACGCTGAGCCTCCATATTCAGCAGGAAATCGACGATCCGCCGCATAAATTTCGCCCAAATCGCCTTTTGATCGTCCGCAAGACGCACAAACGTTGTGCGCCTGCGCCGGGTTGCGTATCAAGCCTCGCCTCCCCGGCTCTCACCACATCCACCAGACGGGATAGTCATGTCCAGCCTTCAGTCCACCGCCCTCGCCCGCGTCAAGCCTTCGGCCACTCTGGCGGTCACCGCTCAGGCGCGCGAGCTGAAACGCCAGGGCCGCGACGTGATCGGTCTGGGCGCCGGCGAACCGGATTTCGACACGCCGGACAACATCAAGGCGGCGGCCATCGAGGCCATCAATCGCGGTGAGACCAAATACACCGACGCCGACGGCATGCCCGAGCTGAAGGCTGCCATCGTGGCCAAGTTTGCTCGTGAGAACGGCCTGACCTACGAAACCAACCAGATCCACGTCGCCTCGGGCGGCAAGCCGGTGATCTTCAACGCCTTCGTGGCGACGCTGAACCCCGGCGACGAAGTCATCGTGCCTGCGCCCTACTGGGTCTCCTACCCGGACATGGTGCTGCTGGCCGGCGGCGAGCCCGTCACCGTGATCGGTCAGGAAGCGGACGGCTTCAAGCTGCGCCCCGAGGTTCTGGACGCGGCCATCACGCCCAGGACCAAGTGGATCATCCTCAACTCGCCGTCGAACCCGACCGGCGCCGCCTATACCCGCGCCGAGCTGGAAGCCCTGGCCGTGGTGCTGCGCAAGCACCCGCAGGTCTGGATCCTGACCGACGACATGTACGAGCATCTCGTCTATGGCGGGTTCGAATACCTGACCATCGCCCAGGTGGCGCCCGACCTCTATGACCGCACTCTGACGGTCAACGGCGTGTCCAAGGCCTATGCCATGACCGGCTGGCGCATCGGCTATGCGGGCGGCCCCAAGCCGCTGATCGACCTGATGCGCAAGGTGGCCAGCCAGACCACGTCCAACCCGTCGTCCATCAGCCAATGGGCCGCCGTCGAGGCCCTGAACGGACCGCAGGACTTCCTGGCCGAGCGTTCCGCCGCCTTTGAGCGCCGTCGTGATCTGGTCGTGTCGATGCTGAACCAGGCGACGGGCATCCGCTGTCCTACGCCTGAAGGGGCTTTCTACGTCTATCCCTCGATCGAGGGCCTGATCGGCAAGACAACGGAATCGGGCGTGGTCATCACCGATGACGAGGTCTTCACCACCGAACTGCTTAACCAGGAAGGCGTGGCCGTGGTTCAGGGCACGGCCTTCGGCCTCAGCCCCTACTTCCGCGTCAGCTACGCCACGTCGGAAGCCGTGCTGGAAGCCGCCTGCTCGCGCATCCAGAAGTTCTGCGCCAGCCTGAAGTAAAAATCGCCTAGAGCGGCGCCGGCGGAATGTTCAACGTCGGCGCCGTCTTCAGGATGAAGGACAGGCACCACTCCGTCGCGCGACGCGAGTTGTCATGGTCCCCATCGGCGTTGCGCGTCAGCAGGCAGGCCGCATCTGTTCTGAATTCAGCCTC
>CAYWDO010000157.1:0-5206 GCA_964456995.1 uncultured Brevundimonas sp.
GCCGTCCAGCCGGATCAGGTTCTCGGCGTGATAGTCGCGGTGGGCCATGACGGTGGCGCCCGCCTCGCCCGCCGCTGTTACCGGGCTCCAGACGTCGCGCCATTCGGCGACGGCGGCGTCGTCGAAGGCCAGCGACGGAACCAGTTTCGGCAGCCATTCGACGAACAGGTCGGCCCCGCCCTGCAGCGCCGTCTGGTCATAGGTCAGCAGGGGCCAGTCGCCCGCAGCCCCGCTCAGGACGTCGGGCGTCGGGGCGGCGTGCAGGACGGCCAGGGCCTCGACGGCGGTGCGGTAGAGGGGGGCTTCCTCGGCGCCCTCGTTGATGACCGTGGCGAACAGGGCGTCGCCGAAGTCCTCGATCACGGCCAGGCCGTTGGGGGCGTCAACGGCGACGATCTCGGGCGCGGACAGGCCGAGCGACTTCAGGTGGGCGGCGACGGCGGCGAAGGCCTCGATGCGGCCGGCAGACAGCCGGGCGACGGCGTTCCAGCCGTGGGCGTGGCGCTGTTCCGGCGTCCAGGACGGATCGCAGGGCTGGCTCTCGGCGGCGGGGGCCTGATCCATCAGCATCAGGGTCGCGCCGGAGGGCGTGATCAGGCGCTCGTAGCGGCGCGTCGAGGCGTCGCCGGGCAGGGGCGCACGGACGGCCTCGGCCAGACCGGCCGAGCGCAGAAAATCGAGACGGAGGGCTTCGCGGTCAGACATGGAGTTCCTTCAGTTTCGCTTCCCACGTGCCTGCGCCAATAACGGACGCAAGGCGGCCTTCGCCGTCTTCGGCGATGGTGATGCTCAGCCGGTCGGGACCGAGCATCCGGCCGGGGTCGTCGCCCAGGCGTTCAGGCCATTCGATCAGGGCGCAGCCCTCGTCCAGGGCCTCGTCCAGACCGATTTCGAAGGCTTCTTCGGGGCGGGTCAGGCGGTAGAGGTCGAAGTGGGCGATGGGCGGATCGCTCTCGTAGAACTGGACCAGGGTGAAGGTGGGGCTGGGCACGTCCTCGTCGGGCGAGGTCAGGGCGCGGATCAGGCCGCGCGCCAGGGTCGACTTGCCCATGCCGAGCGGGCCGTAAAGCAGGACGGATTCGCCGGGCTCCAGCAGGGGGGCGATGGCCTGACCCAGGCGGGTGGTGGCCTCGGCGTCGGGCAGTTCAAAGGTCGTCATGCGAACACCGCGTCGGGGTCGGTTGCGAGCACGCGCTCGACAAAGGTTTTCAGCGCCTCAGTTGCGCGGGCGGCGTCGATGTCGAGCGCGTCGGGCGGGATGGGAAGGCCGACGCTGAGGTCGAAGGCGCGGCCCTGCTTGTTCAGCAGTTCGTGGAAGAGGGTGATGTCGCGCAGTTCCTGAGAGAAGCGGTCGAACAGGTGGAACAGGCGGCTGGTCGGCCCGGCGACGTGGATCGGCACGACGGGAGCCTCGTACTTGCGCGCCAGGGAGGCGGCGGTCGTGGCCCATTCGGGATCGGTCAGGCGGCCTTGATCGTCGACGCGGGCCAGGCGTCCGGCGGGGAACATGACGACGCAGCGCTCGGCCTCGAAGGCGTCTTTCGCCGCTTGCAGCGTAGCGCGGGTCTTCTCGCGGGTGCGCTTGGCCGTGACCCACTCGACCGGGACCACGGTTTCCGACAGGCGGGGCGAGACGCGGAGCGCATCGGCGTTGGCGAAATAGATCAGGTCGTCGCGCACGGTGCGCAGGGCGTCGTGCACGGCCAGGCCGTCGGCGATGCCGGTCGGGTGGTTGCAGACGACCAGACAGCGGCCCGTGGCAGGCAGGCGGTCGAGGTTCTGCGTCTCGACCGTCAGGTCCAGCAGGTCGGACACGTGGTCCAGCGCCTGGCGTCCGCCCATCGGCCCGATGGCGTCGGCCATGCGCCGGGCCTTGGCGTAGTCCAGCAGGCCGTAGAGGGCGGGCCGGACCAGGGGCCATGCGGCCGACCGCGTCAGGCGCGGGGCGCGCTCGGCGATCAGGACGTCGACGATATGGGGGGCAGGAACGGGCGGTCTCATCGTTCCTGCTTGTCGCCGGTCCCGGCGACGGCGGCAAGCGGTCGTGACCATCCTCGCGGGTTTGACGCCAGCGTCGCCGGTGCTACGCCTGCGGCCAAGAATTTCGCGAAGCCGAGAGGATCATCGCCCATGCGTCATCTGCCCCACCTTCTGAGCGGCCTCAGCGCCGTGGCCCTGCTGACGGCCTCGGCCCTGCCGGCCCTGGCCGAGGCGCCCGTTCCGGCGGCTGCGGTCTCGACCCCGGCGGCCAGCAACGCCTTCACCTATCAGGACATGATCTCGGCCAATCGCCTGGGCGATCCCCAGGTGTCGCCGGACGGCGACTGGGTGGTCTATTCGCTGACCCAGACGGACGTGGCGGCCAACAAGCGCTCCAGCGCCCTCTACATTCTGAGCCTGAAAGGCGAGGGCGAGGCGCAGAAGCTGGACATCTCCGAGGGCGGCGCCAACACCGCGCGCTGGGGCGCCGACGGCAAGCTCTACTTCCTGTCGGGCCGTTCGGGTTCGAGCCAGGTCTGGGTCTCTAGCGACCGGGGCGCGACGGCGACCCAGGTCACCAGCCTGCCGACCGACGTCAACGCCTACCGGGTCAATGCGGCGGGCGATGCGGTGGCCGTGTCTCTGGCCGTCTATCCCGAGGCGGGCGACCTGAACGCCTCGGTCGAGCGCGCCAAGGCCGCCGCCGAGGTCAAGTCGACGGGTCAGGTCTATGACCGCATGTTCGTGCGCCACTGGGATACGTGGAGCGATCACACCCAGAACCACCTGTTCGTCCAGACCATCGGCGCGGACGGCAAGGCCGGCGGCGAGCCGGTCTGGGTGACGAAAGGCTTTGACGGCGACACCCCCTCCAAGCCCTTCGGCGACGAGAGCGAGTTCACCTTCGCCCCCGATGGCCGGTCCCTGGTCTTCTCGGCCCGCAAGGCGGGCAAGAGCGAGCCTTGGAGCACGAACTTCGACCTCTACAGCGTGGCGGTTTCGGCGCCCGGCCAACTGACCAATCTAACCGAGGCCAACCCGGCCTGGGACACCGGCCCGGTCTTCTCGCCGGACGGCCAGACCCTGGCCTATCGCGCCATGGCCCGCCCGGGCTTCGAGGCCGACAAGTACGCTGTCTTCCTGCGCGACGTGGCGACGGGCCAGACGCGCCAGATCGCGGCCAACTGGGACCGTTCGGCCGACAGCCTGCAATGGTCGAAGGACGGCAAGACCCTGTACGCCACCGCTGGCGACGTGGGTCAGACCAGGCTGTTCGCCATTGATGCGCGCAACGGCTCGGTCATGCCGCTGACCGGCGAAGGCCATGTCGGCGCCTTCGGCCAGACGCCCTCGGGCTTCGTCTATGCCCTGGACACCCTGACCTCGCCCGCCGACCTCTATTTCAAGACCTGGCGCGGTCGGGAAATGCCGCGCCGTCTGACGAACGTGAACCCGCAGCTGGCGAACAAGGCCTTTGGCGCGTTCGAGCAGTTCAGCTTCCCCGGCTGGAACGATGAGACGGTGCACGGCTTCGTCATCAAGCCCGCCAACTATGTCGAGGGCCAGAAGTATCCGGTCGCCTTCCTGATCCACGGCGGTCCGCAGGGCTCGTTCGGCAACGGCTGGTCCTACCGCTGGAATCCCGAGACCTATGCGGGCGCCGGCTATGCGGTGGTGATGATCGATTTCCACGGCTCGACCGGGTACGGCCAGGAGTTCACCGACGCCATCAGCCAGCACTGGGGCGACCGTCCGCTGGAAGACCTGCAAAAGGGCTGGGCCTTCGCGCAGCAGAAGTACGGCTTTCTGGATGGGAACAACGCCTGTGCGCTGGGCGCGTCGTATGGCGGCTACATGATCAACTGGATCGCCGGTAACTGGTCGGATGCGTTCAAATGCCTGGTCAACCACGACGGCGTCTTCGACACCTTCGGCATGGGCTATTCGACCGAGGAGCTGTGGTTCACCGAGTGGGAATACGGCGGCACGCCGTGGGAAAACCCGGAGGGCTATCAGAAGTTCAACCCGGCCAACCACGTCCAGAACTGGAAGACGCCGATGCTGGTGGTTCAGGGCGACCTCGACTACCGCATCCCGACGGCCCAGGGCCTGTCGACCTTCACCGCCCTGCAACGCCGCGGCATCGATAGCCGACTGGTCTTCTTCCCCAACGAGAACCACTGGGTGCTGAAGCCGGCCAACAGCCTGCAATGGCACAATGAGGTCTTCGGCTGGCTGGACAAGTATCTGGCCAAGTAGGGCCGGGCATCTGAGCCACGAAGAAGGGCGCGGCCAGCGATGGCCGCGCCCTTTGTCGTTCTGGAATAGAGGTTTAGCGTGCGGCGAAGGCCTGGGTCAGCTGCACGTAGCGGCCATGCTCGCGCTCGGTCATGCAGCGCGGGGTGGTCCAGGCCTGGCCGGTCGCCTTGGCCTCGGCGGCTTCGCGGGCGGTCAGGAAGACCGGCTCCACCCCGTACTGACGGGCAAAGGCGCTGCGGGTGGCGGCGTCGGCGTCGCAGATCAGCACCACGCGCTGCATCTGTGCGTTGGAGACGCGCGTCGGCTGGGGCTGACTGTGCGGACTTTGGGTGGGCGTCTGGGCCAGGGCGGGCGCGGCTCCGGCGAGCAGCAGGGCCGAGACGACGGCGATGGACAGGCGCATGCGATATCCTCCCTTGGCCGGAATTCGCTCCGGACTCAGATCGAATTATGCGCTCAATTTTCAGAATGTAAATGTTATGCGACAAATCAGTGAGCGAAGTGTGACGTTCGACGCCGTTGTGGCTCCGCATTGGGCCGAACGGCGTCCTTATGCGTAGAAGGTCATTCTTCTCCCATCCTCAGGAGCTCCATTGACCCGTAGAGGCCTGTTCGCCCCCGCATTCGCCGCCCTGATGGGGGGACTGGCGGCGGCCTGTTCGCCGCTGTCCCTGTTCAACACCCTGGGGCCGCGCGACCGGGGCGCGGCCAAGGTCGCCTCTGGCCTCCGCTATGGCGATGATCCGCGTCAGACGATGGATGTCTATGCGCCCGCAGGCGCGGCGGACCTGCCCGTGCTGGTCTTCTTCTACGGCGGCGGTTGGGATTCAGGGTCGAAGGACGTCTATGGCTGGGCGGCCCAGGCCTTGGCGGCGCGCGGCTTTGTCGTCTTTGTGCCGGACTATCGGGTCGTGCCCCAGGTGCGCTTCCCGAGCTTCATCGAGGATGCCGCGGCGGCGACGGGGAG
>CAYWDO010000158.1:0-5176 GCA_964456995.1 uncultured Brevundimonas sp.
GCGTCAGAAGGCACGGGAATGGCCAGCCATCTGCGCGTCTGCCTCGGCAGGACGCCGGAGGCCGCTTCCATGCCGCCAAGTGTAATGCGGAAGGGCTGTTCCTTGTCGGAAAGCCCGAGCAGGCCGATGTAGAGGCGCAGCGGTTCCTGGCTGGACGCCAGGCGGAACGTCAGTTGCCCGCCGTCCGGCTTGGTCCAGTTGCCCCAGTCGTCGGGGAACCACCAGCCCTGACCTGTACGGAAACGTTCGGCGGACTCCATCCCCTGATAGATGGCCAGGTCTTCGATGCGATTGAGGGGGTAGTAGCGCCCCAGGGTCGGCGCATGGCTGGCGGGCAGGGGATCGGCCGAGCCTTTCGGGAACCAGGCCACCATCGCATCGGCGATCTCGATCCCAAGCTCGCGCCAGGGACGTGGACGGAAGTTCTCGACGATGTTCTGCTCTCGGGATTGACGGTACGGCAGGTCGAGCATGAGCCGCTCCAGCCGCTCGACGAATTGGTCCTGATCACCCACTCGGAAATAGTCCGCGAAGTCGCCGCCCGCCTCTGGAAGCGAAGACGCATCCGACAGCAGCGCCGCCTTGCCGTAGCAGAAGGATTCCGTGACCGGCAGCCCCCATCCCTCATAGGTGCTGGGGTAAAGGGTGAAGGCGCTGGCGCGGTACAGGTTCGCCAGGTCCGGGTCGGAAACGCCCGAGACAATCATGACTTTTGACTGAAGGTCGCGGTTGGCTTCCAGCTTGGCGAAGACCGCGTCGTTCAACCAGCCCCGATTGCCGACGCAGACCAGGCGAGGAATCTTGGCCGCGCCGTGCCGCTGGATCAGTTCGAGCCAGGCCTTGAACGCGTTCAAATGGTTCTTGCGTGACTCGATCGTCGAGACGAACAGCACGTAGTCGCCGTCGGCAAGACCGTATCGGGCCAGGGTTTGCGCCATAGGGACGGTGACCGAAGGCTTCCTGAAATCGGCGTTCAACTGGACGACGTGCACGTTGCGGGGATCGACGTCGTGGCCGAGGCGCTGCGCGACGGCCAGCAGGTCCCGCTTGGACGCTTCGGAGTTGGTCAGGAAATGATCCGCGTGCGCAAACACGCCGAGCGCCCAGCTGATGAAGTCCTGCGTCAGCTCGCGTACGCAGTGCTCAGGCGTCATGACCGGGATCATGTCGTGGACGAACGGCACGTAGTGAATGCCATAGAGCGCCTTGGCCTTGCGGACATGCATGAAGTAGTTCTGCAGCCACCAGGATGTGCCCAGATTCACCAGGCATGCCCCACGAGGGAAGACGAACTCGGGCGAAAGCTCGGTCTGAATCTTCAGCGCCTTGACGGCCTGCTTCCATGTGACGTCGGATGTGTCGCCGCTCTCGAGCGAGAGGGCGCAGAGACGCAGGAACAGGTCCTTTGACACCATCGTCCAAAGATCGCGGTCTTTGGAAAAGGTGCATATGGAAACGCCCAGGCCGCTTCGCGGATTCTGGATCAGACCGGCGATGACTTCAATCTGGACACGCTGAATACCGGTCGGCAGGCGGGCGGCGTTGAAGTAGCCCGCGAGATCCGAAATATCGAAGACGAGGTGAGAGACCTCGGTCTGTTCGCTTTCCGGCGTCAAAGGCCGGTCCATCTCCGCCGCGGCCAGGTTGCCCATCAGGGTCTGGATCAGGGCGGCGTTTTCCTCGCGAAGCGCGGGGGCTATTTTCGCCAGGGCTTCCTCAAGGTGACGGCTTACGCTGTCCATGGTCACGGTGGGCGAGGATGCCGGGGTCGCTGACAAACGCGATACAAGCGCGCCGGCCCTTGCCGGATCCATCGCCACGCCCTGGCTGGCGAGCTGCATAAGCCCGTCGACCGCATCGGGCTGTCCGGGCTGCAGCTCGAACGCGTCGAAATAGTGGGCGGCGGCCTTGTCGGGCAGATTCTGCAAGCGACGGAGATGGCCCAGTTGCAGGTGGGTGTCCGCCACCGTGGGAGCCAGGGCCATGGACTTCAGGTAGGCCTTCTCGGCTCCGGCAAGGTCCCCCGATTCCTTGTAGGCGTGCCCCAACTGGACCCAGAGATCGGCGCGCCCCGGCTTTATCTTGAGCGCCTGGCCATAGGCCTCGGCGGCGGCGATCCAGTTGCGTGAATCTCGGGCCTGATCGCCAGCTCGGACCAGCGGCGAGGCGCTGGGCTTGCGAAAAAGGGCCTTGGGAGAAAGGCTCATTGTGGATCCGGTCGAAGTTGCGGTGCAATCAGCGGTAGGGAGGCGGCGCCCAGCGCCGGGCGCGGACAAGTCAGTTCCCCCTGCCGCTAGGGGGATGCTAAGCGGGGGGGCAGCGGGAGACAAGGCGTCAATCGATGGAGGGCGAAATCAAGCAGCAGCAATCACTTACGGCGACGCTTGAAGATGTGGAGGAGCTCTACAGTCTGGCGCTAGGACGCACGGCTGATGCGACGGCCATCACTGAGTTTGTCGGGCACGATCTGGTGTTCCTGCTCAGCGTCTTCTTCGAGGGACCGGAATTTCGTGATCGCGTCCTCAGCCCTCTTGCCGAACAGCGGCTCCCCGACACCGGTTTTTACGCGTGGGATGTTCCGAACTCCGTCAGGCGCTGGGCGCAGGCCAATCTGCCTCTGACGCCGGAAGCCGCTCAACGTCTTGGTTCTCTGGACTACTGGCCCGCTTTCTATCTCGAGCTCTTCAAGGATCCAGAGTTTCAGAAAGCAACTAGCCTGGGGCCGGTGCGGCCCTTTGGAACAGAGGCATGGCTGGGACTGAACTACCTGGTCGATAACGCCGCCCTGTTTCGACGCCAGGCTATGATCGAGACCATAGGATCAGACTGGGTCGAGGGCTGGGCGCTTGATCGGGGAGCAATGGATCAGGCCCTCAGGCTTGAGTTGTGGCTGGATGGCCGCTTTGTGTCGGCCGGTATTGCGGACCTGTTTCGTCGCGACCTTCAGGATCGGTTCGGGGGCGCCGGCCGGCTGGGCTATCGCCTGGCGGCCGGTGATCGTCTGCGCGCCGGCGCTCGATGCGTGGAAATCCGCGATGCCCAGACAGGGCGACGGCTGACCGTCGCCGAACACAGCGCCCCTCCTCAAAGCGCCGAGCCGTTTGAAGCGCTCATGGCTGAGTTGCGCGGGGTGCGAGAGACGCTTGACCGTCTTCATGACGCGCTGCCGCAGGCGGTGACGCGTCTGAGCTATCCGGTTGAGGACTATGGCCGTTACGCTCAAGTCTATGGCCACACGACCGGCGTCGGAACGCCGCTTGTCGCCGGCAGCCTGAGCGTGCGCATTCGGCTTTTCGCCTCGAACGCAGAGGCCTGTGATGTCGAGGAAGCGGTCCAGGCGGTTCTGGCTCAAACCTATCAAGAGTGGACCCTGGAGGTTTCAGGCCTCGACGATCATGGCAAACGTCAGCTCCAATCCTTCCTGACCCGGACCCGTTGGACCGGCCGTTCGATTGACAATATTCAGGTCGGCGATGCGACGACGGATGGATCGGCGTCGTCCGACATTTGGCTGACGCTGCCGGCCCGTGGGATTCTGGCTCCTGAAGCGCTTGCGGTATTCGTCGGCGCCTTCGCTGATCCCGAAGTGGCGGCGGTCTATGCCGACGGGGATGTGATCGATGCCGGCGATGTGCTTTCAGCCAGTCGAATAAAACCCCAATTGCGACCCGCCTTTGACCTCGATCTGCTTTGTCAGGCGCCGTACGTGGGGCGATGCGTTGCTTTCCGAGGCCGCGAGAATGCCCCCGAAAGCCTCGAGCAGGAGGCTGTTGCCGCAGCGGTCCTGCGTTTGGGCGTCAGCGGCAAGTCGATCATCCATGTCCCCGCAGTTGTCTTTTCCGAGCGAGAAGAAGCCGCCGCGGATGTTCAGGCATGGGCAGGTCAGGTGGGGAAGGCCCTTCAAGGTGGTCCGCCTGTTTCGGTGGAGCCCAACCGTGATCTGTTCGGTGCAGATGTCTTGGGGTCTGTAAGGGTCAGGCGCCGTAGCACGTCCAACGCCGTCTCTGTGATCGTGCCTACACGCAATGCACTAGATCTCTTGAAACCCTGCATCGACAGCGTTCTGGCGGCGTCCGCGTACAATCGCACGCAGCTAGACCTCATCATTATCGATCATGAGAGCGATGACGCAGAGACGCAGGCCTATCTCGCCAATCTGGGTGAACAGGGAAAGGCGCGCGTTCTGCCCTACAACGGGGCCTTCAACTGGGCCCTCATGAACAACCTCGCGGTGGAGATCGCGCGGGGTGAAATCCTGGTGTTCTTGAACAACGACACTGTGGTGATCAGTCAGGACTGGCAGGACGAGCTGGCTAGCCAGGCTGAAAGGCCGGATGTGGCCTGCGTGGGGGCGCGGCTGCTCTATGACGACGGAACAATCCAGCACGCCGGCTTTGTAGCGCGCGAGCGAGAAGCCAATTTTCTTATCCATGACGGCGTAGGCGCCGCGTCGGACGACCCGGGCTACATGGGGCGACACGCCCTGCTTCACCGGACGGTTGCGGTCACGGGCGCCTGTCTGGCTATCGAGGCGAGCAAGTTTCGAGCCCTTGGAGGTTTCGACGCCTCGCACTTTCCGATCGAGGGCAACGACGTGGATCTGTGCATGCGAGCTCAGAGCCAAGGGCTTAAGGTAATCTATGACCCTCACGTCGCCCTCTATCACCTCGAGTCGAAAACGCGCGGCTTCAGTCGCGATGGCGAGAAGCTGAAGGTGGCCGAGGCCTCAGGTCGTCTGCTATGGAGGCGATGGGGAGAGCAGTTCGGGGCCGATCCCTTCTATAACGCGCGCTTCGACCGGGAGGCGCGACCCTTCACGCGTCTCAGGCCGCTGCCGTGACTTCATGCGAGCGGCGGGTCCTGATTACGGGGGGGGGCGGCCGTCTGGCCAAGGCTCTGACAACGGCGGTCTGGCCCGAGGGCTGGCTTCCGATCGCGCTCGGTCGCGCTGAGCTCGATATTACGGACCCCGAGGCGGTCGAGGGCCAGATCAAGACCCAGCGACCAGCGCTGATCATCAACGCCGCCGCCTTCACAGGTGTTGATCTGGCCGAGACCGAACGCGAGGCGGCCCTGGCGGTTAATGCAGCAGGGGCCGGGACTCTGGCGGCGGCGGCGGCAAAGGCGGATGCTGGATTTATCCATGTATCGACCGACTTCGTCTTCGACGGACGAC
>CAYWDO010000159.1:0-5156 GCA_964456995.1 uncultured Brevundimonas sp.
CGCACCAGCCGCAGGAATTCTTCGCGCGTGCGGGGGTCTTCGCGGACGGTGCCCAGCAGGCAGCTGGTGGACAGGCTGGCGCCGGGGACATCGACGCCGCGCATGGTCATGCAGCTGTGCTCGGCCTCGATGACCACGCCGACGCCGTGGGGGCGCAGCACGTCCTGAATGGCGTGGGCGATGTCCGAGGTCATCTTCTCCTGGATCTGCAGGCGTCGCGCAAAGCCGCGCACCACGCGGGCCAGCTTGGAGATGCCGACGACCCGGTCGGTCGGCAGGTAGCCGACGTGGGCCACGCCGACGACCGGCAGCATGTGGTGTTCGCAGAAGCTGACGAAGCGGATGTTCTTCAGCACCACCAATTCGTCGTAGCCGCCCACCTCCTGGAAGGTTTTCTCCAGATATTCGCGCGGCTCGACCTCATAGCCCTGGAACAGCTCGCGATAGGACTTGGCCACCCGCTTGGGGGTTTCCACCAGGCCCTCGCGGTCGGGATTGTCGCCCGCCCACTGAATCAGGGTGCGGACGGCGGCTTCGGCTTCGGCCTGCGAGACGGTGGGTTTGTGCGCGTGGTCGGTCATAGCGTGTCCATATAGCGGGGCGCGTCGATCAATCCAGATGTCAGATCGCTGTCCCCTCGAAACCCCACTACGTCTGACGTATCAGATTGGGTTTCCTAAACGGCCTGTTAACCATCCTGTCGGCATTTTCTGCCCAGTTCCCGGGAGTGGTGATGAACGGCGCGGAAGTTCTGGATATTGGCCGCGACGCCATCTGGCTGACGATCCAGCTGTGCGCGCCCGTGCTCGCCGTCGGCCTGGTGGTGGGCGTGGTCATCGGCCTGTTTCAGGCCCTGACGCAGATTCAGGAACAGACCCTGATCTATGCGCCCAAGATTATCGCCATCTTCGTCTCCCTGCTGCTGTTCCTGCCGCTGATGGGCGCGCTTCTGGGCGGCTTCATGCGCGAGATCGCCGCCCGCATCGCCGGCATGTAGGGTCGACGTGGAGCCTTACGCCACCGCCGATCAGGTCTGGGCCGGCGGGCTGATCTTCGCGCGCGTGGGCGCCATCCTGATGACCATTCCCGGCATCGGCGAAAGCTATGTGCCGCCGCGCGTGCGTCTGTCGCTGGCCCTGCTGCTGTCGCTGGTCATGTGGCCGCTGGTGGCGGGCACGCTGCCCGCCCTGCCGCCGACCCTGGGCGGCATGGCCGGCTGGATCATCCGCGAGGTCCTGACCGGCCTGGCCATCGGCCTGATCCTGCGCAGCTTCATGACGGCCCTGGTCACGGCGGGCGAGATCATCTCGCAGCAGACCACCCTGGGCTTTGCGCAGACGGCCAACCCGCTTCAGGCCTCGCCGGGTTCGACCCTGTCGGCCTTTCTGATGCTGCTGGGGGTGACGCTGATCTTCGCCACCAACACCCACCACCTGTTTATCGGCGGCATCCTGGGCTCCTATGAGGCCATCGCTCCGGCCAAGCCGATGATCGCCGCCGACTTCGCCGCCATGGCGGTCAAGACGGTGAGCCAGAGCTTCATGCTGGGGGTGCAGTTGTCGGCGCCCGTTCTGGTCTTCGCCCTGATCTTCAACCTGGCGTCGGGGCTGATCGCGCGGGTCATGCCCAGCTTCCAGGTCTATTTCGCCGCCGCCCCGCTCAGCGTCCTGCTGGGCCTGTCGATCTTTGCGCTGAGCCTGGGCGTGGTGGGGACCATCTTCATCGACCGCTATCGCGCCTTGGCGCGGGTGTTCACGGGAGGGAGCCTTGGCTGAAGGTTCCGATCCCGAGTCCAAAACCGAAGAGGCCACCCCGCGAAAGCTTGAGGAGGCCCGAAAGAAGGGCGACGTCGCCAAGTCGCCGGACGTGGCGGCGGCCATGTCGCTGGCCGGGGCGACGGCGGTCCTGCTGATCGGCGGCGGCTATTTCTCGCAACAGATGGCCGAGGACATGCTGCCCTTCCTGGCCGAGCCCCACGCCATGATCGGCGGGCTGGAGGCCGGGGCCGGGCTCGAGATCGGGATGCGCGCCGTCTGGGCCGTGACGCCGTTTCTGGCGGCCCTGATGCTGGCGGTCATCGTCGGCGGCGTCGGCGGCAATCTGTTCCAGTCGGGCTTCATGTTCACCGTCGAGAAAATCAAGCCCAAGTGGTCGGCGGTCAGTCCGCTGTCGGGCTTCAAGCGCATCTTCGGCCCGGACGGCATCGTCCAGTTCATCAAGACCTTCCTCAAGCTGGTCGCCATCGGCGCCGTCTGCTGGCACGTGCTGAAGCCGCATACGCGCGAGCTGGAAAACCTGGCCGCCATGAGCCCGGCCCTGATCCTGCCCTTCGCCCGCGATCTGGCGGCGGCGCTGATGATCTCGGCCCTGATCTTCCTGGCCTTCACCGCCGGCGCCGACTTCATCTGGCAGAAGTTCCGCTTCGCCAAGCGGATGCGGATGACCAAGGAAGAGACCAAGGAAGACTACAAGCAGACCGAGGGCGACCCCCACATCAAGGGCAAGCTGCGTCAGATCCGTATGCAGCGCAGCCGCCAGCGCATGATGCAGGCCATACCGGGCGCCACGGTCATCGTCACCAACCCGACCCACTATTCCGTGGCCCTGCGCTACGAACCGGATCAGGGCGATGCGGCGCCGACCTGCGTGGCCAAGGGCGTGGACGCCCTGGCCCTGCGCATCCGGGAAATGGCCAGGGAACACGACGTGCCGATCGTCGAGAACGTGCCCCTGGCCCGCGCCCTCTACGCGGCGGTCGAGGTGAACGACACCATCCCACGCGAACATTTCGAGGCGGCGGCCAAGGTGATCGGCTTCGTCATGCAAAGCCGCAAGCGTCGATGAGGACGGGGCCGAAGCGCTGCGCCTCTCCCTCCCCTTCACGGGGAGGGTGGCTGACGCGTAGCGTCAGACGGGTGGGGGCGGCTTGGCAAGTCAGCCGTAGCGTCTCAATCGCCACGCCCTCCCCACCCGGTCGCTGCGCGACCACCCTCCCCATGAAGGGGAGGGAGAAATGTCCCCCGTTAGGGCTGGCGAACGAGCTTCGATATGCTCACCACCACTGATTCGCGCGGGCAGGACGCCATGACGATTTCCCGGCCGAAAGCGGCGGCGACGCGCCGTCCGACCTTTGATCCCCTGCTGGTGGTGATGACGCTGGGTTTCGCCCTGGCGATCGCGGCCATGGTCTATCCGGCCTTCCGGGCCAATGCGATGACGGCGCCGGGCCTGATCCTGATCTTTGCGGCGGGGGCCACGGCCCTGATCTGGCTGTTCGCCTTCGGCCGGGCCGAGGTGCGCCGCGCCAACGGCGACACGGCGGTCGAGATGCTGGACGCCATGGCCGAGCCCGCCGCCCTGGTCTGGCCGTCCGGTCAGGTCCTGGCCTACAACGGCGCCTGGGCCGAGGAGAACGGCGCCGTCACCGCCCTGCCGCGCGGCAAGTCGGCCCAAGCCCTCTACATGGCCTTCGCCCAGGCGCGCGAAGGCCATCAGGGCCGCGCCATCGTCCAGATCGGCGCGCGCGAGATCGAGGTCCTGATCGGTCAGGCGGGGCAGGGGCGCTTCCTGGTCCGCGCCGCGCCCGACGCCGTCCTGCCCGTGCCGCATCACACTGCGCCGGCCGTGCCCGCCAAGGTCAACGGAGAGGCCCGCACCATGGCCGCCGGCGCCCCCTTCGGATCGACGGTGATCGCCGGCGACGACCTGTTCGCGGGCCGGGCCGAGGATTCCAACGCGGCCCTGGCCCTGCTGACCGGCCCCGCCGCCTCGGGCGACGCGGCCTTTGGCCACCTGTTCGATCCGGCAGGGGTGATCGAGGCCCGGACCAAGCTGGACGCGGGGTCTTCGGGTCCCATCGAGCTGGTGGCCCGCGCCTATCCCGACCGTCACCTGCACCTCTATGTCGCGCCCGAGGGCGACAAGCGCCGCGTCTGGCTGTTCGACGTCTCGGCCCAGAAGTCGATGGAGCTGCAGCTGTCGCAGGCCCAGAAGATGCAGGCCGTGGGCCAGCTGGCCGGCGGCGTGGCCCACGACTTCAACAACCTGCTGACCGCCATCCAGATGCAGCTGTCCGAGCTGCTGGAGCGGCATCCGGTGGGCGACCCCTCCTATGACGGCCTGAACCAGATCCGCCAGACCGGCATCCGCGCCGCCGATCTGGTGAGGAAGCTCTTGGCCTTCTCGCGCAAGTCCACGGTGCGGCGCGAGCGTCTGGACCTGGGCGAACTGGTCGGCGAGTTCGCCGTCCTGCTGCGCCGCCTGCTGCGCGAGGACGTGCGGCTGGAAACCGACTACGGCCGCGACATGCCCCTGGTCCTGGCCGACAAGAGCCAGCTGGAAACCGCCGTCATGAACCTGGCGGTCAACGCCCGCGACGCCATGCGCGGCGTGGTCGAGCCGGGTGCGGGCGTGGTCACGATTCGGACCCGCCGCCTGACCGAGGTCCAGGCCCGCGAACTGGGCTGGCGCGAGGCCTCGGGCGAGACGGCCCTGATCGAGGTGTCCGACACCGGCCCCGGCGTGCCGCCCGAGCTGCTGGACAAGATCTTCGAGCCCTTCTTCACCACCAAGGCGGTCAACGAAGGCACCGGCATGGGCCTGGCCACCGTCTATGGCATCGTCCAGCAGGCGGGCGGCCATATCGGCGTCACCAACCTTGAAGGCGCCGGCGCCGCCTTCCGCATCTTCCTGCCCGCCGCCTCGGCCGAGGAGCTGGTCGCCGCCCCGGTGGTCGAGAAGGCGGTCAAGGCCGCGCCGCGCGACCTGTCGGGCGCCGGCCGCATCCTGTTCGTCGAGGACGAGGCCGCCGTGCGCGGCATCGCCGCCCGCCTGCTGCGCCAGCGCGGCTATGAGGTGATCGAGGCCTGCGACGGCGAGGAGGCCCTGATCCTGGCCGAGGAATGGGCGGGTCAGATCGACATGATGATCTCCGACGTCATCATGCCGGGGCTGGACGGTCCGTCCCTGCTGCGCAAAGCGCGGCCCTTCCTCGGCGACGCCCCGGTCATGTTCATCTCGGGCTATGCCGAAAGCGACTTCTCGGACCTGTTGCAGGACGAGGTCGGCGTCTCCTTCCTGCCCAAGCCGCTGGACATCAAGACCCTGGCCGAGCGGGTGAAGCAGGAACTCCACGCGGGCTGATACGCCTCTTTCCT
>CAYWDO010000160.1:0-5144 GCA_964456995.1 uncultured Brevundimonas sp.
CCGATGGTCGATCGATCCGCGCCGCGCCGGGCGCGGTTCAGTTGCGCGATCTTTCGCGCCCGGCGGCGTCCCGGCTCGAGTTGATCGACGTCACCACCCTGATCGCGCCGCGAACCGCCGTCCCTGCCTGTCTGTTCGCAAGGGAGGCCCACGGCACGGTCATCCCGCCCGAGGCGCCGGGCGCGCGGTTGCTGACCGCCCACCTCACCAGTCTGGATCAGCTGGCCGCCAGCCTGACCGGCGAAGAGGTCGATGCGGCCATTCAGGCCGCTTTGCTGATCGCGGCGCGCGTCACCGGCTTTGATGCGCGCCTGGCGCCCTCGGATGTCGCGGCGCTGCAACGCTCTGTGCGACGGGTCGCCAAGGCCTTCATAGAAGAGCGACTGACGGCAGGCGACGCAGCGGTGGCCAGCGACGCCGTCGCCAGGGCGGCGGGCGTATCGCGCACCTCCCTCTATCGCGCCTTTGACGAGGAGGGCGGCGTCAACCGCTACATTCAGGATCGACGGCTGCACCACGCCCGTCGCGCCCTGAGGCAGAGAAGGGGCGCGGCGCCCACCATCGCCGACATCGCCTATGCCTATGGTTTCGCTTCGCCCTCTCACTTCAGCCGCCAGTTCCGCGCGCGCTTCGGCTATTCCCCGTCCGAGGTCGAGCCCCTGTCGACGCTGCGCGAGGTGTCCATGTCGGACGGACCCATCCGCCACGACATTCTGGTGCAATGGCTGAAGTCGCTGCAGGATCTCCCCGACGTGGCCTAGATCGCCGGGTTCAAGTGAGCCCGCGCAAGAAGCCGATCAGCGCCGCGTTCACCTCGTCCGCCCGTTCCTGCTGCAGCCAATGCCCCGCGCCGGGCAGGACCACCTGGCCGCGCAGGTCGGTGAGCCCGTCCTTCTGCGCCGCTTCGTGCGGGCCGGCGTAGTGGCGCACCGGATCGCGGTCGCCGACCATGAAGAGGGCGGGTAGGGCTATCTTCTGACCTTGCAGGAAGGCGGTCAGGGCCCAGTTGCGGTCCAGGCAGCGGTACCAGTCCAGCGGCCCCTTGAAGCCGGAGGCGGCGAAGGCCGCGACGTATTCGGCGAAATGCGCCTCGCTCATCCACGGCGGCAGGGTTGCGTGGTCCGCGATGCTGTCCAGCAGAGATAGGCCCTCAGGCAGGAAGCCGGTCGACTGGTCCGCCTCAGCGGTGGCGCCGTCATAGGCCCAGAACATCTTCCTCAGGGCTGTCGCCGGATCGGCGTCTAGTTCGAGATGGGCCTCCGGCGACTGGAAGCGGTTGATGTAGAGGTCGCCCAGCCCGGCCCGTTTGGTGATGGCCGCCATCGCGGCGGTCGGCGGTCCCTTGGGCCGGCGCGGCTGGAAGGGCACGGACAGGCCGGCCACGGCTCGGAAGACGTCGGGGCGCATCAGCGCACAATGCCAGGCCACCGCCGCGCCCCAGTCGTGGCCGACGGCGACAGCCTCCGACGCGCCCAGCGCCCGCACCAGATCGACCATGTCTCCGACCAGATGCAGGATCGTATGCTCCGCCTGATCGGCGGGTTTGTCGGTGCCGCCATAGCCGCGCATGTCGGGGGCGACGGCGTGGAAGCCCGCCTCGGCCAGGGCTTGAACCTGGGCCCGCCAACTGATCCCCAGTTCAGGAAAGCCATGCAGTAGCAGGACCAGCGGGCCTTCGCCCGCCTCGATCACCTGTTGTGTCAGGCCGTCGGTGGCGATGCGGCGGGTGTGCATGGGCGGTCCTCTCTTTGACGCCAGCCTATCGCCTTTTCAGTCTCTGGCGAGAGGGGCGAACGTTCCCGTTCCGTTTCGCGGCGCGGGGCGCTATGGATCACGGGTGACCGACGTCTCAACCCCCTCCATCGTGCGGCCGGCGACCCCGGTCTGGGCCGAGCTGCCGCCCGCCCTGGCCACCCCGCCGGGGGCCGGCGCCGTGTGCGATGCGACGGGGGCCAGGAAGATCGGGCGCGGCGCGGCGGAAGGCGTGTTTCTGGGCGGCGCCGTCATGGTCGCCCACGCCAGCCTGACTGCGCGCCGTCTGGGCCTCAGCCCGCCGCCGCGCTCTGCCGACATGCTGGACGTGCTGGAGCTCTACGCCTTCGTGCGCCCCGCCAAGTTCTGCGCCCCCTCGCCGTCGGGACTGGCGCTCGCTCTGGGCCGCTCGGAGCCCAAGGGGGCCGAGGCTCAGGCGCAGGCCCTGCGCGACGCCGCCGCCGACCTGCTGAATGAACTGACCGATCCCGCCTATCCGGGGCGCGAGGACGCCTACACCCTGGCCGGGACGCTGGATCGGGCGGGCTGGTCCTGGGGGGCGCGGGTGCTGGCCGCGCTTCAGGCGGGCCCCTTGCGCGACCGGCGCGAGCGCGGCACGGGTCTGGACGTCTGGTCCCGGTTGGCCGAGTGGGAGGACGAGGCGCCGCGCGGCGAGGCGGGTTCCGCCCCCGTCGATTCGGAAAGCGCCCGCATCCGTCTGGACAAGCTGCTTCAGGCCTCGGGTCTGGACGAAACGCGTCCAGCCCAGTCCGACTACGCCGCCGAGGCCGCCTACGCCTTTTCGCCGCGCAACGAGGAGGGTCGCCCGCGCGTCCTGCTGGCCGAGGCGGGCACCGGCACCGGCAAGACCCTGGGCTACCTGGCCCCCGCCAGCCTGTGGGCCGAGCGCAATGCGGGAGCGGCCTGGGTCTCGACCTATACCCGCGCCCTGCAACGCCAGATCGACCGCGAAAGCCGCGCCCTGTGGCCCGACGAGGCCGAGCGCCGCAAGAAGACGGTGGTGCGCAAGGGCCGCGAAAACTACCTCTGCCTGCTGAACCTGCAGGACATGATGCAAGCGGCCCAACTGGGCAACGGCGACCTGATCGGCATGGGGCTGGCCAGCCGCTGGGCCGCGCACAGCCGCGACGGCGACATGACCGGCGGCGACTATCCCGGCTGGCTGCCCGGCCTGTTCGCCGCCGCCCCCAGCCATCAGGCCAGCCCGGCCAATCTGGTCGACCGGCGCGGCGAATGCGTCCACGCCGCCTGTCCGCACTACCGCCTGTGCTTCGTCGAGAAGACCATCCGCGCCAGCCGCCGCGCCGATCTGGTCGTGGCCAACCACGCCCTGGTCATGACCCAGGCCGCCTTCGACGGCGCCCGCTCGGCGCGCGGCCAGAAGCAGGACGGCGAGACGGCGGCGCTGAAGCGCATCGTCTTCGACGAGGGCCACCACCTGTTCGACGCCGCCGACAGCGCCTTCTCCGCCGCCCTCTCGGGTCAGGAAGCCGCCGAGTTGCGCCGCTGGATACGCGGCCCCGAGGGACGCGGTCGTCGCGGGCGCGGGCTGGAACAGCGTCTGGGCGACCTGTGCGCCGACAACGAGGCGGCCGCTCAGGCCCTGAAGGACGCCATGCGCGCCGCCGCCGCCCTGCCGGGCGAGGGCGTCTCGGGCCGCATCGCCCCCGCGTCCGGCGAGATCAATCCCATCGGCCCGATCGAGGCCTTCCTCGTCGCCGCCCTGGAACAGCTGCGCGCCCGCAGTCAGGAAACCGGCGGGACCGAGTTCGGGCTGGAGTGCGCCCTGCGCCCCGCCACCGAGCCGGTGCTGGAGGCCGCCCGCGCCGCCGCCCGCGCCATCGCTGCCGTCGAAGCGCCCCTGCTGGCCCTGTCGCGCCACCTCGAGGACATTCTGGACGAGGAAGCCGCCGAGCTGGACGGCGCCGCCCGCGCCCGTATCGAGGGCGCCCTGCGCGGCATGGACCGGCGTGCCCGCATGACCCTGCCGGGCTGGCGCTCCATGCTGGCGGCGCTGGAGGAGGGCGGCGACGAACCGGACCCCGACTTCGTCGATTGGCTTTCGGCCGAGGCCGCCTTCGGCCGTATCCACGACGTGGCCCTGCGCCGCCACTGGATCGACCCGACCGTGCCGCTGGAAGCCGCCGTCATCATGCCGGCCCACGGCGTGCTGATCACCTCGGCCACCCTGTCGGACCCGGCGGCCGAGGACCCGTTTTCTCTGGCCCGGATGCGCAGCGGCGCGGCCCGCCTGATCGAACCGGCGCGGACGCTGAAGGTGGACAGCCCCTTCGACTACGCCGCCAACAGCCGCATCATCGTCGTCAACGACCTGATGAAGGACGACCCGCGCCAGATCGCGGCGGCCATGCGCGAACTGTTCCTGGCGGCGGGCGGCGGGGGCCTGGGCCTGTTCACCGCCATCCGCCGGTTGAAGACCGTCTATGAGCGGCTGGGGCCGGATCTCGCCAAGGCCGGTATTCCCCTCTACGCCCAGCACGTCGATCCGCTGGAAGTCGGGGCCCTGGTCGACGTCTTCCGCGCCGAACAGGACTCCTGTCTGCTCGGCACCGATGCGGTGCGCGACGGCGTGGATGTGCCGGGCCGGTCCCTGCGCGTGCTGGCCTTCGACCGCGTGCCCTGGCCGCGCCCCGACCTGCTGCACAAGGCGCGGCGCGAACGCTTTGGCGGCAAGACCTATGACGACGCCCTGGCGCGCGGCCGTATCGCCCAGGCCTTTGGCCGCCTGATCCGCCGCGCCGACGACAAGGGGGTCTTCCTGATGCTGGACGCCGCCTGTCCGACGCGGCTGTTCGCGGGGTTGCCGCCTGGAACCGAGGTCCAGCGCATGGGCCTTGCCGAGGCGGTGGAGCTGACGAAGAGCTTCCTCGATCCCGAAGCGAACTGAAGCCTCTTTCTCTTTCGTCATCCTCCGGCAAGCCGCGCAGCGGCGCTGACCGGGGGAGCCAGCGGCGCCCGGAGGGCGAAAGATGCAGACGCTGCGTTCGCCGTGAAGGTCGCCTTCGGCGCCGCTGGGTCCCCCGGTCTCCGCTTCGCTTCGCCGGAGGATGACGAAAAAGATGAGCTCGGCTATGCATCTGGCCTTCGTTGCGATCGGCAAGTCATGTCCAAGACCACCCCAGCCACCCTCGCCCTGAACCAGGCCGGCGTCGCCTTCGACCTCTTCCCCTACGCCTACGATCCCGACGCGCCGCGCGTCGGCTTGCAGGCGGCCGAGGCCCTCGGCTGGGCGCCGGAGCAGGTGTTCAAGACCCTGATGACCCTGGCGGACGGCAGGCCCGCCTGCGTCATCGTCCCGTCCGACTGCGAGGTCAGCATGAAGAAGCTGGCGGCGGCCCTCGGGGCCAAGT
>CAYWDO010000161.1:0-4975 GCA_964456995.1 uncultured Brevundimonas sp.
TTGGGGCGGCCGAACAGGCGGCAGGTCTCGATCTGTTCGTTGATCGAGGGGGTGAAGACGGTGAAGTCCTCCAGTGGGATCGGCACGCGCGTCGAGAAGGTCACCGGCACCCAGTCGCCGCCGGCGCGCACGTCCATGTTGGCCATGACGTCCAGCGGCACCGGCGTCGTCAGGATCTGGCCGAAGACCTGAGACCGGAACAGGCCCTCGCCAGGGTCCGGGGTGACTTCGCCGTGCAGGGCCTCGATCAGACGACGCGCGTCGCGCGGGCTGCACAGGACGTCGATGTCGGGCGCGCGCCAGTCGCGCAGACCCCACAGCACCATGGCCGCGCCGCCGAAGATCCACCACGGGTCCTGCATCTCGCTCGCCGCCGAGGCGAGGATGTCGAGCGAGGCGGCGAAATCGTCGGGCAGATCGTCCATGAGGCTCATTTAGACCGTTTTGGCGGCGGGCAGGAAGCGGCGCACGCTCATGATGACCAGGGCGCCGAGCGCCGACATGGCGGCGTTTACGCACAGGCCGACCACCAGCAGGAAGATAAGGACGCCGATCGCGCCCATGGCCGAGGTCGCGGCGGCGCCGTTCATGTAGAACAGGCCCGGCGACAGAAACGCCAGAACCACGCCCAGAATCGAGAAGGTGATCTGGAAAGCGGCGGCGACTCCGAATGCGACGGTGAACAGGCCACCGAACGAGGCGGTCTTCAGATAATGCATGATCTTCCCCCTTATCGACCTACTGACGGAACAGCAGGCTCCCGTCGCCATAGGAATAGAAACGATAGCCGCTGTCGATGGCGTGGGCGTAGGCGGCGCGCATCGTGTCGATGCCCGCAAACGCCGAGACCAGCATGAAGAGGGTCGACTTGGGCAGGTGGAAATTGGTCATCAGCACGTCGCAGGCGCGGAAGCGGTAGCCGGGCGTGATGAAGATGGCCGTGTCGCCGTGGAAGGGCTGGACCACGCCGTCCTCGGTGGTGGCGCTTTCCAGCAGGCGCAAGCTCGTGGTGCCGACGCAGACGATGCGGCCGCCGGCGGCGCGCACGGCGTTCAGGGCGGCGGCGGTCTCGGGCGATACCTCGCCCCACTCGGAGTGCATCTTGTGGTCGGCGGTGTCGTCGGCCTTGACCGGCAGGAAGGTGCCGGCGCCGACGTGCAGGGTCACGGCGTGGGTCGTGACGCCGCGCGCGCGGATGGCGTCGAGCAGGGCGGGGGTGAAGTGCAGGCCCGCCGTCGGCGCGGCGACCGAACCGTCATAGGTCGCGAAGACCGTCTGATAGTCTGATCGGTCGCGGTCGTCCTCGGGCCGCTTGGCCGCGATATAGGGCGGCAGGGGCATGACCCCGACGTCGCGGATGGCGTCGTCCAGCGCAGGGCCGGCGAGGTCGAAGCGCAGGGTGATCAGGCCATCTTCGTCCTTGGCCTCGACGGTGGCGTCGAGCTTGCCCATTTCACAGGCCGCGTCGGCTGAGCGTCCAAAACGGATGCGGTCGCCCGGCTTGATGCGCTTGCCCGGCTTCATGAAGGCGGACCAGACGTCGGGGGCGTCGCGGTGGTGCAGGGTGGCCTCGACCTCGACGGTCAGGATCTCGCCTTCCGGCCCGCCGACCACGGGATTGGGACGCTGGCGCACGCCGGACAGCCGCGCCGGGATCACGCGCGTGTCGTTGAACACCAGGGCGTCGCCGGGTTGCAGGAAGTCCGGCAGGTCGCGGATGATCCGGTCGTCCAGCGCGCCGTCCTTGACCACCAGCAGGCGCGCGGAATCGCGCGGCTCGGCGGGGCGCAGCGCGATGCAGTCATCGGGCAGGTCGAAGTCGAAATCTGAGGTCAGCATGAGGTGGGGCAAAGGCCACGCCTGCGCCGCCGGGTCAAGGCGGGGGCGAGCGAGGATGAACCCTTGGCCGGCTCTTGGTGTTGAGACAGGATGAAAAATCTCGGGCTGCTTCCTTCCGTTCTCATCGGTGCTGTCGCCAGCGCGCGTTCGATGACTCCGATGGCCGCCATAGCCGGCGCCCGTCTGGCGTCTCGACGCACGCCTGGACGTTTGTTCTTGCTGGATCATCCGCTGTTCAAGGGCGGCGCCCTGATCATGGGAGCGGGCGAGCTGTTCGGCGACAAGATGAAGTCCGCGCCGGACCGAACCGTCTTTCTGGGCCTGCTGGCCCGGGTGATGAGCGCGGGCATCGCAGGCGCGGCCCTGGCTCCGCGCGGTCGAGAAAGAACCGGCGCCACGCTGGCGGTGGCTACGGCCGTGCCACTTGCCTATCTGACGTTGGCTGGCCGCAAGAGGGCTATGGCGCGGCTGGGGCAGACCCGGAGCGGGCTGATCGAGGATGCACTGATCGTGGCCGCCGGCGCCGGCATCGTGGCCGCTGTTGTCGGGCGCAGCCGATGACGGTTGTGGTCGGTTGACCCGAAGCGCTTTGCAGCTCAAAGGCGGCGGCTGCTTTGGGCTCTGAGGCCTTACTGTTTCGCGAGACTGCCATGACGGACCGGTATCTGGACAACCTGACGGTTGGCGAAAGCTGGGAAGGCGAGCCCTTCACCATCACCGAGGCCGAGATCATCGCCTTTGCGAAGCAGTTCGACCCCCAGCCCATGCATATTGACCCCGCCACCGCCGCCGCGGGCCGGTTCGGCGGCCTGATCGCCAGCGGTTGGCACGTCGCCTCAAGGGTGATGCGGGACTATGTCGACGCCGCCTATTTCGGCGCCACGCCGATGCTGGGCCTCAGCATTGACGATCTGCGCTGGCTGCGCCCGGTGCGGCCTGGCGACACGCTGACTGCGCGACGCGAGATCCTGGCCGTCAACCCGTCGCAGAGCCGCCCCGACCGGGGCACGGTCAAGACCAAGACCTGGGTCCGCAACCAGGACGGCGATTTGGTCATGACCTTCGAGAACCTGATGCAACTGCCGAAGGACGCCTCGGCGCGGCTCTGATCCGCCCGCTGTGGTTGACCGCGGGCGTTCAAGGCTTCAAAGCCGGTTCATGCTTCAGAACCTTGAAACCCTGTCCCGTGAGGCCCGTTCGTGGCCGTTTGAGCAAGCGCGCAACCTGCTGGCCCACGTGCTCAAGAAACGGCTGTCGGACGCGGAGCGCGATGCGGCCAAGCTGCTGATCGACGCGGGCAAGGCGGACGAGGCTCTGGCGACCTTCGAGGCGCTGAACCGGTCGGTGATCCTGGAAACGGGTTACGGTCCGTCGGGCCTGCCGCACATGGGGACCTTTGGCGAGGTCGCGCGCACGACCATGGTGCGCAATGCGTTTCGCGCCCTGACCGGGGATCACTGGCGCACGCGCCTGATCGCCTTCTCGGACGACATGGACGGCCTGCGCAAGGTGCCCGAGGGGGTGCCGAACCCGGAGATGCTGCGCGAAGACCTGCATCTGCCATTGACCAAGGTGCGCGATCCGTTCGGCACGCACGACAGTTTTGGCGCGCATAACAACGCCCGCCTGCGCGCCTTCCTCGACAGCTTCGGCTTCGACTATGAGTTCATGTCCTCGACCGAGACCTATCGGTCGGGGCGGTTCGACGCGACCCTGCTGACCCTGCTGGAACGCTTCGACAAGGTCATGGGCATCATGCTGCCGACCCTGGGCGAGGAGCGCCGCGCCACCTATTCGCCTTTCCTGCCGATCAGCCCGATCACCGGCCATGTGCTGCAGGTGCCGACGCTGGAGCGCAACGTCGAGCGCGGCACCATCGTTTTCGACGACCCGGCGGGCGGTCGCACCGAGGTCCCCGTCACCGGCGGCCATGTGAAGCTGCAGTGGAAGCCCGACTGGGCCATGCGCTGGACCGCGCTGGACGTCGATTACGAGATGTCGGGCAAGGACCTGATCGAGAGCGTGCGCGAGAGCGGCAAGATCTGTCGCGCCCTGGGCGGCACGCCGCCGGAAGGCTTCAACTACGAGCTCTTCCTCGACGTTGAGGGCAAGAAGATCTCCAAGTCCAAGGGCAACGGCCTGACGATGGACGAGTGGCTGCGCTATGGCACGCCTGAGAGCCTGAGCTGGTACATGTTCCAGTCGCCGAAGTCGGCCAAGAGCCTGCACTTCAACGTCATTCCGCGCGCGACGGACGACTATCTGTCCTTCATCGAGCAGTACAAGACGCAGGAACCGGCCAAGCAGATCGACAACGCCGTCTGGCACATTCACTCGGGTCAGCCGCCCGAGAGCGCCTCGCCGGTGTCCTTCGCCCTGCTGCTGAACCTGGTGGGCGTGGCTAACGCCTCCAGCAAGGACCAGCTGTGGGCCTATTTCGCCAAGTATCTGCCCGACGCCACGCCCGAGAACGAGCCGGTGCTGGACCGTCTGATGGGCTATGCGCTGAACTACTACGAGGACTTCGTGAAGCCCTCGAAGACCTATCGCCTGCCTGACGACAAGGAGAAGGCGGCGCTTAAGGACCTGGCCGACCGTCTGAAGGCGCTGCCGGCCGACACGACCGACGGCGAGGCCATTCAGGGCGAGGTCTATGCGGTCGGCAAGGCGCATGAGTTCGAACCGCTGCGGGCCTGGTTCCAGGCGCTGTACGAAGTGCTGCTGGGCGCCTCGCAGGGGCCGCGCTTCGGGTCGTTCGCCGCCATCTATGGCCTGCCGCAGACCATCGTCCTGATCGAAGCCGGGGCGAACGGCGAACTGGTCGGCTAGAATCGTTATTCCGGCCGTAGCGCGCGTCGCGACGGTGGGGATCCGGGATCGCCCAAGGCTATAAGGGCGCGCGTCCTGCGGTCCCGGATAACGGCTTCGCCGTTTCCGGGATGACGGGTGTCTAGCGGGCCTAAAGTAACGCGAAGCGCGGTAGGCCCTTACAAACATGAACCGAATATAACAGCGAGGCTCCGGGAGCCTTCACCTTGGCATAGGCATTCTCTCCCTCAACGACCCTCGATGACAGGAGAGAGAGTATGTCGAAGTTCTTCAAGGCGGGCCTCGCCGCCACCGCAATGTTCGCCGC
>CAYWDO010000162.1:0-4865 GCA_964456995.1 uncultured Brevundimonas sp.
TACACCTACGGCGAGATGAACAACTCGAACCGCGAGCTGGGCGTGGACGTGGTCCGCTACCAGGCCGCAGCCGACGCCGTCGTCGACGTCGCGGGTCGGGTCAACGGCACGCCGGGCGAAATCGTCTGCCGCATCCAGCTGATGAAGGCCAACGGCGTCGCCGTGCCGGACGCCGTGATCACCTCGGGCGGCATATCGACCACCTACTCGCGTCAGGGCGCCGTCATCGACGACTGCTCGCCGGTCCGCGTCTTCGGTCCGAACGGCTTCACCCAGGAAGGTCTGGACTACCTCCAGGCCGCCGTCACGGTGACTGACCAGAACAAGCAACACGACTTCATGGCCTACACATCGGGCAAGCTCTGGGACTTCTGGGGCGCTGGCCCGATCGGCGCCTCAATCGGCTACGAATACCGCAAGGAAATCACCAGCGGCACGGGCCGCGACCGCGACACCGCCGGCCGCTTCCTGTTCCTGAACTCCGGCCCGGACTTCCTGGAAGCCAGCTACGACACCAACGACGTCTTCGCCGAACTCAGCATCCCGCTGTTCCGTGACAGCGTCCTGGGCCAGTCGGCCGAGATCAACGGCGCCTATCGCTTCTCGGACTACTCGAACGTCGGCCAGCAAGAGACCTACAGCGCCCAGTTCCAGTGGCGCCCGGTCGATCAGTTCATGTTCCGCGCCACGACCGCCACGGCGATCCGCGTGCCGAACCTGAGCGAAACCAATGAACCGCTGGGCCAGACCTTCGCCAACGGCTTTAGCGACCCCTGCTCGGCCACGGTCATCAACAACTTGGCCGACCGCTCCATCGCCAACAACCGCATCGCTAACTGCGGCGCCCTGGCTGCGGCTGCGGGCCTCAACCTGAACTTCGCCGACGCCTCTGCCACCAACGCCTACCTGCCCAACTACGGCAGCGGCTCGGTGTCGGGTTTGGCTGGCGGCAACCCCTTCCTTAAGCCCGAAACCTCGGAAAGCTTCACGGTCGGCGGCGTCTGGACGCCGGACTATCTGCTGCCGAACTTCTCGTTGGTGCTCGACTACTATGACATCGAGATCAACGACGCGATCGCCTCGGTGAGCGCTCAGAACGCCGCCAACCAGTGCGTGAACGGCGACGCCGTCAACACCGGCGCCTGCGCCACCCAGACCCGCGATGCGACGTCCTTCCAGGTCGTCAGCTTCATCCAGGGCTCGCTGAACTATGCGGCTCTGACGGCCAAGGGCGTGGACTTCACCGCCAGCTACCGCACCGACCTGCCCGAGTTCTTCGGCCGCAACTGGGGCACGTTCAGCCACTCCGTCCGCGGCAACTGGCTGATCGAACAGCACGACTTCGTCAACATCACCGATCCGACGGACTCTAGCGACTTCGAAGACACCGTCGGCATGCCGCGCGTGCGCTTCCTGTCGACCGTCACCTGGGCGCCGATCGACACCCTGGCCTTCAGCTGGGATTGGGACTGGCAGGCCAGCCAGGAGATCTTCGACGTCGACAACCTGGTCGCCAACCCGGATCTGTACGAAACCGCCAAGTACCTGGAAACCGGCGACTTCTCTCAGCATGACTTCTCGGTCCGCTGGATGGCTCGCGACAACCTGACGGTTCGCGCCGGCGTCGTGAACGCCTTCGACGCCGAGCCGGCGCGCTGGCTGGGCAATACGACGGCCGACAACTTCGACCTGTTCGGCCGTCGCTTCTTCCTGAGCCTGAATTACCGTCCGTTTTAAGCCCTAGAGCCTGAACGGAAGAGGGGCGGCGGACTTGGGTTCGCCGCCCTGCGCCCGTACGTGAGCGCATCGCACTCACGTACGGGCGGTTCTGCCTCAGTGGGGCGGCTCCGATATTGGCATTGCCAATGGCCGCTTTGAGTCAGAAACGGTCGATCTTAGCAGGCTTCGGCAGCCACAGGGCGTCGCTTGCAGCCGCTCGATTCAGTGGAAAAGCTCGAGAGACATTTCTGACACTTCGCGTTGTCGCCGAGAATTCCGATGTCACTGAAGCTATCATGCCTTTGGCATTCGCGCCCGAGCTCGACGATTTGATGACATGGCGCAAGTTGGTGATCGAAGCGGCGTAATGTCTTCTATTAGGACTGAAGCCAAAGTCTTCTTTTGGCGCAACGCAGACCTTTGCGAATAACCCCGCGCCTAATCGTTGAGAGCCATTCTCACGCTGCGCCGCTCTTAAGTGGTTTCGAAACAGCGCCAAATGGTCCTGACAATCGCTGATATCCGAGGCCGTTGACAGACTCATACAGTATGTTGCATACACTGTGTGTCACACACTATGTGGCGACAGGTGAGGCGAGGCGGCGTGGACAAGGAGCTGTTCGAGACGATGCGGCTGGAGCTGCGGCGCGGGTCGCTGGTGCTGGCGGTGCTCGCCTGCCTGCGGACCGAACGCTACGGCTACACCCTGCGTCAGGCCCTGGCGGCGGACGGGCTGGAGATGGAGGAATCCACCCTCTACCCCCTGCTGCGCCGGCTGGAGGGGCAGGGGCTGCTGACCAGCGAATGGCGCGAGGAGGAGAAGCGCAAGAAGCGCTTCTACGTCCTGTCGCCCGGCGGCGAGGCCATGCTGGCCGCCCTGACCGATGAATGGCGCGGCATCAACGCCTCGCTGGACCGAATGCTGTGAAATCCCGGGGGAGGAAGACCGAAATGGACGTGATCGAACGCTATCTGGAAGCCGTGGCGGCCCAGCTGTCGACCGAGGACCGCGAGGACATCGTCGCCGAGCTGCGCGACCTGATCCTGAGCCGGGTCGAGGCGCGCGAGGAGGAGCTGGGCCGTGCCCTGAGCGACGAGGAGAAGGAGGCGATCCTGCACGAGATCGGGCATCCGCTGGTCGTCGCCGCCCGGTATCGCAAGGGGCCGGATAGCCTCATCGGACCTGAGCTGTTCCCCTACTGGCTGTTCGGGGCCAAGGCCGGGCTGATCGTGATCGCGGCGGTGCAGGCGCTGGGCCTGCTGGTCCATGTGCTGGGCGATCCGGCCAATTTCGGTCAGTCGATCGGTCAGGCCTTCAACGGCTTCTTCGCCGGCGCCCTGACCCTGCTGGGGGCGCTGACCCTGGCTGGGGCGGTCATGGAGCATTACGACATCAAGCCGACCTGGCTGACGAAATGGCGGGTGCGCGACCTGTCGGCCTTTGGTCTGGCCGACCCGGCGAAATGGGGGGCGTCGATGGGGGCAAGCGACAAGGCCAAGGCCGAATGGCTGCCCAAGGGCGTCAAGGTCTGGGGCGTGCGGGCCGAGACGACCGGGGCCGCCCAGGCCCTGTGGTCCTTCATCGCCAGCGCCGTCTTCATCCTGTGGTGGATCGGCGTGATCCGCTTCACCGGCATCGGCGACTTCGCCCTGCGCGGCGGCGACGTCAGCGTGACGGCGGCGCCGATCTGGTCGCTGCTGTTCGGGCTGATCCTGGCCTGGGCCGTGGCGGGCATGGCGGTGGACGGCGTCACCCTGTGGCGACCGGAGGCGCGGCGGCTGCAGGCCCTGCTGAAGATTCCGGTGGCGGCGGCGGGACTTTGGATCGGCTGGCGGCTGTTCCAGGCGGGGCACTGGGCCACTCTGACGCAAGGCGATCAGACGGCGCAGGTCATGGGCGCCTCGCCGATCCACATGGACTTCGACGCCATCCACGCCATTCCCGAGGCCCAGCGCGGCCTGGCCGAGACGGCTTTGACCCTGGGCACGGTGCTCAGCTGGGTGCTGGCGATTATCATGCTGTGTCTGGCGGTGGACATCCTGAAGGCCCTGTGGCGGATCGCGACAACGCGGGACTGATGGAGCGCGGCGCCGCCATGTCCGAAAACCGCGAGACAGGGCGGCGTCGGGGGATCATGTTGCGAGCATGGAAATCGCCCGCGACAGTCTGGATCAGGAGGCCTGCTACCGGGCCGTCCTGACGCGCGATCCGCGCTTTGACGGGCGGTTCTTCACCTGCGTGAAGACGACGGGGATCTACTGCCGCCCGGTCTGTCCGGCCAGAACGCCCAAGCGCGAGAACATGAACTTCGTCGCCAGTGCGGCGGCGGCGGAGGAGGCGGGCTTTCGCGCCTGTCTGCGCTGTCGGCCCGAGACGGCGCCGGACATGGGCGCCTGGCGCGGCACCTCGAATACGGTCAGCCGGGCGCTGGGCCTGATCGAGGCGGGGGCGCTGGATGAGGGCGACGTCGATGGTCTGGCCGCGCGGCTGGGGGTTGGCGAACGGCACCTGCGTCGCCTGTTCCGACAGCATCTGGGCGCCGCGCCGGTCAGCGTGGCCCAGACGCGGCGCGTGCTGCTGGCCAAGGCCCTGATCCACCAGACCGATCTGGGGATGGCCGAGGTGGCGCTGGCCTCGGGCTTCGGCAGCGTGCGGCGGTTCAACGAGACGTTTCAGTCCTTGTATGGACGGCCCCCCTCGACGCTACGGCGGCGGGCGGAGAGGCCGGGCGATGGGGGCGTGCGGCTGAGCCTGCCCTATCGTCCGCCCTATGAAATAGAGGCCATGCTGGCGGCGCTGACGATGCGCGGCGAGACGGTCGACGACGGGGTCTGGCGACGCGCGCTGACGCCCGATGTGGATGGCGCGACCGGCGAGGTCTCGGCCCGGTTTGAGGCGAGGAGCCTGCTGGCGGTGACGGTGGCGGCTTCGGACCTGAAGGCCCTGCCTGGCGTGCTGGCGCGGGTGCGGCGGGTGTTCGACCTGTCGGCGGACCCGGAGGCGATCCAGCGTGATCTGTCGGCTGATCCCCTGCTGGCGCCCCTGGTGCGGGCGCGGCCGGGCCTGCGCCTGCCGGGCGACTGGATCGACGAGGCGGCGGATATGGCCAGCGACCGGCTTGAGGACGAACGGCTGGCGGCAAGAG
>CAYWDO010000163.1:0-4863 GCA_964456995.1 uncultured Brevundimonas sp.
CGCTTGATCTTGGCCTCGCCGTCAAACCCGGCCTTGTAACCGCCGCGCGTCTGGCCGGCCTGATTGAAGTCGACCTCCATCGTCACCGGCTTGGTCACGCCGCGCAGGGTCAGCTCGCCATAGACCGTCGCTTCATCAGGGTCAGACGGATCGACCACGATGCGGGTCGAACGGAAGGTGGCGACCGGATGGTTGGCGGTGTCGAAGAAGTCCGCCGTCTGCAGGTGGCGGTTCAGCCCGTCGGAGTTCGACGCCACCTCCGTCAGCGGAATGGTCGCCGTCAGGCTGCTGGCCGAAGGATTGGCCGGATCCAGCTTCAGCTCGGCCTGAACATTCACGAACTGGCCGACATAGGTCGAGAAGCCCAGGTGATCGACCGACCAGGTGATCTTGCCGTGGGCGGAATCCAGCTTGTAGTCGCCGGCCTGAACCTCGGACGGAACCTTGGTCAGGGCCGCCTGGGCGACGACTGCGCCCCCGGCCAGAAGGCTGAGAGCCATAGCCCCCGCGCCTATGCGAACGACTGTGGAACGAGCGGTGAAACGCATGGGCGAACCTCCTTCTGAACGATGATCTGTAATCGCAGGGGATGCAGACCAGGCTAGGCCCGTCAAGCTTCCCGCGCCCTTGCGACAGCGCCTTCGGTTGACAGTTGGTTCCGACGGGGCCATTTGCCCGCCCTCGACCTTGATCGCCGCCAAAGAGCCCTCCCGACCGCCATGACCTACATCGTCACCGACGCCTGCGTGAAATGTAAGTTCATGGACTGTGTCGAGGTCTGTCCGGTGGACTGCTTCTACGAGGGCGAGAACTTCCTGGTCATCGCCCCCGACGAATGCATCGACTGCGGCGTGTGCGAGCCGGAATGCCCCGTCGACGCCATCGTCCCCGACACCGAGGACGAGCCCGACGGCAAGTGGCTTCAGGTCAACGCCGAATACGCCAAGGCCTGGCCCAACATCACGGTCAAGGGCACGCCCCCCGCCGACCGCGAACAGTATGAGCGCGAAACCGGCAAGTTCGAGAAATACTTCAGCCCCAAACCCGGCAAGGGCTCCTAAGGCTTCACCACATTCCGGTCACAAAGTGCCGGAACCGCTCAGTCGTCCTGTGGATGTTTTGAGATTTCCTAATTTTATGATAGGTTCCTCCCTATTCGAGACGGGCGGTTCCGCAGCCATGCGCGCCGCCCGCGTTTGCGACAGTCCCCCGCCGAACAGACGGGGTCGGCCAGAGGTTCGGTGATCCGCTTTCGCTTTTGATGTGTGACCTGACCACCCAACCGACGGAACCAGTTTCCGGCGGCGGGGTTGTTTTCGCCCATCAGCAGCAGGCGTCTCATTTGATCCCTGTTCCGGGAAAGGAATGACATGACGAGCAAGACCGGTCTGGAATTCAAGGTTGGCGATGCGGTGGTCTATCCCGCACACGGCGTCGGCAAGGTCGCTGCGGTCGAGACCCAGGAAGTCGCCGGCATGTCGCTGGAAGTCTATGTCGTGACCTTTGACCACGAAAAGATGACCCTGCGCGTCCCGACCAAGAAGGCCAAGACCGCTGGCCTGCGCACCCTGGCCGCCGACGACACCGTGACCCGGGCCCTGACGACCCTCAAGGGCCGCGCCCGCGTCAAGCGCACCATGTGGTCACGTCGCGCCCAGGAATATGAAGCCAAGATCAACTCCGGCGACCTGATCTCGATCGCCGAAGTGGTCCGCGACCTGCACCGCGCCGACACCCAGCCGGAACAGTCCTATTCGGAGCGCCAGCTCTACGAATCGGCTCTGGACCGCATGGCCCGCGAAGTCGCCGCCGCCAACAAGATCGACAAGGAAGCCGCCGTGGCCCTGCTCGGCAAGTCGCTGAGCGCCAAGAAGCCGGTCCCGACCGCCGCTGAACTGGAAGCCGCAGCCGCCGAAGCCGAGGCCGAAGCCGCCTGATCCAAGGCAGGCTGCTGATACGACAAAGGCCCGGCGGAAACGCCGGGCCTTTTTCTTTGGGCTCAAGCCGCGCCAAGGGCCTATTCGCATCCCGTCAGAAATATTCGGCGTTGGCCGGGCACTGGGCGCTGAGGCGTCGGGCGGTGATGCTGGCCGGGATATAGGGCGTGCCGCGCAACAGCTGGGCGCCGCCGTTGAAGGTGAAGCTTTCGGTCTGATAGGTGCCGTTCAGACGCACATTGACGCGACGGCCCTTCTTGTCCTGGCAGGTGCCCTCGAAACGCGCCCGCCCGTCGGCGACCTGACGCGTCGGATAGGTGCATTTCCAGCGGTTGGTCGACAGGCCGCCGAAGAAGCGGTTGATCTCGCTGGGGCGGACGCATTTCTGCTCGGTGTCGCGGCTGCCCACGGCGCTGGTCGTGTATTCCCAGTAGCCGGGCAAGACCGGCTGAGTTGGCGCGACCGCCTGAGCCTGAAGGGCTGCGCTCGGCGCGGCCAGCATGACGGCGCCCGCGACGACGGGGGCGGCCAAAGCTCCAACACGCGTCAGAACGCGGGCGAACGAAACAGGCAGCGTCTTCATGGGGAACGGCTTCCGATAGGTCTTCATGCGATCCTCTATATAGCAGGTCGTTGAACGCGGGCTGAACGAAGGTGATCCCTCAGCGTCAATCCCCAGCCTGACTCGACTCCAGCCTTGACGGCCTCCGAGTCATTCATCTATACGGCCCCCTCTCTCGCAGGGGTCCGCCCGCTGCGTGCACCCTGTTTCATGCGTCCGCAAAGTTCGCGGATGTGACCTTGAGGATCTTAAGATGTCGCGTCGCTGCGAACTCACGGGTATCGGCCCGATGGTCGGCCACAATGTGAGCCACTCGAACGTCAAGACCAAGCGCCGGTTCTTGCCGTCGCTGAAGACGGTCAAGCTGGCTTCCGACTCGCTGGGCCAAACCTTCTCCCTGCGTATCTCGAACGCTGCCCTGCGCACGCTCGACTACAAGGGCGGCCTGGACGTCTTCATCGTCAAGGCTCGCGACGAAAAGCTGTCGACTGCGGCCCTGCGCATCAAGCGCCAGGTCAAGGCCAAGCTGGCCGAGCAAGCCGCCGCTTAATCTGCGCCGTCTGACCAGGTTCTGAAGAGGCCGGTGGAAACACCGGCCTTTTTCTTTGCGCGTTTGTCGGCCCCGGCTACGCTCCCCTCACACCTGCCGGAGCCTGAGCCTTGCGCCTGATCGCCGCCCTCTGCCTGACGACCGCCCTGATCGGCACGCCTGCCTTGGGGCAGGCGGCTGCGCCGCCCCGCGATTCGACGTCCTTCACCCTGTCCAGCGGCACGCCCCGCACAGCCGAGCAATTGGCCCTGCGCTTCGACAAGGCCGACCTGTCGTTCAAACTGCTGCCTGAGACCCAGTCGATCGAAGGCGTGGCGGTCCTCGACTTCACCGCCACGGCCCCGGTCACAGCCGTCGTGGTCGAACTGGATACGTTGTTCACCATCGCCTCCGTGGCCGTGGACGGCCAGAAGGTCACCGGCTGGTCCAACCCCGACGGCCGCCTGACCATCCCCCTGGCGAAGCCTCTGACGGCGGGCCAGACCGCCTCTGTCCGCATCGCCTATGCCGGCCGCCCGCATCAGGCCGATCGCGCGCCCTGGGACGGCGGCTTCGTCTGGACCACCACGCCCGACGGCCAGCCGTGGATCGCCAGCGCGGTGCAGGGCGAGGGCTGCGACCTGTTCTGGCCCTGCATCGACCATCCCCAGGGGGAGCCGGACCGGGTTGATCTGCACATCACCGTCCCGTCCGACCTTTCCGCCCCCGCCAACGGCCGCTTCCTGGGCAAGACCGACAATGGCGACGGCACGGCCACCTGGAACTGGACCGCGCGCCAGCCGAACACCTACGCCATCAGCCTGAACGTCGGCCCCTTCGTGGAGATGAGCGCCGACTACCCCAGCCGATTCGGCAACATCGTGCCCTTGCGCTTCTGGCGGCTAGCCTCGGCAGACCCGGCCAAGGCCGCCGCCCTGTTCGCCGAGTTCCCCAAGCAGCTCGATTTCTACGAGGCGACCATCGGCCCCTTCCCCTTCGGCGACGAGAAGATGGGCGTGGTCGAGACCCCGCACCTGGGCATGGAACACCAGACGATCAACGCCTACGGCAACGGTTACAAGCTGGACGGCAAGGGCTACGACTGGCTGCTTCAGCACGAACTGGCGCACGAATGGTTCGGCAACCAGCTGACCAACGCCGACTGGGACGACATGTGGCTGCACGAGGGGTTCGGCACCTATATGCAGCCTCTCTACGCCCGCTGGCTGAACGGCGACCGCGCCATGCAGTCCGAGTTGCAGACCATGCGGCTGACGCTGTCCAACCGCTTCCCCCTGGTGTCGGGCAAGGCGCAGGACGCGGGCACGGTCTATGAGGCTGAGACCGGGCCGGGGCTGGACCTCTATTACAAAGGGGCCCTGATCGCCCACACCCTGCGCCTCTATATCGGCGACGACGCCTTCTACGAGTCCTTGCGCAGACTGATCTATGGCCGTCCCGACCCCAAGCCTGGCAACTTCGCGCCGCGCTACGCCACGACGCCGGAGTTCATCGCCATCGTCAACGCCGTGACCGACCGCGACCTCGGCTGGTTCTTCGACGCCTATCTCTATCAGGCCGCCCTGCCCGATCTCGTCATGACCCGCGATGGCGAGCGCGTGACCCTGGAATGGAAGATCGGAAACGACCGCCCCTTCCCCCTGCCCATCGAGATCGAGGTGGACGGCAAGGTACGCACCCTGCCCATGACCCAGGGTCGCGCGACCTTTAGCGCGCCGAGCGGCGCCCACATCCTGCTGGACCCCGGCTCCAAGGTGCTGCGCCGACTGGACTATCTCGAAGTCTGGAAGGCCTCCCAACCGGCCAAGGACTAG
>CAYWDO010000164.1:0-4829 GCA_964456995.1 uncultured Brevundimonas sp.
TTGGTCAGGTCGTTGTACATGCCGGCATAGGCGCGGGCCTTGCCCATGGCGTCGCCGTCGGTGTTCAAAAGGACGACGGCGTAGGTCAGGAACAGGGCGCGATCCAGGTCGGCGGCCTTGCAGACCACGGCCAGGGCGTCCAGCTCGCGGCGCTCGACGATCTGGCGGGCGGTGTGGAACTCGATGTCCGCCAGCTGCGACAGGGCGATCAGGAAGGAGGTCCGGCCGCCGGAGCGCAGGAAGCGGGCCAGGACCTGGGGCGTCAGCTGGTTGGCGGCGCGCAGTTCCTCGACATAGGCCAGGCTCTCGGCGTAGTCGGGCGGCAGGGCGCCGTCGTCGGTGGCGACGCGGGTGCGGCCGGCGGCCAGGGCGCTTTCCAGCAGGGCCGGGTCCATGCGCGCGTTCTGTTCCAGAATACGCTGACGCAGACGGGCCTCGACCTCGAAATACATCTCGTTCAGCAGGTCGGCGGGCAGGCTGGCGCGCTCGACCGTGGGGGCGTGCAGGGCCGGATTGACGCGGGCGCGCTCGACGGCGGCCTCGCAGGCGGCGCGCGACAGATGGGCGCCGTCGTTGCCCAGAAGCACGCCAAGGGTCTCGTCGTCGCCGCGCTCGACGATGGCGTCGGATACGGCCTCGGACACCTCGGCGCGCTGGCTGACGGCGCGCATATGGCCCTGGCCGCGCGAGCGGATGACCTGGATCAGGTCGGCCTCGGTCAGCATGGGCGAGGCGCGCAGCACGGGCTGGGCCACGTCTTCGGCTTCGTCGTTGGCCAGGCGGCGGATCAACTGGATGGGGGCGTCGGCGGCGTCAGCGAAGCGCTCGGCCAGTTCGGCGCGGACGGCCAGCTCCATGGCGTCGGTCAGGTCGCTGAGCACCGAACCGTAGAGGGCGGTCTCGGCCTCGCTGCGTTCCGGGTCGCCAAAGAAATGGTCGGTCAGTTCGCGCAGCAGGGCGCGGCGCTTCTCGCTGGACGTCTCCTGCGCCAGGGCGATCAGGTCGGGCAGGCGCGAAGAGGCGTCGAGGAGGGGGGAGTGGGCGGCGCCGTCGCTCATGGCAGGATAGGGTCTTCGCTGGCGGGCAGGGCCTGGATGCGGCCGTTGGCGTTGCGGATCAGATTGGGCGCGGGAGGCGGCTCGGCCAGATCGGTCGAGGCGGGCATGGAGGTCAGGTCCACCGGCAGGGCGTCCAGATAGATGGGCGCGGGCAGGGGCGTGGCGTCGGGCTGACGACCGGCCTGGCGATGGACGGAATAGTAGCGGGCGCCGCCCTGGGCCGAGGGCGCATAGGCGGCGGGCATGGGCTGGGCGTCGGCCGGGGTCTGAGGCTGAGTCTGAGCCTGAGCCTGAGCCTGGGGTTGGGCGGCTTGAGCGGGAGCCGGGGCCGGCTGGGCCGAGGGGCGTTGCAGCCGGAAGATGGGGGCGTCGCGACGCGGGGCCATCGGGTCGGCGGCGGGCGCATCGACGGGCGCTTCCACGGGCGTTTCCATTGGCGTTTCTGGCGGCGCTTCGACAGGCGCTGTCTCGACGGCGGGCGCCGGCGTTGGCGGTACCGGAACCGGGACGGGCGCAGGGATGGGACGCGGGGCCGGGCGTATGACAGGGCGCGGGGCGGGCGCGGTCGGCGCGACCGGCGGGGGCGGCGGCGCAGCCTCCGCCATCTCGGCGGGCGCGGCGAAGTAGCCGCTCGGCGCCGGAGCGGGGGGCGCAGATTCAGAGACAGGTGAGGGGGCAGGCGCGGGCGCGCGCTTGCGGCTCCAGGGCGCGGCGTCCGGGGCCGGGGCGGGCGGGAAATAGGGCGGCGGCGCCGCCGCAGGGAAGACGGGCTGGGGCTGATAGGCCGGGGTCTGGGATCCGATCCAGGCGCTGGCGGGCGTCAGGCCCTGACGCGGCGCGAGGTTGGCGCTCGGCGCAGCGGCATAGGGTGTCGAGGCCTGGCCGCCGTGCGGAATGATCGGCGGGCGGCTCGGCGCCGTTGCGGCTGGAAGCTGTGCGGGGGTCTGGGCCGGAGCGGCGGCGGCGGCGGCGGTCGCGGGCCGATAGGTTCTGCCGGGCCAGTTGAGATAGCGCAGGCCGGCGGCGCCGGCGCTGGACGGCGCAGCCTGGGACGCAGGCGTCTGGGCCGCGGCGGGCGCAGCGAGGCTCAGGGCGCAGGCCCCGGCGGTCAGGATGGCGGTGATCGGCGGGCGTCGCACGGACGGCCTCCTGCTGCGGGACGGCGTTAAGCGGTCAGACTAGGCCGTGACGGCTTAATCCGCTGCTAACGCCGGGCTCTAACCCCGGCCCGGCAGGTATTGGGCGGTAAAGGCCTCGCGCCAGTCGGGCGGCGAGGCGTAGGCGGCCTCGGTCTGTTCGGCGAAGGCCTGCCAGCGGTCGAGCGTCATGGCCCCCAGACCATAGAGGGCCGCGTCGCCGCCATCCACCATGGCCTCGGTCCGCAGGCTGTCGCGCACCGCGTTCAGAAGGCGCTGGTTCAGATCGGGGTTGGCGCGGCGGATCAGGGCGTCGGCCCGGGTCCCGTCGCCGTGGACATAGTCGCGCCAGCCCTCGACCGAGGCGGCGATGAAGTCGCGCAGGGCCCGGGCGTTGTCGCGGGCGAAGGCGTTGGGGGCCAGGACCAGACCGGCATAGGAGGGATAGCCGTCGTCGGCGGGGATCAGGACGCGTGGCTCGAACCCGGCTTCGCGCGCGATCATGGCCGGGTCGCCCGCCGTCAGCCGTCCGACCAGCACCGACCTGGGGTCGGCGATAAAGGCCTTGAGGTTGTCCTCGGGCGTGCCGGGCCTGGCCTGGTCGGCGGCCAGCTCAAAGCGGGTCCGCAGCCAGTTCCAGAATCCGGCCTGATCGGCGGGGCTCATCAGGATGGGCCGGTCGCGCAGGGCCGACAGGGTTTCCAGCGGCTGATCCGGGCGGGCCATCAGGACCACCGGGTCCTTTTGCAGGAAGGCGGCGACGGCCTTTACCGGAGCGCGGTCGGCGATCAGGCGCAAGGGTGCGAAGCTGTCGACGCCGATGGCCAGTTCGACCGCGCTGGCGGCCAGCAGGGCGGGGACGTCGGCCCCCGCTGCGCCCGTCAGGATCTCGACGTTCAGGCCGCGCCGCTCATAGGCCCCGGTGGCGATGGCCTGATAGAAGCCGCCGTGGGCGGCGGTGACGGGCCCGCCGGCGGCGAGACGCAGGCGCACGCGGCCGGATTCATCGACCGGGGCCTCGGTCCGGCCGCAGGCGGACAGACCGCCGGCAGCGGTCAGGCCGGCGGCGCCCAGCAGCAGATTGCGGCGGGAGAGGCGGTCGAAGGTCATAGCCTGCCGGTTTAGGGGGCCGGGACGGGCTTGGGAAGGTCGCGCGGGGCTTCAGTCGGTATTGGGCGCCTCGTTCCCCTCGGGCAGACGGAAGATGATGCGGTCGGTGCAGCGGATTCCCGCGACGTGGCCCGGCGTGGCGCGGCCGGCGCGGATGATGTTGCGGGCGGCGTCGCCAAAGGCGGCGGCGGGCTGGGCCTCCAGCACCTCGATGGCCCCGGTCTCGCCCCAGGAGGCGATGTCGTAGCGGACGATGGCCCAGCCTTCGATCCCGCGCCGCTGGAAGGCCGCCGGATAGGTCAGGCGGCCATGGGTGAACCGCGCCCGCAGTTCCGCCGGGCAGTTCTTCAGAGGGTCGCCGGTCGGCTCGGGCTGGGGCGTGTCGGGCAGGGGGTCGCCCTGGCGGTTCCAGGCGTTGATGCAGCCCCGGCGCGGCGCGTCGGGCTGGAAGGTGCTGGCCACCAGGGCGCGCCGGGCCTCGGCGTCCACCTCTGCGTTCCCGGACGAGGCGACGGTCTCGACGTCCGAGGTGCGGCCGTCGGCGCCGACGTTCCAGCGCGTCACGGTCCAGGCCCGGGCGCCGGGCGGCAGACGGCCCGCCGCCGGCGAAGGATAGACGGCCACGGCGGGGCCGGGGCGGTCGCGGCAATCGTCGTCGGGCCGCGCCAACTCCCGGGCGACGGCGGCGGAACGGTGGCGATCCATGGCGAAGGCGAAGGCCAACTGCGCGGTCGTCGCCTCGGCCAGCGGGCGGGGCGTCAGACGGACGGTCATGGCGCAGTCGGCGCGGGGCCGGCCGGGGGCGAAGCGGAAGGCGGCCAGATCCGCCTGGGCCTCTTCGGTCTGGACATGGCGGGGCGGATCGGACGGCAACGGGCGGATGCTGCGCGGGCGCCCTTGGTCGTCGATCGAAAAGCCCAGTTCATGGGTGGAGGGCTGAAGGCCGATGCTGGGGGTCAGCATCGGCGCCAGGGGCTCGGCGTAGAGGGCTTTCACCGGCTGGCCGTCGCACTGAAGCGTCGCCTCGCGCAGGGTCAGCCAGGTGGGGGCACCGGGGGCGGCCCGGACGATCACCGGCGGCGGGTACGAGGTCTGCGCCATAGCGGACGGGGTCGGTCCAGCCAGGGCCGCCACGCCGGTCAGGGCCCAGGTCGTCGCCGCGATGAAACCTCTAGGCATGGCGCCCTCCCGATCCAGGTCGGACGTCAGAGTGGTCTGGCGGCGCCGTCTTGTCCATCGTGGGGCGAGGAGCGGGCGTCGATGGCCGGAACCGCAGATGAAACCCTTCGTTCCGCCCTCATCTGAAGGAGAACGACATGATCAAGTGGGCCATCATTTTCGCCATTATCGCCATCGTCGCCGGCCTGTTGGGCTTTGGCGGCATTGCGGGCGCCGCCGCCGGAATCGCCAAGTTCCTGGCCGTTCTGGCCCTGATCATCTTCGCCATCTTCCTGGTCCTGGGCTTTACGGTGGCCAAGAAGGTCACCTGATCCGACATCAGGGTCGATGCAGGCGGCGGCTCCCT
>CAYWDO010000165.1:0-4796 GCA_964456995.1 uncultured Brevundimonas sp.
CTTGATAATGATGAGATTGTCGCCCTCGGCGCCCGCCTGAACGGCGCGCTGGCGGGCGTGTTCGACGGCTCGGAGGGCCGAGGCCAGACGCTGGCTCAGCTTGTCCCCGCCCAGCAGGTTCCGCGCGTCGGCCAGATCGGCGACGGCCTTTTCCGAGGCGCCGAGGATGGCGCGTTCGCCGGCCAGTTCGGTCTCCTCGTCGGGCTGAGGGTCCAGGGCGTCGAGGTCGGCCAGGTTGAGGGCGATCTCCTCGGCCTTGGCGGCGGCCTCGGCGGCCGAGGCTTCCAGCGTGTCCAGACGCCCCTGCGCGGCCTTCAGCCGTTCAGCGGCGGCGGCCACGCCCGACAGCTGAGGCTGCAAGCCGCCATAGTTGTCCAACAGGGCGCGGTGGGTCTTCCAGTCCAGCAGGCCGACCGTCTCATGCTGGCCGTGCACCTCGACCAGCAGGGCGCCGATCTCTCGCAGGGCGGTGACGCCGGCCGGTTGATCGTTGACGTAGGCGCGGCTGCGGCCGTCCGCCGAGACGACGCGGCGCAGGATCAATTCCTCGCCCGGCGCGACCTCGAAACCGCGTTCGGCCAGAAGGTCGATGACGGCGGCGTCGTCAGGGGCGGTGAAGACGGCGGTGGCGACCGCCTGCTTGGCGCCCGCGCGCACCAGCCCCGCGTCGCCGCGAGCGCCGAGGGCGAGGCCCAGGGCGTCGAGGATGATGGACTTGCCGGCCCCGGTCTCGCCGGTCAGCACGGTCAGCCCCTCGCCGACCTCAAGGTCGAGGGCGTCGACGAGGACGACGTCACGGATCGAGAGAGTGGTCAGCATGGGTCAGCTTGATTCGACGTTACAGACCACTGTAGCCGGAAACAGAAGGGGAACGCAGCGTCTTTCCGCATGCCTTCCCCCCATCTGGCCCTACCGGATCAAGCACCGCCGGGAATGATGCGTTGCAGCCAGCTTTCACGCTTGGCCTCAGGCTCGACGTCCGGGCGCTGGCCACGCTCGGTCAACAGGGCGTAGGCCTCGGAGTACCAGGGGCTGCCCGGATAGTTATGGCCCAGAACGGCGGCGTTGCGCGTCGCCTCTTCGGTCAGACCCAGGGCCACATTGACCTCGACCAGACGATAGAGGGCCTCTGGAACGTGCGAGCTGCGCTGGAAGGCGTCGTTGTTGATCACCGTCTTGTAGCGGTTCAGCGCCGCCAGCGGCTGGTTGGCGCGCTGATAGAAGCGGCCGACGGTCATTTCCTTGCCGGCCAGCTGGTCGTTGACCATGTCGATCTTGATACGGGCGTCGCTGGCGTAGGCCGTGTTGGGATAGCGGCGCGCCACGTCGCGCAGGCCGACCAGGGCAGCCTCGGCATAGGCCTGGTCGCGGCCCACATCGACGATCTGCTCGAAGTTGCAGATGGCGCGCATGTAGAAGGCGTAGGCCGCCGACGGATTACCCGGGAACAGGGCGATGAAGCGATCGGCCGCGGCGATGGCGTCCTGATAGTTGTTGTTCTGATAATAGGCGTAGATCTGCATCAGGATCGCGCGACGCGACCACTCCGAATAGGGATGCTGACGCTCGACTTCCTGGAAATAGTCGATGGCGTCGGTCCAGCGCTTGGACTGCAGCCGCTGATAGCCGGTGTTGTAGAGCAGCTCGACCGGGCGTTCTTCATAGGCCAGCCTCTGGCGCGGCTTGGTCCCGGAGCAGGCGGAAACCGTCAGGGCGGCGACGGCGACCGTCATCAGGGCAAGGCCGGTACGGGACTTCGAAGCGGGCAAGGGCGACCTCTTAAGATGCCTTGGTCACAGCGCACCCCCGGTGCGCCGCTGTCGTTAAGGCGACCTCTATAGCAGCGACGGCGACCATGCCAATGCAGCGAAATCCGTCATGACGGGTTGATGCAGGGCGATCCGCTGCTAAAGAGCGCGTCCAGAAACGTCTGCGCTCATTGGCGCAGCGATGACGGCAAAAGGATGACCGGTTAATGAAGCTGCTCTCTGGCAATTCGAACCGGACATTGTCCCAGGCCATCGCCACCCATCTGGATATGCCGCTGACCAAGGCCCAGGTGAAACGATTCGCCGACAACGAGGTTTTCGCCGTCATCGAGGAAAACGTCCGCGGCGAGGACGTCTTCATCATCCAGTCGACCTCCTATCCGGCCAACGACAACCTGATGGAGCTGCTGATCATGACGGACGCCCTGGTGCGGGCGTCGGCGCGGCGGATCACGGCGGTCATGCCCTACTTCGGTTACGCCCGTCAGGACCGGAAGACCGGCGGTCGTACGCCGATCTCGGCCAAGCTGGTCGCCAACATGATCACCCGCGCGGGCGCGCACCGCGTCCTGACCATGGATCTGCACGCCGGTCAGATTCAGGGCTTCTTCGACATTCCGACCGATAACCTGGTGGCTACGCCGGTCCTGGCCCAGGACATCAAGGACCATTATCCGCGCGGCGACGATCTGATGATCGTCTCGCCCGACGTCGGCGGCGTGGTGCGCGCCCGCTCGCTGGCCAAGCGTCTGGACGCCGACCTGGCCATCGTCGACAAGCGCCGCCCCAAGGCGGGCGAGAGCGAGGTCATGAACATCATCGGCGACGTCGAAGGCCGCCGCTGCATCCTGTTCGACGACATCGTCGATTCGGGCGGCACCCTGGTCAACGCCGCACAGGCCCTGATTGATCGCGGCGCGACCGAGGTCTCGGCCTACATCAGCCACGGCGTCCTGTCGGGCCCGGCGGTCCAGCGCGTCAACGACGGTCCGCTGAAGGAACTGGTGATCACCGATTCCATCGAACAGCCTGACGAAGTTTTGAAGTGCGCCAAAATTCGCACCGTTTCCGTGGCGCCGCTGATCGGGGAGGCTATCCGCCGCATCGCGAATGAGGAATCGGTTTCGAAGCTGTTCGATTAACCTTCGAATAACCATTCCCTCCGCGATATAAGACGCAGAAGTTTCAGGAGCGCGCCACCATGGATTCATGGGCGCGCTCCGCGTTTGATTTGAGGGAAGTTCGCCGATGTCCCAGGCCTTTTTGCGCCGCGGCCTGTCTGTCGCCGCCATCGCCGCCGCCGCCATCCTGGCCAGCTGCTCGACGCCGGAGCCGGAAGCCCCGCCCCCGCCGCCCGTAGTCACGCCGGTCCCGCCCGTCAGCCTGAACGAGGGCGTGGCCCAGGCGGCGTCTGTCTATGTCGCCTTCGTACGCGACGTCAGCACCATCCAGGGCGGCTTCCCCGACGCGGAAGCCATTCAGGCCGCCATCCGCAAGGGCGCCGCCTATGAGCCGGGTCAGCTGTCGCGCGGCATGATCGCCTATGGCTCCATCCTGGCCCTGCAATCGCCCGAGTATGTCGCTGGCGTGCGCCAGTTCGCCTCCACGCCGGCCCTGCGTCAGCAGATGATCGCCAGCATCGTCGCCGACCCGGCCTATGCCGCCACCCTGCCCGGCGCCCAGGCGGCGGCGGGACTGATCACGGCCACCATGGGCCGGGACATCGCGACCCTGACCGCCATCGCCGAGGCGGTGGAAGGCGACGCCTATACGATCCAGGAACGCAATGATCCCCGCCGTCGGTGGGCCGTCACGCCGATTCCGCGTCGCGAGGTGCGTCTGGAGAGCGCCAAGAGCCTGTCGGTGGCGCAACTGCCGTCGGCCGAGGAAAGCGCGCGTCTGTTTGCGGCGGCCCACACCGGCTCGGGCCTTAACCTGACCCCGGCGCAACGCGACGCGCCCTTTACGCCGGCCGTGGTCAACTCGCTGGCCATGGCGGCCTTGGCTGCCCTGGGCGCCGCCGGCGAGGACGCCCGCGCCAACACCGACGCCCTCAGCAACGAATCGAACAACGAGTTCTGCCTCAGCATGTCCAAGCTGATGCTGTTCCAGTGCCTGGCGGCGTCGCGTCCCAGCTATGAGGATATGTTCTGCACCGGCCGCCATATCGTGCGCGACCTGGCGACCTGCACGGCCCAGTACACAGGCCCTGTGCCGGTCCAGACGACCCCTGCCGTCACCATGGCCGAGACCATGCCCACGCCGGGCAGCGGCATGAACTGACGTTACGGCGGACTGAACCCGACCGGGGCGGTTGCGTCCCCCCCCTGTTCCGTGTAATAGCCCGCCCTCTTGAATTCGAGGGTTCATGACCCCGTTGCGCGGGCTTCGGTTAGCGCGGCGTATCTGTTGTTATTGAGGCGAGCCCGATGGCCGAGATCATTCTGAACGTTGACGTCCGTGAAGGCGTGGGTACCGGCAGCGCACGTGCTGTCCGTCGCTCGGGCGCCGTGCCTGGCATCCTGTACGGTGGCGACAAGGCCCCCGTCTCGATCTCGGTGAACGAGAAGGACTTCCGCAAGTCCCTCTACACCGGCAAGCTGCTGGGCCACCTGGTGACCCTGAAGTACGGCGAAGAGACCCAGCCGGTCATCGCCAAGACGGTTCAGTTCGACCCCGTGTCGGACCGCCCGCTGCACTTCGACCTGATGCGCGTCGACGCCAAGGCGCCGCTCAAGATCGAGATCGCCGTTCACTTCAAGAACGCTGACGAAGCGCCCTTCTCGCGCGCCGGCGGCATGCTGGAAGTCGTCCGTCACACGGTCGAGATCCTGGTCGCCGCCGACAAGATCCCGGAAGAGCTGGTCGTTGACCTGAAGGGTCGCGAAATCGGCGAAACCATCCGCATGTCGGACATCACCCTGCCCAAGGGCGCCACGGCGACCATCACCGACCGCGACTTCGTGATCGCCACGATCAAGAACTCGGCCGCGGCTCAGTCGGACGCCGGCGACACGGCGGCAGAAG
>CAYWDO010000166.1:0-4795 GCA_964456995.1 uncultured Brevundimonas sp.
ACGCCCTCGAACTGCATGACGATCAGACCGGGCAGGACGCTGCCCCCCATGCTGGACAGGCGTTCGGTCGGGCCGTTCCAACTGACCATGACGGTCGAGGTCTCACTGCCGACGCCGGGCTTGCCCAGACGCCTCTGGTAATAGTCGCCGACGTGCGGGGCGAAGCTGCGGATCTCCTCGCCGATCCAGGATGGCAGATTCGGGTCGATGACCGTGGTCAGCCCTTCGCCGGGCGTCACCCGCGCCCGGCCGAGCAGGACGTAGGAGCGCTCGCCCGTCGTGGTCAGTCGGGCGCGTCGCTCGCCATTGAACAGCACGGGCCCGGCGGTGTCGCGCCAGGTCACCGTCGAGGGGCCGCCCTCCAGATCGACCCCGTTCAGGTCGGCGGGCATGGCCTCGGCCGCCTCGACCGACGACAGGGCGAAGACGTCGAACTGCCGCGTCGGCAGCGCCACCGCCCCGTCCGAGAAGGTCAGCGTGCCGTATTCCGCCTCCAGATCGACCGCCTTGGGCTGGATCGAGAAACGAACGTGGCGCGGCACGGGGCCGCCGTCCCGGCTGCGGATTACATCGTAATTTCCGCGCCGCTCCATAACGACGCCCGGCGTCTCGACCGTCCACTGGCTCGGCCGCCAGGGTCGGCGCACGTCCACGACCAGAGCCGAGTCCATGAAGGCCCAGACGGGGGCGTCGCGGTTGAAGACATAGTCCGCCGTCCAGCGATCGCCATCGCGCGTGACCTCGACCACCGGCGCGGCGCGGGCGTCCCAGGTCCCCTGCGGCAAGGGCGCGGCGGCGCAAGCGCCCAGCAGAGCGGCGGTCAGGACGGATGCGGCGACGAAGGCTTTCAGGCGCAAGGAACACTCCAGTATCGAATCATGGGTCGGGGCCCCTATCCCTCGTCATCCTCGGCCTTGTGCCGAGGATCCATAAACGCGCCCGCTGGCGGTTCGAGGCGCAGCGGCTGGAATAGCCGACCTCGAGTCTCTGGATCCTCGGCACAAGGCCGAGGATGACGGGTGGGCAGAAGCCAGGTTTTCTGCACGCTATGGCTTGCCCGCCCCCTCTGTCACCTTACCGATGGCTCAGGATTGCGCCCGTGCGAGGGCGCGGCCCGCCGCCGCCAGCTCGCCAGCCATCACCGCCTTCAGCCTTTGCGGCGCCTCGATGGTCACCTGTTCGCCCCAGCTGAACAGGTGCCAGGCCAGTTCGCGCATGCCCGAGGCGCGGAAGCGGACCACGACGGAACCGTCTGGCTGATCCTCTAGCGTCTGCGTCGGATGCCAGCGCCAGCCGCGCGCCTCGGTCGCGCCTTCCGGCGTGACACGCAGCACCACATCCTCGATCTCGTCCTGATAGATGCCGAAGGACTGGCTGGCGAAGGCGGCCAGATCGAAGTCGGCCGGCGGCGTCGCCACCCCGTCGCCCGCCTCTACCGAGGTCATGCGATCAAGGCGAAAGGTTTGAATGCGCCCGCTCTCGCGGTCGGCCGCCACCAGATAGTTGGCGCGCCCGAACATGACGCCGCACGGCGCGACGCTGCGGCTGCGCGCCTCGGCCCCCGGTCGCGAATAGATGAAGCTCAAGGGTCGGCCCGCCAGCACCGCCCCGCGAATCTCCGCCAGAACGGATTCGTCCGCCGAGGGACGCGGCCCGGCCTGGACGGCGATGGTCTCGGCGCGGACCAGGGCCTCCAGATCCGGGGCCAGACGGTTCAGGGTGGTCGAGCGCATCGCCGCTTTCACCTTGCGCTCCAGACCCTCCAGCGCCGCCGCCCGCCCCGCCTCGCCCGCGCCACGCAGACCCGCCGCCGCCTTGGTCAGTTCCAGCATCTCGGTCGCGGTCGGGGCCTGTTCGAAAGCCGACAGGCCGCCGCGAATGCGCCAGCGCTTGGTCGGTGGGTCCGACACCTCCTCGACCTGGGGAAACAGCATCAGGACGGCGTCGCGCATCCGCTCAGCCGTGCGCCGCCCGACCCGCAGTTGGCCCGCCATTTCGTTCAGCGTCAGCCCCTCGGCGCTGGCCGCCATTCCGCGCGCCAGATCGATGACCATCGCCGCCTTGTCGTGCCGCACTGAAACTTCTCCACAGAGATACGTCCGAAACTGACGCAATGCTGCTGCATCCTCTCAACATCAGCAAGAGGCAATCGCTTCAGGAGTTCAAAACATGGCCTTCGCCCGCACCGCCGCCCCGACCGTTCAGAAGCCCGCCCGCCCGACCTTCGCCAGCCGCTACATGATCGTGCCGTGCGAAGCCGACGGCGCCTCCGACCTGGCCGTGATCTGGGACCGTCAGGAAGAACAGGTCGTGGACGTCATCTCGGCCTCGGCCAGCAGCCGCTACTCTGACGAGGACGCCCTTTGGGACGAGTTCCACGCCCCCGCAGCCGCACGCGGCGACTGGCGTCTGGCGGCGTGAGCCTTAGCGCGCGGCGGCTTCACGCGCCGTGACGCGAGCGCGGATCTCGCCGCGCATCCGCTCCAGCGTCGGAGCGTCGATCAAGCGGCCGCGCAGCACCACGTCGTGGACACCGCGCGTGGCGCTGATGTCGGCCAGCGGGTTGGCGTCCAGCACCAGCAGGTCCGCCGACTTGCCCGCCGCCACGGCGCCATAGCGTTCGCCCTGCTTCAGGAAGCGCGGCCCGTCCACGACCGAGCCCATCAGCGCCTCGCGCGGCGTCAGGCCCAGCTTCACATACAAGGCCATCTCGTCGTGCAGCGAGAAGCCCGGATAGTTGAACGAGTTGAGGAAGCCCGCGTCCGTCCCGGTCAGGATGACCACCCCCGCGTCGCGCAGCATGGGCAGGGTGCGGGCGGTGATGTCCTTGACGAAATGGCGGTCCGCGACCTGCTGCGGCGTGGCCTGGGCCGCGCGCTGGACGCGCCAGTCATAGGTGGCCCGAATGCCCGGCCCGACATAGGCCAGCCCGGCGTCATGCGAATGGTCGTCCAGATCAAGATTCGCGAGCGTGGTCGAGCCATAGAGGGTCGGCGACACCGCCGTGCCCAGTTCCCTCAACCGCACATAGACCCGCCGCGCCGTCTCGACATCGAAGGTGTCGGCATAGCGCCGCATGGTCTGGGCGTAGGTGTATTTTCCCGCCAGATAATCGGCGGCGATGGCGGCCTCATCCTTCGAGCCCGCCTTCATGGCGTAGTCGAGGTGTTCGATGGACGACAGACCCGCCTCGGCGGCCTCCAGCACGGTGATGCTGGCCGGGATGTGGGCCGAGGTCTTCATGCCCCGCTTCTTCGCCTCGCGCACGGCGTAGAGGAAGAGCTCGGGCTTCAGGGTGTTGTCGGTGATCTTGACGAAGTCGACGCGCAGGGCCTGCAACCGGTCCAGGGCGGCGTCCACGTCGGCCTCGCTGCCGGTTTCGATCACGCCCTTCCAGACCGGGGCGACGCCCTCGATCTTGGGGCCGGAGGTGAAGATACGCGGGCTATCGAGCGTCGGCGGGGCGTCGCGCCAGTCCAGCACCTGCTGCGCCAGATCGCCTGCCGCGTCGCGCACCGCCACCACGCCGTTGACGACATAGAGCGGCATCAGCTCCGCGTTCTCCGCGATCAGGGTCTCGCCGCCGCCGAAGTGGACATGCATGTCCCACAGGCCGGGCATGACGTAGCGGTCGCCCAAATCCGCCGTCCGCGTCGCGCGATAGCGGCTGGCCTCGCCCTCGGGCAGGACGGCGACGATGTCGCCGCCCCGCACGGCCACCATCTGGTCTTGCTCAACGGTCCCCTTCTCGACATCGACGACCGTAGCCGAGGTCAGCAGCAGATCGACCGTCTCGCCCGGGGCTTCAACGGCGGTCAGCGGCGCCGTGGCGCAGGCGGACAAGAGGGCGGCGGCGGCGACGATCAGGAAATGGCGCATGGCTTTCGCTATACGCGGGTCCCGCGCGCCGCAAGCCGATCAGGGATAGAGCCGCTTCATCTCTGCCACCGACCATTCGCACAGCTCACGCAGCACGCCCATGTCGATCTGATCCAAACGCTTGATGTAGAGGCAGGATACGCTGGTCGTGTGCGGCCCCAGCCGGTCCAGCAAATCGGTCTGCGCGGTGAAGCCCGGCATGATGTAGAGGGTCAGCGCCGCCTTGCGGGGCGAGAAGCCGATGATAGGCCAGTCAGCCGGCTTCCTGGTCGAGTTGACGTAGGTGTAGCGGCCGAAACCGACGATAGACGATCCCCACAGGATCGGCGTCTCGCCCGTGATCTCGCGCATCAGGGCGCAAACGGCCAAAGCGTCCTCACGCCGCCGCGCCGGTTCGACGGCGGCCAGAAAGTCCTCGACCGAGGCCTCGGTCGGCTGGGTCTTGAGGTCAGACACTCGGCGTCTCCACAGCATCCGCCGCCAGCCCCGGCGCCGTCGAACAACTGGCCAGGGTCCAGTCGCCCAGACTGCGCATCCGCCGCCAGGCCCCGGCGGGCGCCGCGATCTGCGGCTGATCCGGCCCCAGCACCAGGGGCCTCAGCCCCTGATCCGTCGCGATCTCGAGTTCCAGCGGCGCGCCCATGTAGAAGGCCCAGATTTCGGTCGTCTCGACCAAGCGCCAATCGCCCGCCTGGCCGGTCAACAGCCGGTAGTCGGTCGCCGCCTCGGACCCGCAGACGACCAGGCCGGGATCGCGCGCCATCGGTCGGAAATGCCCGCCCTCTGGATGGGGGCTCAGCGACAGGTTGGCGATGACTTCGTCGGCGCTGAAATCCATCTCCCCCTCCGCTGCCAAAGGTCCATCAAGGGACGGCTTCGAGCGCTTGATGGCCCTGTTCGCGGCCAGACTCAACGT
>CAYWDO010000167.1:0-4791 GCA_964456995.1 uncultured Brevundimonas sp.
CCCGGCATCATCGCCCGCCTGCTGGAGCAGAAGTGGGAGGACGGCGTGGTCATGAACGTCAACTTCCCCAAGCTGCCGCCGGAACTGGTCAAGGCGGTCGAGGTGACGAAACAGGGCTTCCGCGATATCGGCGAGATGCACGCCATCCGCCGCACCGACCTGCGCGGTCGCGACTACTACTGGATGGCCTTCCGGGGCGCGCCGCAGGACCACGCCGAGGGCACCGACCTGCGGGCCATGGACGAGGGGCGGATTTCGGTCACGCCGCTGCACATCGACCTGACGCACATGCGCAGCGTCAATGATTTGAAAAAGGTGCTGGGCGGCGCCCCGCCCAAGGGACCCGCCGGATGAGCCTGTCGGACGACCGTGCGGGCCGGTTGATCCTGTCGCTGCGGCGGCAGGGGGTGACCGACGCGCGGGTGCTGAAGGCGATGGAATCCATCGACCGGTCGCTGTTCGTCCACGAGAAGTTTCTGGATCAGGCCTGGGAAGACCAGGCCCTGCCGATCGACTGCGCCCAGACGATCAGCCAGCCCTATATCGTCGGCCTGATGACCCAGGCGCTGGAGGTCGGGCCGCGTCACCGCGTGCTCGAGATCGGCACCGGCAGCGGCTATCAGTGCGCGGTCCTCAGCCGTTTGGCGCGGTTCGTCTATTCGGTGGAGCGCTACAAGAGCCTGTTGACCGAGGCTGAGGCCAAGCTGAAGCTGCTGGGCGTCGACAACGTCTTCACCCGCCACGGCGACGGCGGGCAGGGCTGGCTGGAACAGGCACCCTTTGACCGGATCATGGTGACGGCGGCGTCGCCGCATGAGCCGACGGAACTGCTGAAGCAACTGAAGCCCGGCGGTGTTCTGGTCGCGCCGGTGGGGCGCGGCTCGGTGCAGATGCTGAACCGCTATACGGGTCAGGACGACGGCAGCTTCCGTCGCGAAAGCCTGTGCGAAGTGCGGTTTGTGCCCCTGGTGGAGGGGACGGCGAAGGAGGGATGACCGTTCCTCCATTTGTGGGATCGGCGCACGGTTAACCTTTCCGCCCCACTTTGGCGCGGTTTGGCGGGTTGGCTTGGCGGCGCTTACGGGGCACACCGGGAGCGAACGCAATTACGGTTAAGAAGGAGGGGCGCATGGGCGGCTTCACAAGCTGGATCAGGGCGGCGGTTGTCGTCGGCGGGGCGCTGACGGTCACGGCATGTTCGACCTATCCTGACGAGCCGCGCTATTCGACGCGTCCCACGGGAATAACCGCGGGCCAGCCAGCCTATCCGCAGGGGCCGGCGCAGGGTCAAAACCCCTATTATGCGCCGCCGGCGCCGCAGCCACAGCCGACGCGGCCCTATGAAGAACAGGGCGTGCGCGCCCCGACGGGGGCCGTCGAGGGCGGCGGTCTGCCGCCGGCGGGCGGGCCGGCCTATCCTTCGACCGGTGCGCCTGTCACCGTGACGCCGCCGCAGCCGAGCAGCGGCCCGGTCATGCCCGGCGTCGCCTATGTGATTCAGCCGGGCGACACGATCTCTGGCGTCGGCCGTCGTTTCCAGACCCCGGTTCAGATTCTGATCGACCTGAATAACCTGGGACCGCGCGGCGCCATCACCCAGGGCCAGCGTATCGTCCTGCCTGACAGCGCAGTGGACACGGGCTCCGATCCCTATGCGACCGGCCCGTCGCCGGTCGGCGTGCGGACGCCCAACAACGGCGTGATTCCACCGCCGCCTCCGCCGCCCAGCGGCAACGCCGCCTTGCCGCCGCCGACCCGCTCGCCGGCGGTTTCTTCACCGTCCAACACGGCGGTCGGTCAGACCCTGGCCATGCAGTGGCCGGTGCGGGGCGAGATCCTGCGTCGATTTGGCCCCGTCGGCATGGGCGAGCGCAATAACGGCGTCAATATCGGCGCGGCCGCCGGGACCGAGGTCAAGGCCGCAGCGGCCGGACGCGTGGCCTATGTCGGCGACGATCTGGTGGGGCAGGGGTTGACGGTGCTGATCGTGCACAGGGACGGCTGGCGCACGGTTTACGGCCATCTGGGCTCGTCCATGGTGCGTGACGGGGCCGAGGTCCGTGCGGGTCAGGCCATCGGCACGGTGGGCCTGACAGCGGGTGACGGTCGTCCGTCGATCCACTTCGAAACGCGCCAGATGCGCGGCGACGATCCGGTTGCGGTCGATCCGCTGAGCGTCCTGCCGCGCTGATATATGGCGCCCAGCGTGTCCCGGCGGCATCGTCCGTGACACGTTGGCGTCAGGCTGCGTTGCAAATCGGCACGGCGCGCCCTAGGTTCCGCGCCTCAATTTAATGGGGCCCCCGTTTCGAGGTCGGCCCGGTTCGGGGAGTTTCCATGCCTACTGGTACCGAAGGCGGCCTGATGGCCATCGTGGTGCAGATCGCACCGATCGTCGCAATCTTCATCCTGTTCTACTTCCTGATGATCCGCCCGCAGCAAAAGCGGATGAAGGCGCATCAGGCCCTGATTTCCAGCGTCAAGCGCGGCGACGAGGTCGTCCTGTCGAACGGCATGGTCGGCAAGGTGACCCGCGTTGAAGACGCAGAGGCCATGGTCGAGATATCGCAGGGCGTGAACGTCCGCGTGGTCAAGTCGATGATCGCCGAGGTGCGCAATCGCACCGCCATCGCCGCCAACGACAAGGGCTGAGCGGCTCTCGCCGCTGAAGCCCGCCCGAAAAGAGCTCTGACATGGTTCAGCTTTCACGCTGGAAAGTCACCCTGGTCGTCCTGTCGCTCGTTTTCGGGCTGCTGCTGGCCTTTCCCAATGTCCTGACGCCCGCCCAGCGCGAGGCGCTGCCCGGCTGGCTGCCCAAGAATGGTCTGAACCTGGGTCTTGATCTTCAGGGCGGGTCCTACCTGCTGCTGGAAGTCGATGTCCCGGCGATGCGCGAAAAGCGTATCACCAACCTGGTCGAAGACGTTCGCACGACCCTGGCCGACCAGAAGATCCCGATCGGCGGTCTGCAACGCGAAGCCGGCGGCGTGGTCGTGACGATCGGACAGGGCGCGCAATACGACGCCGCCCTGACCGCCCTGCGCACCCTGTCGCAGACCGGCGCGCCGCAAGGCCAGTCGGACCGCGCGGTCACGCGCCTGAGCGACAACCGCATCCGCTTCGCCTTCACCGATGCGGCGCTGGGCGCCATGGGCGCGACGGCGGTGGATCAGTCGATCGAAGTCGTGCGTCGCCGGATCGACAGCACCGGCACCAAGGAAATCTCGATCACCCGCCAGGGCGCCGACCGTATCGTCGTCCAGGCTCCGGGCGAGAGCGATCCGTCGGCGCTGGAACGCGTCATCGGCCAGACGGCGCAACTGACCTTCCAGATGGTCGATACGTCATCGACCGGTCTGCAGGACGCCATGGCTGGCCGCGTGCCGCCTGACGCCGAGCTGTTGATGGGCGAAGACGGGGTCACCCCTTATCTGGTCAAGAAGCGGATCCTGGTCTCGGGTGAAAACCTGACCCGCGCCGGCGTCGGCTCGGACCAGAACGGCCGCCCGGCCATCGACTTCCGCTTTGACGGCCAGGGCGCGCGTCGCTTTGGCGAGGCCACGGCCCAGAACATCGGCAAGCCCTTCGCCATCATTCTGGACGGCAAGATTATTTCGGCCCCGACGATCCAGGGCGCCATCGCTGGCGGCACGGGTCAGATCACCGGCAACTTCACGATCCAGTCGGCCTCCGAACTGGTCAACCTGCTGAACGGCGGCGCTTTGCCGGCGCCGTTGAAGGTCGAGGAACGTCGCGTGGTCGGCGCCGAACTGGGCGCGGACGCCATCAAGGCGGGCCAGGTGTCGACGGCGGTCGGCGCGGCCATCATCGTCCTGTTCATGATCCTGTCCTACGGCTTCCTGTTCGGCGGCGTCTCGGTTCTGGGCCTGACGCTGAACGGCATCCTGATCGTGGCGGCGATGTCGCTGTTCCAGGCGACCCTGACCCTGCCGGGCATCGCCGGTCTGGTTCTGACCTTCGCGGTGGCGGTCGACGCCAACGTGCTGATCTATGAGCGGATGCGCGACGAAGCGCGGGCGGGCCGTTCGGTCATCGCCTCAATGGACGCGGGCTTCAACAAGGCCATGGGCACCATCATCGACGCCAACCTGACTACCCTGGTCGCGGCGCTGATCATGTTCGCCTTTGGCGCCGGGCCGGTGCGCGGCTTCGCCTGGACGCTGACCATCGGCGTGTTCACCTCCATGTTCTCCTCGGTGATGGTCGCCCAGGTCCTGCTTGGGTATTGGCTCAAAGTCGCCAAGCCTAAAAAACTGCCGATCGCGGAGTGATGGCGATGCGTGGATGGCCTTTCATCAAACTGCTGCCGCACAAGACGAACTTCCATTTCGTGAAGTACGCCTTGCCGGCGGGTATCCTGTCCGTCGTTCTGTGCGTCGCCTCGATCGTCGCCTGCTTCTATCCCGGCCTTGAAATGGGCATCGACTTCAAGGGCGGGGCCGTCATGGAAATGACCGCGCCGGCTGGCAAGTCGATTGACGCCGGCAAGGTTCGCGAGGCGATGAACAACCTCGATCTGGGCGAAGTCCAGGTCCAGAACATCGACGGCGACCAGCGCGCCATCGTCCGCTTCCAGGTTCCCGAGAACGAGGACCAGACGGCGGTCGTGACCCGCGTTCAAAAGGGCATCACCGACGCCGTCGGCCAGGTCGGCTTTTCGGGCACCAGCGTCGTCGGCTCCAAGGTCTCGGGCGAGTTGTTCTCCAGCGGCCTGATGGCTCTGGGCGCAGCCATTGTGCTGATGTTCGCCTATATCTGGTTCCGGTTCGA
>CAYWDO010000168.1:0-4754 GCA_964456995.1 uncultured Brevundimonas sp.
TCCTACATGCCGTACGCCTGATCGGCGCGCGCGTTTCGATCTGATCTCTACGTAAGAATTTGAAAGGATAGCGACACATGGCTCGCGTCAAACGGGGCGTAACGTCCCACGCCAAACACAAGAAGGTTCTTAAGCAGGCCAAGGGCTTCTACGGCCGCCGCAAGAACACCATCCGCACGGCGAAGGCCGCCGTCGATCGCGCAGGCCAGTACGCCTACCGCGACCGTCGCAACAAGAAGCGTTCGTTCCGCGCCCTGTGGATCCAGCGCATCAACGCCGCCGCCCGTCTGGAAGGCTTCACCTATTCGCAGTTCATGCACGGCCTGTCCAAGGCCGGCATCGAGCTGGACCGCAAGGTCCTGTCGACGATCGCCGCCGACGAAGCCAGCTTCAAGGGCATCGCCGACAAGGTCCGCGCCGCTCTGGCCGCCTAAGTCTCGCGATCACGCTCAAGCAGCGAGGCTCCGCGAGCCGAGCGCTAGCGTAAAAGGCCGCGCTCAAGTAGCTCAGCCCTGCGGGCTGAGCTGTAGCGCAAAAAGAAACAACGCCCGTCCCGGTTGCCGGGGCGGGCGTTTTTCATGGCCAAGCCTGACTTTTCGGCCAATCGGGCGTTGGGATCGGTAGCGGGCTCGGCTGGCGAACTCGCGATCGAGGAGGCTGTGCTGATGTCCATTGCTCGCGTCACCGAAATCACTGCGTCGTCCACCGTCAGTTTCGACGACGCTATCGCCCAAGGTATCGCCCGTGCTGACAAGACCCTGCGTCATGTCGAAGGCGCCTGGGTCCAGGAACAGAAGGTCGTGGTCCGCGACGGCCAGATCGCCGAGTATCGGGTCAATATGAAGATCAGTTTCGTCCTCGCGGACTGACACGGATCGACGCTGAAGGCTTTGCGTGACGGCCGTGTCGGGCTAGACGCTGCGGACCATGACCGATCTCGCCCAGCTAGAACTCGACCTGATCAATGCCATCGGAGCGGCCGAAAGCGTCGCTGCGATCGAAGAGGTGCGCGTCGCCGCCCTCGGCAAGACGGGGGCCCTCTCCGCCCTGCTGAAGGGGATGGGCGCGCTCAGCCCTGACGAACGCCGCGAACAGGGGCCGATCATTAACGGCCTGCGTGACCGCGTGACCGTCGCCATCGCCGCCAAGAAGGCCGAGTTGGAGGCCGCCGAGCTGGACGCCCGGCTGCTGGCCGAGCGCGTCGACCTGACCCTGCCCAGCCGTCCGCGGCGTAAGGGCGGGGTGCACCCGACCATGCAGGTCATGGACGAGATGATCGCCCTCTTCGCCGAGATGGGCTTCGCCGTGGCCGAAGGCCCGGATATCGAGGACGACTTCCACAACTTCACCGCCCTGAACTTCCCGCCCAAGCACCCGGCGCGGGAGATGCACGACACCTTCTTCCTGAAGCCCGACCCGGAAACGGGCGAGCGCAAGGTGCTGCGCACCCACACCAGCCCGGTTCAGGTGCGGACCATGATGTCGCAAAAGCCGCCGATCCGCATCATCGCGCCGGGCCGCACCTTCCGCAAGGATTCCGACGCCACCCACACGCCGATGTTCCACCAGATCGAGGGTCTGGTGATCGACCGCGACATCCACATGGGTCATCTGAAGACGACGCTGGAAACCTTCATCTCCCGCTTCTTCGAACTGGACGACGTCAACGCCCGCTTCCGCCCGCACCACTTCCCCTTCACCGAGCCGTCCGCTGAAATGGACATCCGCTGCGATCGTTCGGGCGGCAAGCTGACCCTGAACGAGGGGGAGGACTGGTTGGAGATCCTCGGCTGCGGGATGGTGCACCCCAATGTGTTGCGGAACTGCGGCATCGACCCGGACGAGTATCAGGGCTTCGCCTTCGGCATGGGCGTGGATCGCCTGGCCATGCTGAAATACGGCGTCTCCGACCTGCGCCCCATGTTCGAGGCCGATACGCGCTGGCTGGCGCACTACGGCTTCTCCGCCTTCGCCGCGCCCAATCCGGCCAGCGGCCTTAGCTGACTTCGAGAGTTTCAGACATGACCGACCAGACCCAGACCCCGATGTCCGCAGAAGAAAAGTTCGGCCGCGAACTGGTGGCCCGCACGACCTTTGAGAAGGAGGCCGTCTGGCTGCCTTCGCTGGCCGTGCACCACATGAACGCCGGCCAGACCTTCATCGACGGCAAGACCTTCACCGAATGCCTGATCGAAGGCCCGGCGGTTGTGGCGGTGATGAATGGCACCCGCTTCGACACCTGCAACATGGGGGTGGCTGAGAACCCCAAGACCCTGTTGCTGGACCCGCGCGGCGACATGATCGCCGGGGCGATCGGCATGTCCAACTGCCAATTTGTCCGCTGCCGCTTTGTCCAGGTGGCGTTCACAGGCGCGCGTGAGATGCTTGACGGACTCGAAAAGGATCTGCTGAGCGCCCGCGGCCAGGCGGCCCAGGCATGACCGACGTCGCGACCGCGTCCTTCACGCTCGAACCGCTTGGCGCAGGCCCTACCTATACCAGCGTCAATATCTGGCTGCCGCAGCTCTACATCGAAAGCGCGCGGGCAGGCTCGCAAGTGATCGAGAACCGTCGCTTTGAAGGCTGCCTGTTCGAGGGGCCAGCGGTGATCTTGCCCATCGAAGGCTGTCAGTTCGACGGCTGCGATCTGGGCGCCGCCCAGGGCGACCCGCGCAGTCTGATGCTGGCCCCCCAAGGTGCGAACAGGGTCGTGGGTCCGATCGCGTTCAGGAACTGCCAGTTCATCAACTGCCGCTTCGTCGGCGTCGGCTTCACCGGCGCTCCGGCCTTTCTTGACGACATGGCTCAGGCCATCGGCGGTGGAGGGGCCCAATGAAGTTCACGCTTTCCTGGCTGAAGGAACACCTCGACACGTCCGCAGAGGTCGATCAAGTCGCCGCCGCCATGACCATGGCGGGTCTGGAGGTCGAAGAGGTCCACGATCCCATCGCGGCCCTGGCCCCCTTTACGGTCGCCAGGATCATTTCGGCTGAGCGTCACCCCAACGCTGACCGGCTGCAGGTCTGTCAGGTCGAGACGGTGGACGGCCTGAAAGAGATCGTCTGCGGCGCACCCAACGCGCGCGCGGGTCTGACCACCATCTACGCCCCCATCGGCGCCTATGTCCCGGGCCTGGGCGTGACCCTGGTCGAGAAGCCGGTGCGCGGCGTGGTGTCTCACGGCATGCTGTGCTCGGGCGCTGAGCTGGAGTTGGCGGACGACAGCGACGGCATCCTGGAGCTGAGCGGCGACCTGCAGGTCGGCATGCCCGCCGCCGGGGTCTTCGGCGCCGAGCCGGTGATCGATTTCGAAGTGACGCCGAACCGTCCCGACTGGCTGGGCGTGGCGGGCATCGCTCGGGACCTGGCCGCCACGGGGCTTGGCACGCTGACCACGCCGGAGATCAGGCCGGTCGCCGGAAGCTTCGCCTCGCCGATCACGGTGCGGATCGACACGCCGGACCTCTGCCCGGTCTTCTCGGGTCGGATGATCCGCGGCGTGCAGAACGGGCCGTCGCCGGCCTGGCTGCAGCACCGGCTGACCGCCGTCGGCCTGCGCTCGATCAACCGGCTGGTCGATATCACCAACCTGATCTCCTACGACCGGGCGCGGCCCCTACACGTCTATGACGTGGCCAAGCTGTCGGGCCAGACGATCGTTGTCCGCGCCGGTCTGGTCGCCGCCGATACAGGCGAGCACGAACATCTGATCGCGCTGGACGGCAAGACCTACGCCGCCTCGCCCGCCGACTGCGTCATCGCCGACGCTGACGGCGAGCGCCCCATCGGTCTGGGCGGCGTCATGGGCGGCGAGAGCACGGGCTGTTCGGACGAGACGGTCGACGTCTTCGTCGAGAGCGCCTGGTTCGACCCGCTGGCCATCGCCCAGACGGGCCGCTCTCTGGGTATCAGCTCGGACGCCCAATACCGCTTCGCGCGGGGCGTCGATACGGCCTCTGTCGTGCCGGGGCTGGAGCTGGCGACGCAGATGATCCTCGACCTGTGCGGCGGCGAGCCGTCCGAGATCGTGGTGACGGGTCAGGCCCCGGCCGCGCCCGCCGGTTTCGCCTTTGATCCCGCCCATGTGAAGCGCCTGTCGGGCCTCAGCCTGTCCGACGACCGCATCTTTGAAATCCTGACCGCGCTCGGCTTCACCGTCATGCGTAGCGCGCCCTGGACCGTGGTGCCGCCGTCGTGGCGTCGCGACGTCGAAGGCCCGGCTGACCTGGTCGAGGAAGTCGCGCGCATTCAGGGCTTCGACGCCCTGCCGCACACGCCCCTTCCAGAGGTCGCCCGCAACGCACGCGGTGTCCTCAGCCCGCGTCAGGCCCGTGTCCGCGTCGCCCGCCGGGCCCTGGCGGCCCTGGGATACGCCGAGGCCGTGACCTGGTCCTTCACCAAGCAGTCGACCGCCGTCCTGTTCGGCGGCGGCGATGAGCGTCTGGTGCTGGAGAACCCCATCGCAGCCGACCTCGACTGCATGCGGCCGTCGATCCTGCCCAACCTGATCCAGGCGGCGGCGCGCAACGCTGCGCGGGGCCACGCCGACGCGGCCCTGTTCGAGATCGGCCCCATCTATCTGGACGACCAGCCCAACGGCCAGCGCACGGCCATCGCCGGCCTCATCGCGCCCCACCCCGACCGTCACTGGAGCGGCGCGGGCGAGGACGCCCTGTTCGGCCTCAAGGGCGATCTGTTCGCCCTGCTCGAGGAGATCGGCGCGCCGGTCGCCTCGCTGCAACTGGCCCAAGGCTC
>CAYWDO010000169.1:0-4700 GCA_964456995.1 uncultured Brevundimonas sp.
TGCGGACAGCATCATTCCCAAGCGCATCCAGCACCAGAAGTTCGGTCGCTGATCCAGCGCTGAACCGACAAGACGGCCCTCCGAGCAATCGGAGGGCCGTTTTCTTTGCCCGCGTTCATGCCCCCTGCCGTCATTCCGGGGCGCGAAGCGAACCCGGAACCCAGGTGCCTGATGTGTTGCTGTCTATGCCATGAGAGCCGCCGCCTGGGGCTCGGATCGTCCCTTCGGGCCGTCCGGGTGACGGCTCAATGGCGGACTAGCCTTTCATTGCGCGCTGGCGCTCCTGCGGAACCGGGGTAGTCTGCCGCCTATGACCCAGCGCCCCGCCATCCTGATCATGCAGCGGCACCTCGGACCGCTCAGCGCCTTCCTCGAAAGCGCCTACGACGTCTATCGCTTCTGGGAGGGACCGCCGATCGAGGCGGCGCACGACGTGCGCGTCCTGGTCGTGGCCGGCGAGTTCGAGCTGGACAAGGACCTGATCGAGCGCCTGCCCAACCTGTCGCTGATCGCCTGTTTCACCTCGGGCTATGACGGCATCGACGTGGACTGGTGCCGCGCGCGCGGCCTGCCCGTCACCCACGCCCCCGCCATCAACCACGAAGACGTGGCCGACCACGCCCTCGGCCTGATCCTGGCCGCGCGGCGTCAGATCGCCGAGGGCGACCGCCAGGTTCGCGCGGGCGGCTGGACCCCCGCCTCCAAGACCATCACCCCCTCGATGGGCGGGCAGACCCTGGGCATCATCGGCCTGGGCGCCATTGGCGAGGCCGTGGCCCGCCGCGCCGAAGTCATGCGCATGAACATCCAGTGGTGGGCGCCGCGCGCCAAGGAAGCCGCCTGGCCCCGCGCCGACAGCCTGCTCGACCTGGCCCGCGCCTCCGACGTTCTGGTCGTCGCCTGCCGTGCGGACGAGAGCAATCGCGGCCTGATCTCGGCCGAGGTGATCGAGGCGCTCGGCCCCTCGGGTCTGCTGGTCAATGTCGCGCGCGGTCAGTTGGTGGACGAGGACGCCGTCATCGCCGCCCTGCGCGACGGGCACCTCGGCGGGGCTGCGCTGGATGTGTTCGAGACCGAGCCGACCGACGCCGCGCGCTGGGCGACCGTGCCCAACACGGTGCTGACGCCCCACACCGCTGGCGCCACGACCGAGGCGGTGCAGGGGATGCTGATGCTGCTGTTGCAGAACCTGTCGGCGCACTTCGCCGGCGAGCCGCTGAAAACGCCTGTCACGACCTGAGTCGACTTGATTCCACGGGTCTCCGAATGATCCGTGCGGCTTGACCGTTGCATGGCGCCCGTGCGCGGTCAGTTTTTGCTTGCATAATCGTATAAGGATATCTTTATACGACCCCATGACGTTGACTGCTGATCAGACTGTGGAAGCCCTGCGCGCTGCGGGCGAACCGACCCGTTTGCGGGTGCTTTCCCTGCTGGCCGCTGAGGAGCTGTCGGTCATGGAGTTGTCGCGCGTTCTGGACCAGAGCCAGCCGCGCGTGTCGCGCCACCTGAAGCTGATGGCCGACGCGGGCCTGATCGAACGATTCCCCGACGGGGCGCGAGTCTTCTATCGCCTGTCGCACGACGCCCTGTCGCGCCGCCTGATCGACACGGTGCTGGACCTGCTGGACGACGCCGAGGGCGAGGCCGACCACCGCCGCCTGGACGAGGTGCGCAAGGAGCGCGCCATCGACGCCGCCCGCTATTTCGAACAGGTCGCGCCCCAGTGGGACCAGATGCGCAGCCTCTATGTCTGCGAAACGGCGGTCGAAACCGCCGTTGAACAGGCGGCAGGCCCCGGCCCGTTCGAGCGCGTCGTCGATCTGGGCACCGGCTCGGGCCGGATGCTGACCCTGTTCGGCAAGAAGGCGATAATGTCGGTCGGCCTCGACCTGAGCCAGAACATGCTGAACATCGCCCGCGCTAACGTCTCCAAGGCCGGGTTGGACAAGGTCGAGCTGCGCCACGGCGACATCTTCTCGACCCGCCTGCCCCACGCCAGCGCCGATCTGGTGATCGTGCATCAGGTCCTGCACTACCTGGCCGATCCCGCCGCCGCCGTGGCCGAGGCCGCGCGTCTGGTCATGCCGGGCGGCAAGCTGCTGATCGTCGACTTCGCCCCGCACCAGCTGGAGCATCTGCGCGAAGAGCATCAACACCGCCGCCTGGGCTTCGCCGACGAGGAAATCCAGGAATGGCTGGCCAAGGCGGGTCTGACCGCCGACGCCCCGATCGCCCTGCCGCCCGACACCGAAGGCCTGACCGTCCACATCTGGGCTGCTGAACGCGCCGCCGCCTCTGTTCGAAAGATCGCCTGATGCCCCCCTCATCTCTCGCCGAAGCCCGCGCCCTTTTGCTGTCGCCGCTGGGGCCCGTGGCGCGCGCCGGTTCCAACCACAACGCCGTCAACATCTCGTTCGAGTTCTTCCCGCCCAAGTCGGATGAGGCCGAGGCCAACTTGTGGTCCGCCATCCGTCGGCTCGAGCCGCTGAACCCGGCCTTTGTCTCGGTCACCTATGGCGCGGGCGGCTCGACGCGTGAACGCACCCACCGCACGGTGCAGCGGATCATCAGCGAGACCACGTTGCGCCCCGCCGCTCACCTGACCTGCGTCGAGGCCAGCCGCGCCGAGGTCGATGAAGTCATCGAGGGCTACAAGGCCATCGGCGTCGATCACATCGTCGCCCTGCGCGGCGATCCGCCGGGCGGAGACGGCATCGGCGGCGCCTATGTCCCGCGCACCGACGGCTACGCCAACGCCACCGAACTGTCCCAGGCCATCAACAACGTCGGCGGCTTCGACATCACGGTCGGCGCCTATCCCGAAAAGCACCCCGAAAGCCCGTCGATCGACCACGACATCGACGTGCTGAAGGCCAAGGTGGACGCCGGCGCCACGCGTGCGGTCAGCCAGTTCTTCTTCGACATCGAGGCCTTCCTGCGCTTCCGCGACCGGGTGCGGGCGGCGGGCGTGACCATTCCCCTGATCCCCGGCATCATGCCGGTGTCCAACTTCAAGGGCCTGAGCCGCATGAGCGCGGCCTGCGGGGCTTCGATCCCCGACTGGCTGGCCGCCCATTTCGACGGGCTGGACGACGACCCCGAGACCCGCAAGCTGCTGGCCGCCTCCATCGCCGCCGAGACCTGCGCGCGGCTGCAGGAAGAGGGCTTCTCGGACTTCCACTTCTACACTCTGAACCGCGCCGAGCTGGTCTATGCGATCTGTCGGGTGCTGGGCGTGCGTGAAACCAAGGCTGTTGCGTAAATGACTTCCCCCCTCTCCCGCCCTGAACGGATCGCCGCCCTGCACGCGGCGGCCAAGGAACGCATCCTGGTCCTCGACGGCTCGTGGGGCGTCATGATCCAGCGGCGCGGGCTGGAGGAGGCCGACTTCCGCGGCGACCGCTTCGTGGCGGCCAACGGCTACAACGAAAAGGACCAGATGAAGGGGAACAACGACATCCTCTGCATCACCCGTCCCGACATCATCGCCGACCTGCACGACCAGTATTACGGCGCGGGCGCGGACATCAGCGAGACCAACACCTTCTCCGGCACGGTTCTGGCCCAGGACGACTACCACCTGGACGCCCAGGCCGTCTGGGACATCAATCTGGAAGGCGCCAGGCTGGCCCGCGCCGCCGCCGACCGCTGGACCGAGAAAGAGCCGCACAAGCCGCGCTTCGCCGCCGGCTCCATCGGCCCGCTGACCAAGATGCTGTCCATGTCGTCGGACGTGAACGATCCCGGCGCGCGCAGCGTCACCTTCGATCAGGTCTATGAGGCCTATCGTCATCAGTTGAAGGCCCTGAACGAGGGCGGCGTGGACCTCTATCTGATCGAAACCATCACCGACACGCTGAACTGCAAGGCCTGCATCAAGGCCATCAAGGACCTTGAGGACGAGGGTCTGCCCGCCCTGCCCATCTGGATTTCCGGCACCATCACCGACCGTTCGGGCCGGACGTTGTCGGGCCAGACCGCCGAGGCCTTCTGGAACAGCGTGCGCCACGCCGAGCCCTTCGCTGTCGGCTTCAACTGCGCCCTGGGCGCCGACCTGATGCGCCCCTTCATCGCCGAACTGAGCCGCGTCGCCGACACCTTGGTCGCCGCCTACCCCAACGCCGGACTGCCCAACGCCATGGGGCAGTACGACGAGCAACCGCACGAAACCGCCCACTTCATCGAGGAATGGGCCGCCTCCGGCCTGGTCAACATCGTCGGCGGATGCTGCGGCACCACCCCCGACCATATCAAGCACGTCGCCGAAGAAGTCGCCCCGCTGAAGCCGCGCGAAATCCCCGAACGCCCGGTGGCCATGCGCCTGTCAGGGCTGGAACCGTTCGAGCTGGTGGCCTGAGGACGAGACGATGACCGACAAGATGGCCGACCTGTTCAAAGACCCTGAACACGCCAGATCCTATGTCGAGCGTCCCAGGAAGATCATTCCGGGCTTCGACGGCCTGCACCGCATCATGGCGCAATTGATCGCCGAGGTGTCGCCCGCGAACACGCTTGTGGTCGGCGGCGGCGGCGGCCTTGAGCTCAAGACCCTTATCGACGCCCTGCCCGAAGGCCGCTTCTGCGCCGTCGATCCGTCGGCGGAAATGATCGCTCAGGGCAAGGCCTACCTTGACGACCCTGCCTGCGTGGACTGGGTCGAAGGCTATGTGTTCGATGCGCCGGAAACGCGCTTCGAC
>CAYWDO010000170.1:0-4646 GCA_964456995.1 uncultured Brevundimonas sp.
GGCGACCTCGCCCCCGGCCTCGCCGTCGCGCCGACCCTCGACCAGTCGCGCTACCTGACTCAGGTGATGCGGCTGAAGGCGGGCGACGAACTGTTGGCCTTCAACGGCCGTCATGGCGAGTGGCGCGTCAGCGTCGCTGAAGTGTTGAAGAAGGGCGTCGTCCTGCGCGCCGAGGCGCAGGTGCGCGCACAGACCCACGGCCCCGATCTGGAGCTGATCGTCGCCGTGGTGAAGAAGGCGCGGATCGAAACCATCGTCGAGAAGGCGACCGAGCTGGGCGCCCCGCGCGTGCGGCTGGTCCTGACCCATCGCACCAACGCCGACCGGCTGCGTCTGGACCGGCTGGACGCCATCGCCGAGGAGGCCGCCGAGCAGACCGGGCGTCTGGACGTGCCCCTGGTCGATGATCCGGTCAAGCTGGACGCCCTGCTGGACGGCTGGGACGCCTCGCGCCGCCTGATGTTCTGCGACGAGACCGGCGGCGCGCCCGCCGTGTCGGCCCTGACCGCTGCGGGCGAAGGCAAGTGGGCCATCCTGATCGGCCCCGAGGGCGGCTTCTCGCCCGAGGAAGGCGAGCGGCTGCGGGCCCTGCCCTTCACCACCGCCGTCTCTCTGGGCCCGCGCATCCTGCGCGCCGACACGGCCGCCATCGCCGCCCTGACCCTGTGGCAGGCGGCCATCGGCGACTGGGAACGATAGAAGTTTATCGCCTTGCCTCTTGAGCGGGGCCGTATCCTCGCCCATCTAGCCGCGACAGCAGGGGTTACAGATGACCGACACGGCGCCGCTTTCCAGAGACGACCTGATCCACGCCATGTCGAAGGGCGAGAAGCCCAAGGACCAGTGGCGCATCGGCGCCGAGCACGAGAAGTTCGGCTTCGACAAGTCCACCCTGCGCCGCCCCGCCTATGAGGGCGACAACGGCATCCTGGCCATGCTGACGGGCCTTCAGCGCTTTGGCTGGTCGCCGGTGGAAGAGGCCGGCTATGTCATCGCTCTTGAGCGTAAGAACGCCGAGGGCTTCACCGCCTCGATCAGCCTGGAGCCGGGCGGCCAGTTCGAACTGTCGGGCGCGCCGCTGAAGGACATCCACGACATCTGCAACGAGACCGGCCAGCATCTGATGGAGGTCAAGCAGGTCGCGGACCAGTTGAACCTCGGCTTCCTCGGCGCCGGTTTCGACCCCCTGTGGCGGCGCGAGGACGTGCCGGTCATGCCCAAGGGCCGCTACGGCATCATGCGCGCCTACATGCCCAAGAAGGGGTCGCTGGGCCTCGACATGATGCTGCGCACCTGCACCATCCAGGCCAACCTCGACTTCGATTCCGAAGCCGACATGATCATGAAGTTCCGCACCTCGCTGGCGCTTCAGCCCATCGCCACGGCCCTGTTCGCCTGTTCGCCCTTCACCGAGGGCAAGCCCAACGGCTTCCTGTCAGCGCGCGCCAACGTCTGGACCGACACCGATCCCGACCGCACCGGCATGCTGGACTTCGTCTTCGCCGACGGCTTCGGCTACGAGCGCTACGCCGACTACGCCCTGGACACCCCCATGTATTTCGCCAAGCGCGGCGAGACATACGTTGACCTGTCCGGCCAGTCGTTCCGCACCTTCATGACCGAGGGTCTGGACGCCCTGCCCGGCGAGCGCGCCACGGCCAAGGACTGGGCCGACCACCTGACCACCCTCTTCCCCGAAGTGCGGCTGAAACAGTATCTGGAGATGCGCGGCGCCGACGGCGGGCCGTGGAGCCGCATCTGCGCCCTGCCCGCCCTGTGGGCCGGCGTCCTGTATGACGCGCCGTCGCTGGCTGCGGCCTGGGACCTGTGCAAGGACTGGGACATCGCCGACCACGAGCGCCTGCGCCGCGACGTGACGCGCCTCGGCCTCAAGGCAGAGGTGGCAGGCCGCAGCGTGCGCGACATCGCCGTCGACCTGGTGGACATCGCCAAGCAGGGCCTGAAGAACCGCGCCCGGTTCAGCGGCGGCATGGTCGACGAGCGCGGCTATCTGTCGGAACTGGAAGACATCGCCGACAGCGGCGTGACCCCCGCCGACCGGCTGCTAGAGCTGTATCACGGCGACTGGCAGGGCGACGTCAGCCGCATCTACCGCGACTTCGCCTACTAGGTTTTCACGGGCCGCCTCCGCACAGGGCGGACGCAAAGGCGGCCTTAACCGTCTGGGTTTAAACATGGCGTCCAGTTCTCGAGGATCCCCCATGACCACCGTCGCGTTCGCCGCCGCATCCTCGCCAGGACAGCCGCAGCCGAAGCGCGACCCGGCGGCCGATCTGGCGACCTTCTTCGACGTCTCGCTGGATCTGCTGGTCATCCGCGATCTGGACGGCGTCATCGTCCGGGTCAGCGCCTCCTGGGCCTCAACCCTGGGTTATGAGCCGGAGGAGCTGGTCGGCCGGGCCATCCTCAGCCTGGTCCATCCCGACGACCTGCCCGCCACCCGGGACAGCGCAGCCGAGGTCGAAAACCGCCGTCCTGACGCCCCGGTCCGGGGTCACGTCAACCGCTATCGTCACCGCGCCGGCCACTACGTCACGCTCGAATGGCGGGCGCAGAAGTTCGGCGACCGCATTTACGCCGTGGCCCGCGACGTCACCGCCAAGATCGCCGCCGAACAGGCCCTGATCGAGGCCAAGGCCGCCGCTGAGGCCGCCAACCGCGCCAAGTCCGACTTCCTCGCCAACATGAGCCACGAGATCCGAACGCCGCTGAACGGGGTGATCGGCATCGTCGACGCCCTGTCGCGCACGTCGCTGTCGCCGGAGCAGGCGGAGATGGTGGGGCTGATCAGCACCTCGGGCGTCACACTGGAACGGCTGGTCTCGGACATGCTGGACGTGTCGCGCATCGAGGCCGGAAAGCTGGAGCTGGAGCTGCGCCCCTTCGATCTTGACGACGCCCTGGCCGCGACGCTCAACACCCTGCGAATCCGGGCTGAGGACAAGGGGCTGGCCTTCCACGTCGATCGCCCCGCCGAGGCGCGCGGCGTCTTTATCGGCGACAGCGTCCGCATCAGCCAGATCCTGGGCAACCTGCTGTCCAACGCCGTCAAGTTCACCGCCGAGGGCTCGGTCTGCGTCCGCTTCGCCCTGAGCGAGGACGACGGCGCCCCGACCCTGCTGTCGTTCGAGATCGAGGACACCGGCGTCGGCTTCGACGCGGCCCACGCCGCCCAGCTGTTCCAGCGTTTCAGCCAGGCCGACGCCTCCATCACCCGGCGCTTCGGCGGCACCGGCCTGGGCCTGTCGATCTGCCGCTCCTTGACCGAGATGATGGGTGGACGAATCGAAGGCGCCTCCACCCCCGGCGTCGGCAGCCGCTTCCGCGTCGAACTCCCCCTGCCCCGCGCCGAGAGCCTTCAGAGCTATGACGCCCGCGACCGTGCCGCGCGCGCGGCCGGGCCGCAGCCGTCTCGCCTGCTACGGGTGCTTCTGGCCGAGGACCATCCGGTCAACCAGCGCGTGGTCCAGCTGATCCTGGCCGATCATGTCGCCGAACTGGTCACCGTCAGCGACGGCGCGGAAGCCGTCGCCGCGTTTGAAACCGGGGTCTTCGACGTGGTCCTGATGGATATGCAGATGCCTGGCATGGACGGGCTGACGGCGACCCGCGCCATCCGCGCGGTCGAAGCCGCCCGCCGTGCGACGCCGCGCACCCCGATCCTGATGCTGAGCGCCAACGCCATGGCCGAACACCGCGACGCCGCCCGCGACGCCGGAGCCGACCTGCACGTCGCCAAGCCCATCACCGCCGCCGGCCTGCTGACCGCCCTGGAGATGCTGGTTCCGAACTAGCCCAGCCAGCCCGTCACCATGACCCGCAGCGGGTTGCTTGGATCGGACAGCAGCCGCGCCGTGATGGCCAGGGAGATGATCACCAGCAGGGGCCGGATCAGCCGCGGCCCGAACCGCATGGCGGCGTGCGAGCCCATCCGCCCGCCGACGAACTGACCCACGGCCATGATCCCGGCCAGCGCCCAGACCACGTGTCCGCCGACCGCCAGCACCACGATGCCGACCACATTGCTCATCAGGTTCAGCGCCTTGGTGTGGGCCGTGGCCCGCGTCAGCCCCATGCCCAGCAGCATGACCAGGCTGAGCGCAAAGAACGACCCTGTCCCCGGCCCGAAGAAGCCGTCGTAAAAGCCGATCCCGCCCGCCACAAAGGCATAGGCCAGGGGCGTCAGCCGGGCGTGGGCGTCCTCGTCCGAGGCCTTGGGCCCGAACAGGAAATACAGGGCGATGCCGATCAGCAGCACCGGCAGCAGGATCATCAGCCAGCGCGAGTCCACCAAGGTCACGGCGAAGGCCCCCAGCCCCGCCCCGACGCCGACCAGGGCCAGAGGCCAGCGGATCAGACCGAAGTCCACGCGGCCCTTGCGCCAGAAGTTCCACAGGGCCGACGCCGTGCCGACGCTGCCCTGCACCTTGTTGGTGGCGATGGCCGCGACCGGGTTCAGCCCCACCGACAACAGGGCCGGCAGCGAGATCAGCCCACCGCCCCCCGCAATGGCGTCGATAAAGCCGGCGATCACCGACGCCAGCCCCAAGAGGGCGATGATTTCAGGCGTCAGTTCCGGCACGCGCGCAATACTCCTGCAACGGCGACGCTATAGCCGCCGCCGC
>CAYWDO010000171.1:0-4534 GCA_964456995.1 uncultured Brevundimonas sp.
ACCAGTTCGGCGTGACGGCGAAGGATCTGGGCCGCGACCGAGTGGAAGGTGCCGAGCCAGCGCAGCCCCTCGGCCGAGGGGCCGATCAGGTGGGTGATCCGCTCGCGCATCTCGCGCGCGGCCTTGTTGGTGAAGGTGACGACCAGCAGTTCCCAGGGCTTGGCCCGGCCGGTGGCCAGGATGTGGGCCAGGCGGGTGGTCAGGACGCGGGTCTTGCCGGTGCCGGCGCCGGCCAGGACCAGAACCGGTCCCTCGGTCGTCTCGACCGCCAGCCTCTGTTCGGGGTTCAGGCCGGACAGGTAGTCGCGAACGCCAGCGGCGGCGCCGTCGGGCGACTGGGCACGCGCGAGGTCGGAAATGCGGGGGGCGGGCAGGTCGGTCACAGGATAAGCGGCTCACGCAGGGCGGATTCGGAGGAGAACATAAGCAGCACAGAGGCCAAAGTCAGGCCCCCGATTGAAAATGGCCGTTGGGAACCGCCAAGCCTGACCCTCGTTCTCACGACCTCAGGGGAAGCAATGGAAGGGAAACGAATGGCCGAGAGTTCAAGCGGAGGCGGAAACGCCGGACTGGCCTTCATCGTCGGCGGCCTGGTGGTCGTAGTGGCGGTGCTGGCCTGGTTCCTGTTGGGCCGCGGCGGCGCGCCGGAGACCAAGAATATCGACGTGGACGTGAAACTGCCCGAAGTTTCGGCCCCGGCCGTGCCGAGCGGTCAGTAAGGAGGCTCTGAATGACGGATCCCAATATCCCGCCGCCCGAACGCGTCGTGCACCAGACGACGATCAACACCGCCGCGCCGGAACGAAAAGGAGGCGGCGGCATGCTGGCCTTCATCGTCGGGGGTCTGATCGTGGCCGTCGCCGTGATCGGCTGGTTCCTCTATTCCGGCGGGCGGGCGCCCGCTGTGCCGGAAGCGCCGGAGGTCAATCTGGACATCAATGTTCCCGCGCCGAAGCTGCCGGACACGCCGCGCATGCCGGACATGCCGCGCCCGGCCGAACCGCCGACCGTGACGGCGCCGGCGGCTGAGCCGCAGGGCTAACGCTTCCAAGCCCGCCGCCCCGGAAGGGACGGCGGGTTTTTTGTCGGGACATCGGGGTCTGGCGGCTACTTCAGCCGGTAGCTGATGGTGGTCACGACGCGGACCTTCTTGTTCAGCGAGGTGGCCTCATCGCCGGAGCCGTCGCGAGGCAGGATTTCGAACGAGCCCTGACCGGCTGACTTGATGGGGCCCAGAGGCGCGCCGGAGTCCTTGGCGAACTGGACGGCGCCGGTGCGGGCGGCGGCGGTGGCCTCGGCGATCATGGCGGGGCGGACGTCGTTCAGCCGGGTGAAGATGTAGGACGGACCCTGGAAATCCTGCAGCACCACGCCCTGGCGCACCAGATCGTTGAGGTTGCGCGTGGTGGTTTGAACCCGGTCCACGTCATTGGTCCGCACGACGACCGTCTGGTTCAGGATGAAGCGAGGGCCGCCGGTCTGGCTGGCGTATTCGCGCGAACGGGTGTCGGCGACACCCAGGGGACCGAGATCGACCGAGGCGTCGGGATAGCCCTGGGCCTTCAGGAACTGACGCACGATGACCAGGTCGCCGTCGATGCGGGCCTGAACCTCGGACAGGACCTCGCCTGAGGCGGTGAAGCGGATCGGCAGGACGGCGAGGTCGGCCTTCACGTCCTTTTCCGCCAGGCCGCGGACGGTGACGGAGCGGTCGCCGGCGCGGGCGTTGATTACCCCCTGACCGATCAGGGCGCCGGCGCCGATCAGGCCGATGGCCAGCAGACCGCCGATGACGGCGGCGGGGATCAGACGGCTGTCGGTGGTCATGTCTCGGTTCCTGCAAAGCTGCGGTCGCCGCTGGCCCATTGCAGGGCCAGCACCCGGCAGGCCGAGGCGAGGGGGCGACGGCCGCGCCAGGCGTCGATGCGGATCAACAGAGCGGCGCGGCCGAGGTTCAGTTCAGCCCCGATGGCGTCCAGCACGGCCCAGAACTCCGGCTCCAGCGCCACCGAGGTGGCGTGGCCGGACAGGAGGACGGAACGCTTGGCGAGGCTGCTCACGGCCTATCGAACGCCGACCATGATGATGTCGACCTTGTTCGACGCGCCCTGGGTCAGCACGGAATGTCGCGTATCGGTGGTGAATCGCAGGGCGCCGCCCGGATCGCGGATTTCGGCGCGGACGGCGTAGCTGTGGCGAGCATCGATCTCGCTGTTCCGCACGGACAGGGTGACGGCGTAGGGCGGGCCTCGGCCTTCCAGCGGCCTGCTGGTTTCCGCCAGAACGCGGGCGGGGGCGTCCATCAGGCTGACGTCTTCGACCTTGACCGTCAGCACATGGCCCGGCGGCAGCATGATGCGTTCGCGATAGGAGGCGGTGACGTCGATTGACGTGCTGCCGGTCTCTGGCGCGGCGACGCTGGAACAGGCGGCGACCACAAGGGCGAGCGGGGCGATGAGCGGAAGGAAGCGCATGAGGAGAAGTCCTGTGAGAAGGCGAGCTTAGCAGAACGCGCCAGCGTCACATAAGGCTGCAAGACGTGAGGCGCGGCGCTCGCGATCCGGTGTTAACGGAGGTTCCGCTTTCGTTTCAACTGAGTCGCCCTGAGGCCCTATCCGTGACCGAACCCGTGAAGCCACTGATGTCTCCGGCCACGGTGGCGATCGGCGGCATCGGCGTCTGCGCCCTGATCTGGGGCACGACCTGGTACGCCATCACCTTCCAACTGGGCGCGGTCGATCCGGTGGTGTCGGTGGTAATGCGTTTCGCCATCGCGGCGGCGGTGCTGGCCCTGGTCGTCAAGGCGACGGGCGGAAAGCTGGCCATGACGCGGCCGCAGCACCTGGCGGCCATGGGGCAGGGGCTGTTCTCGTTTTCGATCAGCTACGCCTTTGTCTATGCGTCGGAGGAGAAGATCGCCTCGGCTGTGGTGGCGGTGATCTTTGCGGCCCTGGCCTTCCTCAACCTGATCCTGTTCCGCGTGGTCTCGAAGCAGAAGGCGGCTTCGGCGGCCTGGCTGGGTGCGGGCATGGGGGTGATCGGGGTGGCCGTCCTGTCGGGCGGCGAAGTCATGGGGGCCGGGCTGGGCCTGCACGCGGTCGAGGGCGTGACCTTCGCCGTGATCGCGGTGGTAGCCTCGGCGTTCGGCAACTGGTTCGCCTGGAAGGGACAGGAGGCGGGCGCTCAGGTCCTGCCCGGCACGGCCTGGGCTATGGCCTATGGCACGGCCGCGCTGGCGCTCTATGGCCTTGTGACCGGCGTGTCCTGGTCGGTGGCGTGGAGCCCGGCCTATGTCATCTCGCTCTTGTATCTGTCGCTGTTCGGCTCGGTGATCGCGTTCGGTCTGTATTTCACCATCGCGCGGGCCCGCGGCTATGCCTTGGCCAGCTATATCTCGGCCCTGACGCCGCCCATCGCCATGCTTGTGTCGGTGCTGTTCGAGGGGGCGCGGTTCGGCCTGATCGCCTTCCTGGGGCTGGCCCTGGTGCTGGCGGGACAGTTGTTCCTGATCCGCGCGCCGAAACGGTCGGCGGCGGCCTAGCTTTCAGGCTCGTCCAGTTTGTGACCGTCGAGCTTCTCGGCTTCGCGGTCGTGTTCCTTTTGCGTGGTCAGGCGCTCGGTCTTGGTGCGACCGAAGGCCAGGCGATTGGCGTCGGCGGCGCGCTTGGCCTCGGCCTTGTCACGCGCCTTCCTCGCCTTGTTCAGATTGACGATCTCGCCCATCAGGTCTGAAGGAACTGGCGTCTAGTCAGCGACATCGTGAACTTCCTCGATCGACATTGTGATGAACCCGAAAGCGGCATGGGTCGTTTCCCCACCACCCGCAATCAGCAATGGAGACAACGATGATAAACGCCTCGATGATCAAGGAACATCTCGAAGTCGTGGGTTCGGACGGCGAGCACGTCGGCCGGGTGGACCATGTGATGGGCGACCAGATCGAGCTGGCCAAGTTCGACATGGGCGCAGGCCTGAAGCACCACATGATCCCGGTCAGCTGGGTCGATCATGTGGACGAGCACGTCCACCTGAACCTGACCAAGGACGAGGCCAAGGCGCGCTGGACCGAGAAGCACTAGCTTTCCTTACAGCGAATTCACCGGGGCCCCGCTGTCACAGGCGGGGCCTTTCGCCATATCAGGGATGTCGCGCCGTTCGCGCATGGGGAGACGACCTTGATCCGACTGATCCTGAACCTGCTGTGGTTCTTCCTGGGCGGTTTCGTCTCGGGGCTGGCCTGGCTGGTCGGCGGGCTGTTGCTGGCGTTGACGGTGGTGGGGCTGCCTTGGGCGTTTTCAGCATGGCGGATCGCCAGCTACTCCTTCTGGCCGTTCGGACGAGAGATCGTCTGGCGCGATCCGAACCCGGTCGATCTGGGCGTCGGGTGTCTAGGCGTCGGACTGAACGTGATCTGGTTGGTGCTGGCCGGCTGGTACATCGCCCTGGCCCACATCCTGATCGCGGTGCCGCAGTTCGTCAGCCTGGTCGGCATCCCCTTCGCGCTGAAGAACGTCGAACTGGCCAAGCTGTCGCT
>CAYWDO010000172.1:0-4380 GCA_964456995.1 uncultured Brevundimonas sp.
TCAGCAAGGATTGGCGCGCCTGGGCTCGCCAGGAGCCTAGCTGATGCGGCTGATTTCGGCCCCGCTGAAAGTCATGCGACCGTCGAAGACGCCTTCGAGAACAACCACCCTCAGCTCGCAGGGCGCCGGCTCTTTCCACTCGTATTCCTGAACGATCTCGAACACGCCGGGGCGACCGGGCGTGAACTCTTCCGAGATGAAGTCCGTCTGACCGCCCCAATCTGTACGGAACCGCACCCGGCTGCCTTTGGCGTCGAACGTCAGACGGTAAGTCGCCCGCCAACGTCCTGCAGGCAACGTGATGTAGGGGCCGGTGATCATGAAGCGCGGACGACCGGTCAGGTCCAGTTCTCCGGGCTTGCCTCCGGGGATCCGGCGAGAATCATAGTTGAACAGCTCTGGCGCCCAGAACGCTGTCGGCGAGGACGGATCCAGCAGGGCGACAGCTCGCGTGACGGCCTGGAGGCGAGGCGAAAGCGCGGTGGACCCAAGCGCAGGCCGCTCCACTCTGATGCCGGGCAGAATCTCGATGGGACCAGAGACGAAATCCGCATCGCGGAATACGCGATCCTGCGGCAATAATGCTGTCCGTCCCATGAGATCTGTGAAGATCGCGATGTGAGGCGGCAAGGCGTCATGATCTTCGTCGCCCAGGAGCCTCATCCCCTGATCCGATATGATGCAGGCGAGGGCCTCGGCAGCGACGCCGGCCGCCAGAGCCTTATGGGCGTCTGCCGTCAAGAAGACCGTGTCAGAGCCGTCGATCTCTGGGGGAGCGGGGTCCAGATCAATGTCGTGGAGCCGTAGGCCGGCCTTTTCCGTCGCTGCTGCGACGGCTGCTCGATAGCCAGCATCGTTGAGGAAGGGCGGGATAACGATCCACCGGACCGTTCCGGAAACAGAGTAACTCACGCAGCGCGCAACCAGGTGTAGACCTCGACGGCCTCGTTGACGTCATCAAAGACCTTGGCCTGGCCGCCTTCGATAATCAGGGCGCGATCGCAATAGCTGGCGACCAGATGCGTGTCGTGGGACGCCATCAGGAATGCGCGGTGGGCGCGGTGTTCAAACAGGGCTTCCTGACACTTTCGCTGGAATCGCGCGTCGCCGACTGCGACCAGTTCGTCAATGAGATAGCAGTCGAACTCGATGGCTAGCGACAGGCCAAAGGCCAGACGTGCTCGCATGCCGGAAGAGTAGTGTTTCACAGGGTCGCGCAGCGCCTTGCCCAACTCGGCGAAGTCGTCCACGCGCTCAAGCATTTCATGATAGTTTCGGTCATAGAGACGGGCGAGGAAGCGGACGTTGTCCAGGCCCGACAGGCTGCCTTGAAAGCCGCCGCCAAACCCGATGGGCCATGATGAAGACATGCGCCATTCTATACGCCCCTCGGTCTCCGGCAGGACGCCGCCAAGCATCTTGATCAGGGTGGACTTGCCCTGACCGTTCCGCCCCAGGATCGCGAGGCGCCCGGATTTGGCCAGATCGAACTCGATATGCCGGAAGAGAGGTTTCTTCGCGCCGTGATAGGTCTTCCCGACGTTGATGAGACGCAGGCCCGGAGCCTCGGGAGTTTGCATCAGTCCTGCCTGTGCTCCCGGACGCCCGCCCAGATCAACCAGCCCACGGCGTAAACCAGCAGCGACGAGGCGAAGATCGTCAACATGGCGATCCAGCGCTTCGGCTCGGTTGGCTTGTCCGGGAGGCTGGGGGAAACAATACGTTCCAGGTACAGCTTCTGACGTCGTGCGTCCTGTTCCGCGGTAAGGAGCGCGGCCGTCGCCTGGGCCATGACCTTGTCGGCGATTTCACGGCGCATCATCAGGTCTTCAAAAGCCCCGACTTTCGGCGCCAGGGAGGAGGCGCTTCCGGTGGCTTTGGCGCGCGCTTCGGCGACCTGACGCTCATACGCCGCGATCCGGTTGTCCAGAGACGGAAGCTGCGGGCTGGAGGGAGCCTCGGCGGCCACCTGCGCGCGCTCGGCCCGCAATTGTGCAATCGTCACCAGAAGGCCGCCGACGACCTCGGCCGTTTCCGCCACAGCTGTGCGGGGATCAATAAACTGGGCGCTGTTTCGCAGCGAGGTCAGGGCCTGCTGTGACGTGGCGACTTCCTTGCTCGCCTGTTCATAGGACAGCCGAGCATCTCTAACGGCGTTGGCCGCAGAGCGTTCGTTTAGGCGATTGATCAGGGCTTCGCCGCTATCGAGCATGGCGGCGTTGATCCGCTCTGCGTCCTTGGCGCTGAACGCTTCCACGCGCAACGTGCTGATGCCGGACGTAGCGTCGTAACCGACAGTCAGGAAACGTTGGAAGCCCTTGTACAGGGTCTCGTCTCCGTTGCTTTCCCACGGGCGAGGGGCTCGCGACAACCAGTCCGCCCCAGGCGGCGCGAGCATAGCCTTGAGATTGAAGCGCGACTGAAGGGTCTTAAGGCTGTCGCGCGAGGTCATGTACTCGTGCACGGCGAAGGCGTCGCTTGTGCCCGCGGACAGTCCGACGCCTTGCAGGGCCAGACCCAGTCCTGTGGGTTGGGAGGCGCTGGCGGACCGCACGACAAAATGGGATTCCGACGTATATCGGGGGGACGCGATCAGCCCGTAGTAGATGGCGCCGAGCACGGTCGGCGCCACGACGACCACGAGGAAGCCCAGCGGAACCCGACGGCGCCACGAACGCTTGGCCGGCCGAGGGGCGCGGGGCTCTTCAGCCGCCCCGATGAAGGTCAGGTTGGTGTCAGCCATTCGTCTTCTTGGTCATGTCATTCATTGTCGGACGATGTCTTTATTCAACGGAGATGCGGTCCCGTGCGCCTGCAATCAGCAAGAGCCCCAGGATGTTGAAAACGGCCCCTACGCTCATCGCGTAGAGCGGATCGTAGTAGGTCGGAACAAATTCACCAAAAACGGCTGCGCGAATCATTTCCACGCCATGTGGAAAGGGCACGTAAAGATAGAGCTCCCGCACGCCCGGCGGCAGCCATGCCACCATGAAGAATACGCCCGACACGGGAATGAGGATGTAGCTGATCAGGCCAACCACGCGCTCAAAGGTTTCATAGCGCATGGCCAAACCCGTCAGGATCAGAGCGAAGCCGCAGGAGACCCAGGCCAGAAGACCCCATCCTGCATAGAGGAGCAGGTAGTCGTGCGGCAGATCCACCTGCTTGAGGCAGAACAGCACCAGATAGACAATAAAGAAGGCTGCGGTGGCCCCGCCGAGCTCGAGCAGAATGCGCGCCCCAAAAATGTGAAGGGGGGCGATCTGGCGATGATAGAGCAGTCCCAGATTGGCCTGCAGAGCCCCGCCTAGCAGGCCGATCATGTGCCGGCTGAGGATCAGGCACATGTAGCCCGTCATGACGAAGGGGGCGACCCGAACACCATGCTCATAAGCCGGCTTGGTCACGCCCCACAGAACCAATACGCCGAAGCAGAAAATCAGCGGTTCGCCCACGACCCAGGCAAAGCCCAGCCCCTCACGCCCGAAGCGCGTCGCCATTTCGCGCATGATCAATGCGCCGACGATTCTGAAATGGCGGACGATGGGTTCGAACATCAGGGCAATTGAAGCGCGCCGGGCGCAAGAAGATAATCTGTCATGATGCAGCCTCTACCATTGGCGCGATCATGTCGCGACCATAGCTTGCGCCGTGACAAGCGCAAGCGATCTCCCTGTCGACGGAACGAACTTGAGGCCGATAACGGCTTGATTTTCGGGTAACGTCAGGACTTCAGCCGACGGTTGGCGTCCAGGCGGGCGATGATCGCGTCCGCCGCCTGGTCGGGGCTTATCTCGTTTGTGCGGAGATGAACATCTGGCGCGGTCGGGGACTCGTAGGGGCTGGTGACCCCCGTGAAATTGGCGATCTCGCCGCGCCGGGCCTTGGCGTAGAGGCCTTTGACGTCTCGGGCCTCCACGACATCAAGGGGCGCATCAACGAAAACTTCCAGGAACTCGCCATCCTGGATCATTTCGCGAACCATGCGGCGTTCCGCCCGGAAGGGTGAAATCAGCGAAACCAGCACGATCAGGCCCGCGTCGGTCATCATCCGCGCCACCTCAGCAGCTCGGCGGATGTTTTCCACCCTATCGGCTTCTGTGAAACCCAGGTCGCGGCTGAGGCCGTGGCGCAGGTTGTCGCCGTCGATCAGATAGGCGTGGCGGCCCCCGGCCGTCAGCCGTTCCTCAACCAGATTGGCTATGGTGGACTTGCCTGAGCCCGAGAGGCCGGTCAGCCAGACGACGGCGGGTTTCTGACCCTTCAGGGCGGCGCGTTGCTGGCGATCCACCTTGATGGACTGGCGATGAATATTGTGCGCACGGCGCAGGGCGAAGCTGATCATGCCGGCGCCGACCGTGGCGCGGCTCAGTCTGTCGA
>CAYWDO010000173.1:0-4375 GCA_964456995.1 uncultured Brevundimonas sp.
GCGCCGAAAGCGTTCATGCGGTCGAACCAGGAGCGGTCGCGCAGACCTTCGAACAGGGCCACGTCGCGGCCGTGGTCCTGAAGCGTCTGGCGCGTCACCGGCGTACCCTGATCACGCGCGGTCTGCAGCATCATCTGCATATACATCAGGATGCCGTCGCCGTCGGAGGCGATGGTCCGTGGACGGACGGTCTCGTTCCAGAACTGGGCCGGGGTCATCCCGATCGAGGGGATGAAGCTGACCTCCTGCATATTGCCCCGCGCCAGGGTGCCGTCGAAATCATAGATGATGGCGGTCTTGAGCAGGGGGCGGGTCGCGTCGGCCATGGGGTCGTCCTGAGGGGCTTGGACAAACCCTCTAGCACGAGATCGGCGCAAAGATCAGCCCAGCAGCAGTTCCGGGGCCGCCGTGGGGGCCGTGGCCTCGACCGGCAGGTGCAGGATGAAGGCCGCGCCCTTGCCCGGCTCCGACTGGACCTCGGCCCAGCCGCCGTGCAGTTCGACCAGGGCCTTGACCAGGGCCAGGGCCACGCCCGGCCCGCCGCGCTCGCGCCGCACGAAGCGGTCGAAGACGTGGGCCTGCAGGTGATAAGGGATGCCCCGCCCGGTGTCCTCGACGCGGATGCGCACCTCGCCCGAACCGACCTCGGCGGTCAGGGTCACGGCCCCGCCCTCTGACACGGCGCGACAGGCGTTTTCCAGCAGGTGATCGACGGCTTGGGCGATGCGGCGGGCGTCGCCGCGGATCGGCTTGAGCCGGGGCGGACAGGCGACGGTCAGGACGGCGCCGCGGCCCTCGACCTTGGCCCGCACTTTTTCAGCGCAAGCCTCCAGCAGATCGCAAACCCGCATATCGCCCAGCGTCAGTTCCATCTCGCCGGCGTCGATCTGGGCCATGTCCAGAACATCGTCGATGGAGCGGGCCAGATGGCTCGCGGCGACGCGGATGGCCCCGGCGTGCTGGCGGCTGCGCTCGGGCAGGTCGCCCATGGCCTCCAGCAGTTCGGAATAGCCGACGATGGTGGTCAGCGGCGTGCGCAGTTCGTAGGAGACGCTGCCGACGAACTCGCGCTTCAGCGCCTGGCTTTCCGCCAAGGCGGCTTCCTTGGCGGCCAGGGCCTGTTCCAGCTCGCGCCGGGCGGTGACGTCGGAGAAGGCGACCAAAGTGGCGCCATCGGGCAGGGGGCGGGTCTGCCAGGCGGCCAGTCGCCCGTCCTCGGTGCGGCCCTCGCCAGACACAGCCACGCGGCTTTCCGGGTCAGGGTCGGCCACGCGCGCCTTAAGGCCCAGCCACAGGGCGGCGTCGGGCAGAACCGGACGGCACAGAGCGGCCACGGCGTCGAAGTCGCCGGCCTCGGCCAACTTCTCGGCCGACACGCCCCAGAAGGTCTCGAAGGCGTCATTGTTGAGCCGCAGCCGACCGTCCGAGCCGAACACGGCGACGGCGTCGTTCAGCTTGTCCAGCGTCGCCGTCTGGACCTGGATCTGGGCGTTGTAGCGGCTGCGCAGCTGCAGCTCGTCGGTGATGTCCGAGAAGATCAGCAGGATGCCGCCCAGGGGGTGCGGCTGGCGCACCACGCGCAGGGTCCGGCCGTCGGGCAGGGACCAGCTGTCGTCGGGCGACGCCGTGGCCGCACCATAGAACTCCAGCTCCTGCGCCTTCCACCCGGCGTAGTCGATGACCTCGGGCAGTTGGCGCTTCTGGCGCAGGCGGTCCAGCAGCTCGGCGTGGGTCGGACGCTCGTCCAGCCAGGCGGGGTCGATGTTGAACAACTGCTGGAAGGCGGTGTTGTGGAAGGCCAGCCGCTTGGCCGGACCGAAGATGGCTACGGCATCGGCCAGGTGGTTCAGGGTCTCGTCATGGGCCTCGACGTGACGGCGCAGGGTGTCGCGCGTCTCCTCGGCCTCGGTCATGTCGATGGCGAAGGCGATGACGGCGCCGCGCCCGCCGGCTAGCGGCTCGGCCAGGATGCGCCAGGCGCGGCGGCGGCCGTCCGACGACACCCAGCGGAAGCCGTCCTGACGCGCGTTCAGGCGCGAAGCCTCGGCCACGATCAGGTCGGCGCCGCGATCAAAACTCAGACCCGCCTCGCGCGCCTCGCTCAGCGTCTCGGCCCGGACCTCGGTCAGCCAGGCCTTGTTGGCCCAGATCAGTTGGCCGGCCCCGTCGACCACCCAGGTCGGAGCGGGCGAAGCCTCGGCCAGGGCGCCCAGGCCGGCGTCGGCGCTCGTCTCCGCTCCGCCCAGACGCGACAGCCGCAGCCAGGCCGAACCGCCGAGCGCACGCCCCTCGACCGCCCAGGCGCCGTCGGCGGATTCCAGCAGGGTCTCGAACGGCTCGCCGCGCTGGACCAGGCCTTCCATCCGCGCGGTCTGGGTCTCGTTCAGGGCCTGGATGATGGCGACGGCGGCGGCGATCCCTTCGCGACCGGGGGCCAGCACCGCCAGCGCCTCAGGCGCGCCGAACACCGACTGGGCCGCGCCCTCGGGCGTCAGGGCCAGCCGCACGTCGTCGAACACGTTCAAGGCGCCTTCGCAGGCGGCGGCGTGGGCGCGTTCGCCCGACAGCCAGGCCTCGACCTCGGCCTCGCGCGCGCCCAGACGCTTGCGCAGCCGCCAGGCCCAGGCGCTGATCGCCAGCGCCAGACCCGCTGCGCCCGCAGTGGCCACATAGGCGATGTCGGCCTCGGCCATCCTGTTCCCTGAAAGTTGGTCTATCGAACGGCCGGACCCCGCACGGGGCGGCGACCGATTCGCGTTTACCATACCCTGATTGCGCGAATTGCGATGCGGCGAGACGGCCGATTGCGACATGGCCTGATGCGGGCGATATCGAAGCCATGACCCAGATCACGACCCCGGCGTGGAACGACCAGTCCGCCCCCTCGCTCGACGACTTCGCCCGCCTGGCCGAAGCCGCCTTCGCCGCCCTGCCCGCCGTGTTTCGACAGGCCGCAGGCGACGTGGTCATCCGCATCGACGACTTCGCCGATGAAGAGACGCTGGCGGACCTCGAAATCGAAGACCCGTTTGAACTGTCGGGCCTCTATTCCGGCGTCCACATCGGCGAGCGTGACGCCATGGGTCCGGCGCCGGAGCCGTCGCGCATCTTCCTTTACCGCCGTCCGATCCTCGACGAATGGTGCGAGCGCGGCGATGTCGGCCTGGCCGAGATCATCGCCCACGTCCTGATCCACGAGATCGGCCACCACCTCGGCCTCGACGACGACCAGATCCATGAGATCGAGGACGACGCCTGAGGCGGCGGCCGCCGGGATCTAGCGCTCGGGGAAGCCCGTGCGATCAAAGCTGGCCTTCTGACTGTTTGGCAGGATGACCAGGGCGTCGAAGGCGTAGATGAAGTCGCGCAAGGCCGGCCGCTGCTCGACCGGAACCTGATCAACGAACAGCTTGGCGGTCGGCTGCAGCGCCCGAAGGTCGATCACGACCGGCTGATCCGGCTTGGCGGAGATAAGGGGCGCCATCCACGACGACAGGTCGCTGACGTCCGCATAATTCTCGCCCAGCGCCACGACATAGACGCCGTAGGCCTCGGCGTCGTTGCTGATGGCGAATTCGTGGACGAAGTTGCCGATCGGGAAGGCCTGATTGGGATTGCGCCCCCGGTACATATGCCAGGCGCCCATCTTGAACAGGGCGCGCGGCGTGCGGCCCGCAGCCTCGGCGGCCCGATACTGGCGCAGGAACAGGCGCTTCATCAGCGCCTCGCGCACGGTGTTGTTGAACAGGCCGACCGGCTCGCCCGCTCGGGCGCGGCGATAATAGGAATAGATTTCGGCCGAGGTCGTCATCGTCTCCAGCAGGAAGGCGGCCCGCGAGCCGGGCGCGGCGGCGAAGGCCGTCGTCAGCGCCTGGAGCCGGGGCAGGGTTTCGGCGTCCCCGTGGAGGAAGGCCCCGAACTGATCGCGCCGCGTCTCAAGGGTTTTCACCTGAGCCAGCAGGGTCTCGACCTGAGCGCGCACAGCGTCATTGGGGGCGAGGGGGACAAGTTCTTCCAGAAGCGGTTGAGCGCCCTGCACCTGTTCGACGCCCCACAGGTCGGCGACGCCGGCCGCGTGGGCCATCAGCTCCAGATCCTGATCCGAAGCGAAACCGATATGGTTGGGATAGCGCCGGGCCAGATCGGCTGCGGCTTCAGGCTTGCCCCGGTTGGCGGGCAGTTTCAGCGTGTCGACGGCGACCGGGTCGATCTCGACCACCAGGGTGTCGAAGGCGCGCCAGTCCCGCAGGCTGTCGAACAGCGCCCCGGCGAACAGGGGGGTGTCGTGGTCGTTATGACCCTCCCCCAGCAGAACGAACTGGGCCTTCTGGGTCTGGTCGCGGAGGAAGTCGGCGCCGGGGCCGGACAGGCCGCC
>CAYWDO010000174.1:0-4351 GCA_964456995.1 uncultured Brevundimonas sp.
TGACGGCGTCCGCAGCCCTGGCGGAACTGACACGCGGACTTCCGGTTGATGTCCGTCTTTCCGGCCGCACGGTTTCCGTTTCCCGTCGTCCGGGGGCTCCTGCGGCTCTGGCTCAGGCTTCAATGCCGGCGCCGCTCCCGGCCCAATCGGCAGTTCAGGCTACCTACCCCTCGGAAACGCTCACGACGCTCGACGAGGTCGTCGTCACGGGCTTCCGGTCGAGCCTGAGCCGCGCCCTGTCGCGAAAGAAGGCGGCGACCGGCTCGCAAGAGGTCATCCTGGCCGAGGACATCGGCGCCTTTCCCGACCAGAACCTGGCCGAGGCGCTTCAGCGCGTACCCGGCGTGGCGATCACGCGCGACAGCGGCGAAGGCCGACAGATTTCCTTGCGGGGCCTGGGCCCCGACTTCACCCGCACCCAGTTGAACGGCATGGAGGTGCTCAGTAATACGGCGTCCGGCATGGACAGCCGAAGCGGCGCCAGCCGCTCGCGCTCTTTCGACTACAGCGTCTTCGCCTCCGAGCTGTTCAATCAGGTGGTGGTCGAGAAGTCCTACGCTGCGGAACAGGACGAGGGCGGGATCGGCGGCACGGTGTCGCTGCGCACGGCCAAGCCCTTCGACTATCAGGGCCGGACCTTCGTCGCCAACGCCAAGGTTCAGTCCAACCAGTACACCGACACGCCGGGCCCCCGTCTCGTCGCGCTGGCGTCGGACCGCTGGGGCGACTTCGGCGCTCTGGTGTCGGTCGCCTACAGTTCCGCCGAGACGGTCGAGTGGGGCTATCGCAACTGGAACTGGTCCAAGATGAATTTCGGGGCGGCCAACGTCGGCCCCGGCGTCTCGGCCGAGGATCGCGACAGACTGGTCAACGCCACGGGCGCCGAACGGGCCTGGAACTCGCGCGCGCAGACCTACGGCACCTGGTTCAATGAGCGCGAGCGGATCGGCCTGACGTCCACGCTGCAGTATCAGCCCAGCGACGCGACCGACGTCACGCTCGATCTGATGTACGGGCAACTCACGAACAACCGGGACGAGCACGTACTGGGCAACGCCGGCACCAACGGCCTGTCCGCCAACGACGTCCGCGGAACCCAGGTGCTGCAGTCGGTCACGCTCGACCGCTACAACAGCATCACGGACGCCGTCGTGTCCGGCGTCGATGTTCGCTCTGAGTCCAAGCCGACCGTCGATCAGACCGAGTTCTGGCAGGCCGCCTTGAACGGACGCACCATGCTGACCGACACCCTGGAGGTTTCGGGGCTTCTGGGCTGGTCAAGTTCGACCTTCGATTCCAACTGGCAGCGCGTCTATCTGGAATCCGTGGGTCACACGGTGTCGTTCAGCGGCCTGGACACGGACAACCCGGTCAACACCTACGACTTCGACCCGACCGATCCCGACGCCTGGGATCTGCAATCCATCCAGTGGCGCCGGGACCATATTGAAAACGAATTCTACACCGGCGAGGCCGGGCTGAAATGGACGCCCAGCGCCATCTCGACCATCAAGGCGGGCGCGTCGTTCAAGAAGTTCACCAACAGCGGTTTCCGCTATGACGCGACCGCCAACTACGAAAATCGCAACGCGCTGGCCTCGATCCCGACGATGCTGACGAATCATTCCACCGCCCTGCCCTATGTGGTCGGCGACGTGGCTGCGATCTTCAAAGCCTTGGGACAGAGTGGAAACCTTGACGCCCGAAACCTGTCGGTCGGAACCGACTATTCGGTCGAGGAGCAGACGGTGTCGGCCTTCGGCCAATACGACCTCGACACCGAGGTCGGCCCGTTCGGTCTGCGCGCCAATATCGGAGTGCGTTACTATGACACCGAACTGGTCTCCATCGGCTCATCGGTCACCAGCGCCGGGCTCGTGCCTGTGGAGATCACCAATAGTTACGAGGGCTTCCTGCCGGCGCTGAACATCGCCCTGGATGTCAGCCCCGAACTCGTCGTCCGCTTCAGCGCCAACCGCAACATCAGCCGCCCCGCTCTAGGCGATCTCAGCGCGGCCGCCACGGTGCGGGTCGCGGGCTATGGCGGCACGATCAGCGCGGGCAACCCCAACCTGACCCCCTACACGGCGGACTCGATCGAAGGCGCCATCGAATATTATGATGGCAAACGCGGCTACCTGGGGCTGAGCGTCTTCCACAAGGAGATGAAGTCCTTCGTCACGACCGAGACCTCGACCGTCCCTTACAGCGAAACCGGCTATCCCCTCGATCTGCTTGAAGAGGGTCAGGACGGCTCGGTCGTGTTCAACTTCACCCGGCCCGTCAACGGTCCCGGCGCGGGGATCCGGGGCGTCGAGTTGTCCGCCCGGCGTGATTTCGACTTCCTGCCGGCGCCGTTGGACGGCTTCGGCGTATTGGCCAATGTGACCTATGCGGATGGCGAGACGGACGTCTTCTTCAACGGCGTCGCGCACCGCCTGAGCTTGGTCGACCTGTCCAAATGGTCCTACAACGCCACACTCTATTACGACAGCGAACGCGTCGGCGGGCGTGTGTCGATGGCCTCGCGGTCGCGCTATCGCAAAGGCAACGGCGGCAACGACAACATCGGCGAGTATTTCGCCCCGTCCACCGTGGTTGATGCGACGGCCTACTACAATGTGACACCCTCGGTTCAGATTCGGGTCGATGCGCTCAACATCACCGATGAACCCGTCACCCAGTATGCCGACACGGACGCCCGCCGTCTGATGACCAGCACGGTGAGCGGCCGGACCCTGTCCATCGGGGCCTCCATCCGCTTCTGAAGCGCCGAAGCACGGCCGCACCGTTCCCCCGGTGCGGCCGCATTCCCATGATCTCGACATCACCTGGCCCCGGCTGACCATGATTCATCATCCTATCGGCCGACGCGGCGTTCTGCTGTCCGGCCTTGGCCTCAGCCTTTCCGCCGCAGGGGCTGCTGCAAAGGGCCGGGACGCGCCGTTTTCGACCGATCCCTTCACCTTGGGCGTTGCGGCCGGCGACCCCGCGCCCGACGGCTTCGTCATCTGGACACGCCTTGCGCCCAACCCCCTGGTTCAGGACGGCGCCATGCCGCCCGTGGATGTCGTGGTGGGGTGGGAGGTATCGGCGGACCCCGCCTTCCGTCGGATCATCCAGCACGGACGCGGGATCGCGCGCGCGGCGCTCGCCCACTCGGTCCATGTCGAGGTCGCCGGCCTGCCCTCTCACCGGCCCTACTGGTATCGGTTCTTCGCGCCCGGAAACCTGCCGAGTCCCGTGGGATGCGCGCGCACGCTTCCGCTTCCCGGCGCGGCCGTGGATCAGGTACGATTTGCATCGGTGGGCTGTCAGGATTTCGAGCGCGGCTTCTACACCGCCTATCGTCACCTCGCGGCGGAACCCGACCTCGACGTCGTCTTCCACTATGGCGACTACATCTACGAGTTCGGCCCGCGAGAGCACGACGTCGTGCGGCGTCACTGGGGGGGCGAAACGATCACGCTCTCGGACTATCGGCTGCGCTATGCGCAATACAAGCTCGATCCAGACCTGCAGGCCGCCCATGCGGCGGCCGCTTTCGTCATGACGTTCGACGACCACGAGATCGACGACAACTGGGCGGGCGAACACGGCAAGGACGGCGGTCCTCCGGCGGTGTTCGCGGCGCGAAAGGCCGCCGCCCTTCAGGCCTGGTACGAGCACGCCCCCGTTCGCCCCCGCGTCCGGCCCGGCGTCGCCGGCGCACAGGCCTTCCGTCGTTTCGATTTCGGGCGCCTGATGCGGATGCACGTTCTCGACACACGGTCCTATCGCAGCCGCCAGGAATGCGAAGGCGCCAACCTGACGCCGCTCGAACGCGCCGCCTGCAAGCCGGCCTATGCCGCCTCACGCACGATGTTGGGCGCCGAACAGGAGGCCTGGCTGGATGACGGTCTTGTACCTAGCTTCGGCTGGAACTTCATCGCCCAGCAGGTGATGGTGATGCCCTACGACACGCGCAAGGACGGCGAAACCACGGCCCGGCGCAGCACCGATAACTGGAACGGCTACCCGCAGGCGCGGCAGGGTCTGATCGACAGCATCAGACGCAAGGGGCTGACCAATGTCGTGATCGGCAGCGGAGACATGCACCAGAACGTGGTGGGACATCTGCCGCAAGATCCCGAGGATTTGGCGTCCGCGCCCATCGCCAGCGAGTTCCTGGCGACATCGATTTCATCGGGCGGCAGCGGCGGGCTGCGTCATTCGAACGAGCTGAATGTGCTGGACAACAATCCGAATGTTCAACTGCTCAACAATCAGCGCGGCTACCACCTCTACACCGTCTCTCCGAACGAGTGGGCGGCCGACATCAAGGTGCTGGATCAGGTCGACAGGCCCGGCG